>JAQBGV010000136.1:0-3125 GCA_032128395.1 Planctomycetota bacterium | reverse complement strand
CTTCGTGGGTGACCGCCTGCTCACCAACTGGCAGTACAACCCCTACCTCGACGTGCGCGCCCGCAAGTACCGCTTCCGTATCCTCAACGGATCGGTCTCGCGCTACCTCAAGATCGGCCTCGTCGATCAGTACGGGAGCCCGGTGCCGTTCCACATGGTCGCCAACGACGGCAACCTGATGGAGCACACCGTCCGCTTCGACGGGACTCTCGGCACCGACAACGCGGTCCTGCCGACCCAGGGGATCGCCGAACGCTACGACATCATCGTGGACTTCTCCAACTTCCAGCCGGGGGACAAGCTCTACTTCGTCAATACCCTCGAGCACAAGGATGGTCGTCGTCCGAGCCAGGCGATCCCCCTCTCCGAGATCGTCTCCGGCAACTATCAAGCAGTGGCCGAAGACGACGACGGTGACGGACAAGCCGATCGCTGGGTCGGTGGCGATCCGTGCGTCGGGAAGTGCCTCGAATTTCGGGTGCACGAGTACACCGGGACCGACTACAGCATCGATCCGAGCGACTACGAAGAGGGCGGCCTGCTGCTGCTCGATCGCCACGAGCCGACCGCGGCGGAACTCGACAACGCGCTTCACCGCACGTTCACCTTCGGTCGGTCGAGCGGCACCGATGAGGCACCGTGGACCGTGAAGGTAGACGGCGGCGGCGGAAACCCGGCGGACTTTCGACGGCTCTCCGCCGCCCCGACGCTCGGGGACGATGGTCTCGGATCGCTCGAGATCTGGCATATCGAGAATGGTGGCGGCGGTTGGTCGCACCCGGTACACGTGCACTTCGAAGAGGGTCAAATCCTCAGCCGCGGCGGGGAAGCGCCCCCGCAGTGGGAGAAGTACGCTCGCAAGGACGTCTACCGGATCGGGGTTCAGCCCGACAGCACCGGTTCCGTCGAGATGGCGATTCGTTTCCGCGAGTTCGCAGGAACTTTCATGGAGCATTGCCACAACACGCAGCACGAAGATCACGCGATGCTGCTTCGGTGGGACATCGAGAACCCGGGGCAAGTCTTGCTGATGCCGAACCCGATCCCCACCTGGGAGGGAGTCGGGTACGCCGACACCGTCGCGCTGCCGACCTTCCGCTCCGGGGATGACACCGGCACTACGGAAACTAGTGTCGCCGACGCGGTCGCCTGGCGCGAGCCGGGCAATACTAGCGGCAGCGGCGGCCCTGACGACGACTCTCCAACGCCCGTGAGCGGGTTGTCGACGACGCAGATCCCGAATGGGGTCTCGATAGTCTGGACCAACCCGCCCATCTCCGACTCGATCGCGATTCAACGCGATGGCGCGGCAATCGCGAACCTCGCCGGCACGGCCACGGGATTCGTCGATCACACCGTGACACCGGGACCGGTCATCTACGAACTGGTCACGATCGTCGGCGGAGTCGGTTCGGTGCCGTCGACCTCAGCGATCACAGTGAGCCCCGCGCCCGTCTCCGGCCTCATCTGCCAAGCCGGCGTCGGCGTGGTCGACCTCAGCTGGACCGCTGGAGACGCGTACGACTCCATCGAGCTGCTCCGCAATGGCATTCCCTTGGCCACTCTTCCCGGCACGGCGTCTGGATTCCAAGACACCAACGCCCCGGCGGGTTCGAACCAGTACACGGTGGTCGGCCGCACGAACTTGGTCAATTCGATCGCGATCTCGTGCACACAGGGGGTCGGTGTCGCGGGGATCGGGGGCTTCAACTGCTCTGTGACCGGGGCCTTCGGCGACCTCTTCTGGTCGAACGGCGGGACCTACACCCAGATCACCGTCGAGCGTGACGGACTGCTCCTCGCGTTCCTCGCCGGGTCGGCCGCGAGCTATCTCGATACGACCTTCCAGAGCGTTCCCGGCTTGCACACCTACACGCTCACGGCCGCCGCCGCTGGCCAGTCCCTGCTCCCCGCGAGCTGCGCGATCAGCATCGCAGCCCCGCTGGTCCCGGTCTCGGGGCTCACCTGTGTGCCGGTCGACGCTTGTGCGGGCACGGCGCTCGTGACGTGGACCAACAACGACTTCTACGACACGATCGAGGTCACGGTGGACGGGGCACCGAACATCATGCTGACCGGCTCTTCGCTGCAGGAGACGATCATCCTTCCGGGGCCGGGGATCCACACGGTCACGCTCACGCCGATGACTCAAGAGACTCTGTGCGCACCGACCTCGTGCTCCGTGCAGATTCTCGACAGCACTACGCTCGCGCCGAGCGACCTGATCGCGACCACCGATCTCGACACCTGTGAGGTCAGCCTTTCCTTCACCCCGAACGGGACTTACAGCTCGCTCTCGCTCACGATCGACGGGGCGCCGCTCGCGAACCTGTCGGAAGTCGATACCGTTGCGATCTTCACGTTGCCGACGAGCGGGAGCCACGAGATCTGCCTGAATGCGACCAACGAGTGCGGCGCACCGTTGCCGGCGATCTGCACCACCGTGAGTTGCAGCGCGGCGTTCACGCGCGGTGATGCGAACTCGGATGGCAGCCGAGACATCAGCGACACCATCTACACCCTGAACGCGATCTTCGGCCCTGGAGTGTTCCCGAGTTGCCCCGATGCGGCGGACTCGAACGACGACGGGTCGCTCAACATGGTCGACGCGGTCTACGGTCTGTTCTCGGTGTTCAGTCAAGGTCCGCCCCCGCCCGCTCCTTATCCGGGCTGCGGAAACGATCCGACCAGTGACGGCCTCGCGTGCCCGATCTACGCACCTTGCCCCTAGGGCTTTCGTGAGGACGGGGGGGTGACCCGCTTCTGGGTCTCCCCCCCGCCCCCCCGCGAAGGATGCCGGAGGCGACATCGACCCCTACGGTCGGAAGGACCGTAACCATGAAACTCACCCATCCCCATCGCGCAGGTGCACTCCTGCTCTGCTTCATGTTGTCCGTTGGGCTCGCGACCACTGCGTACGCGGATTCCGAGGGCGAGACCGCGAGGACATCCGCCGCCAAGCCATCACATGGTGGGGCGATCTGGGGGGGGGACTACTTCCCCAACGTTATTCTGACGACCCACGAGGGGAAGCAAGTGCGCTTCTTCGATGACCTGATCGAAGGCAAGGTCGTCGTCATCAACTTCATCTACACCTCGTGTCCCGATGCCTGCCCACTCGAGAC
>JAQBGV010000135.1:0-27849 GCA_032128395.1 Planctomycetota bacterium | reverse complement strand
GCTCTCTGTTACAACCTCAGGGAGAAACCAGGTCGCCATGAGGAAAATCCCGAATATGCTGGGGAGCTTCGGGCGGTTCTTGGAAAGCTCGACTTCCCGCCGGATTACATAGAGTCAATTGCGTAGACGGTCACTCTAGGCATTTTTCCAAAGCTAGGTGCACGAAGTGGCACGTGAATTGACGAAGGAAGAACTTCGCGTACTGGAGATCCTCCGGGCTTTCTACGATGAGCAGTCTCCCTCGCAGCGGTTGAGTTCAACTCTTCCGTTGGGCGGCTATCCTGCACGAGACAGACATGACGCATGACTAGCGGGGCGACCAAGCGACTGGGTGTCGGTCTCGTCGGCCTCATCCTCGTCGCTGCACTCGCTGCTCACGGTCTTCGTGTCCACCGCAGCAACCGCGCCTTCAGTCTAAGCCTCAGCTCGCCACCCGGAACCACAATGATCGTTCGGGGACAGCCCGTGCTGTCGGATCTGTTGCTCTCCATGGTTCCTCCCTACGGCGAGTGCGCAGTCATCTCGGAAACAATCCGTGATCCCTACCCCGAGAGCGATTTGTCCTGCTGGCTTCCCGTCTTGAAGAGCGACGTAGGTGCCACGGACATACTTTCTGCGCTGTGGCTCACGCGCAGCGCATGGTGGATGCCCGGCACGCGCGACCGCCACCGAGTCGTCGCCCTTGGCGCGATCGTCTTGCTTCAGAATGGCTCGAGTTGCCCTGCGATCGCCATCGCGTTCATGCCATTTGAGAACCGGGGCGCCTCTTCGTACTTCTGCCGTGCAGTGGCGTTTCCTGGCCTTCAGGGGAAGCGCGTCATGCTGGAGATAGATCAGCAATCGAATCGGGCGTGGTACGAAGTCATGATGGCGGTACCATGTTGTCGCGGGAGCGGGCGACTCGAGGTTGTCGAAGAGTAACCGTACGCACGCCCAACACTACAGGCTTCTTTACGGGCTTCTGACAGGCTTCCAACAAGTCGCTACTCGTTCTGCTCCAGATCGGGCTGGTCGGGGAACATCGCGCGGCCGAGAGCGCTGCTGTCATCGGCGACCCGAGGATCGACTCGCACCACCCGCGTCCCCTCCACCTCCGGAATTTCGAGCGCGTCGGTGACGATCAGCGCGTAGCGGTCCTTCTCGAGTCGGCGCGACAGGCCGCGGGCATCCCCGACGGCATCGACGCGGTAGCCGAGCGCGGCCAAGCGATCGAAGGCTGCCTTCCGCAGCCGGGCGTCGATCGCGGCGACGAGCGCGAGGCCCACCACGGGGTTGCCGCCGCCGCTCATTCTCCCACCACCCGAACTCGGATCCGCCGAACGTGAGGGCGCGCGCGGTGCTCGAAGAGGAAGAGGCCCTGCCAGGTGCCGAGGGTGAGGGCCCCCTCGTCGACGTGGATCGTCTCGGAAGTGCGGGTGACCGCCGCCCGCAGGTGCGAGGGGATGTCGTCGGGCCCCTCGGCGGTGTGGGTGTAGCTCTGGTCGTTCTCGGGGGCGAGACGGGTGAACCAGGCTTCGACATCGTGGCGGGCGGATGGATCGGCGTTCTCGGTGATCAGCAGGCTGGCGCTGGTGTGGAGGATGAACGCCGAGCAGAGGCCGGTCCGAGTCCCGGAGCGCGAAACGACACCAGCGACCTCATCGGTGATTTCGCGCAATCCCGCACCGTGAGTGTGGATCTCGAGCGTTTCGGTGTGGATCACCCGTGCTGATTCCGTTCGAAAAAAACATCCGCGATGACTGGCCTCGGCGACTTTGCGACACTATCGTCCCTCGGCACCCGAAGAAAGGCCCGCCGATGCGAACATCTGCCACGGATTGCCCCAGACTGCCGTTTGCGGCCGTCATCGCTCTTCTGGTCTGCGGGTTCGTCACCGGTTGCCTCGACTACCAAGCGGCCCCCGCGGCGTCCCCCACGGCGTCGCAAGCTCCGCCCACGTCTCGTCCTGCGAAGTCCTCGCTCCCCGGACCATTGCCCTACTCCCGCGAGTCGCACCCCGAGGAGAGACACCTTGCCAATATTCGCCAGCTCACCGACGGCGGGGAGAACGCCGAAGCGTACTTCTCGTCGGACGGGAAGCGGCTGATCTTCCAGTCGAAGCGCCCCCCCTACCAGTGCGATCAGATCTTCACGATCGGGATCGACGGCGCCGGCCTGAAACTGGTCTCGACCGGCACCGGGCGCACCACCTGCTCGTATTTCCTCTATCCAGAGGATCGCCAGATCATCTTCTCTTCGACCCACGCCGCGGCCGCGAACTGCCCGCCGGAACCGGACCGTTCGCTCGGGTACGTCTGGCCGATCTACGAGAGCTACGACATCTACATCGCCGCCGTGGACGGGAGCGATCTTCGCCCCCTCGCAAGGTCGCCCGGGTACGACGCAGAGGCGACGCTGGCCCCCGACGGGAGCCGGATCGTGTTCACCTCGACTCGCGACGGCGACCTCGACATCTATTCGATGGAGCCGGATGGGAGCGACGTCCGGCGACTGACCTCGACCCCCGGGTACGACGGCGGTCCGTTCTACTCCCCGGACGGCAAGAAGATCGTCTATCGGGCCCGTCACCCCGAGGGGGAGGAGCTCGCCGACTATCAGCGCCTTCTCGAACAGGGGTTGATCCGCCCCTCGAAGCTCGATGTGTACATGATGGATGCCGATGGCTCGAACGTGGTCGCTCTCACCGACAACAGCTCGGCGAATTTCTGCCCGTTCTTCCATCCGGATGGGAAACGGGTGATCTTCAGTTCGAACGTCGGGGACGAGCAGCGGCGCGAGTTCGATCTCTACTCGGTGAAGATCGATGGCACCGGGCTCGAGCGCATCACCTACACCGAGGAGTTCGACGGCTTCCCGATGTTCTCGCCGGACGGGAAGACCATCGTCTGGTGCTCGAACCGCCACAACCGCGAGTTCGGGGAGACGAATGTCTTCATCGCGGATTGGGTGGAGTAGCGCACTTTCTCGGGGGACGGTCCCGATGATCGCGGGGGTCGCGCCGAGCCCTACGGCGAGCCCGCCTCCAGTTGGATCGCTCCCAGATCCTGATCCTCCCCCTCGACCATCTTCGTATCGACTCCTACTCTTCCGAGTCGGGGGTGATGGACCTGCACGCGGTACGGACCCGGTGCGAAGAGCTCGGTGCGGAACGAGCCATCCGCCGCGGTGGAGGTCAGCCGGGGGGGACCCAGATGCGCCTCGTTGCCGGCGACCGATGAGATCAACACCCCAGCTCCCGCCACCGGTCGATCGCGCGCATCGACCACCCGCCCGCGGAAACGCCCGCCCTTCGGCAAGATCACGCGCAGGTACGGTGGGCCGTCGGTCGGGATACGGAATCGGACCTGCACGCGTGGCGCGTCGGGCGCGACCACCTCGATCGAATAGGTGCGATCCGGGCCGAGGACCTGGAGAGCCTGCAGGTCGCCGGCCGACGCGGTGACGAGGTCGATCTGGTCGAGACGGATCCGCACGTTCGCGTCCGGACGCGGATCTCCCGCGGAATCGACGACCTCGAGGGTGAAAGGTGTACTCCTCTGTAGCGTCAC
Organism: Planctomycetota bacterium; assembly: GCA_032128395.1. Taxonomy (GTDB): domain Bacteria; phylum Planctomycetota; class UBA8108; order UBA1146; family UBA1146; genus JAQBGV01. Next base: position 24,301 of record JAQBGV010000135.1, on the reverse strand, counting down.
CCAGCGGCGGATCAACAGACGGTTGTCGCCGAGCACCAGCGAGTGGAGTTCCGCTTGGTATCCGGGGGTGACGATGACCAGTCGACCGTTCCCTTGCGTCAGCCCGGCGAAGGTCAGCTTTCCGACTCCGTCGGTGGTCCCCTCCCCTTCCTGACCGAGATCGGTGAGGGCTCGCACGTGGGCGCCCGCGACCATCTCTTGGTCGCCCGAGACGGTGAGGTCCACTTGGACCCCCGGCCTGAGCAAGATGTCGCGTACGACTTCCCCGTCGCGGATCGCCTCGACATCGAGGAGCCGTTCGTCGGCGAACTCCGCGGAGCGCACGGTGAGGACGACCGCGCCCGGCGGGGCGACGACCGCGTACTTGCCGTCGGCGTCGGTGGTCACTTCGTGGAACCACCCTTCGCGGCCGGCGATCTCGATCGAAACCGAGGGGACCGGGGCATCCTCGACCTCCCCGCTCTCCGCTCGCCGAGGTCCGCGGACGACGCCGCGGATCGCTCCGCCGAGAAACAGCAGATAGGGGAGATCTGGAGTTCGCTCCAGTTCCACCACCTGTGAGTAGTGTCCGGCCGCTTCCATCCGCACCATCGGCGAGGCGTCCGCGGGGAGCGAGATCTCGAACACACCGCGATCATCGGTGAGAACGACGATCTCGTCCTTCGACGGGAATGGCCCCGATGAGATCTTCGCGCGGGCGAGCGGGGTCCCGAGCGCGTCCAACACCACTCCAGGGAAAAGGATCGTTTCGGCGGTGGCACCGCCGTCGCCGGGATTCTCGATCGGGTCCCCTCCCGGGGCGGGGGTCTCCCCGCGATCGGCTCCATCGCTCGATCCTACCGGCGCTCCACCGGTAGCTGTCTCGGCGGGAGTCGGTGGGCTGGGTGCGCGCAGATAGAACCAGGCGAACGCACCCCCTGCGATCGTGACGAGCACGATGAGAGTGATGATCGAGAGGACGACGTTTCCTCGGTCTCGTCCGCGCATCGGGACTCTCTTCCGCAGGTCAGTGCCGCGCTTACGGCCGGACTATCGCATCGAGACCGAGTTCTCGCCCGATCCGTAACGCGTATGCATCGGCCTCCGGGCGACGGGAGAATTGCCCGCTCGAGACCCGATGGAGCAGGTTCCCGTTCGTCGTGACAGCTCGGATTTCAGCGGGGAATCCGGCGGCGGCGAGGCGGGAGACCAGGTCGCCGGCGCGCGAATCCTGGGAGAATGCCCCGACCTGCACAGTGAAGAAGGGCTCCTGAGCGAGGGCGATCCGAGCCTCCGCGGCGTGCTTCGGGGCCACCTCTTCGAGCTTCACGCAAGCCGCGAGAGGGCGATGCGCCTCGCTGAACGCTCCCGCCTTCTGGAGCGAGATCCCCGCCTCGAGCAGCGCTTCCGCTCGGGTCTCTTCGTCGATCGCAAACCGCGCGGCGTCGCCGAAGCGCATCGCGGAGGCCGCGTGCTGTCCCTCGGAGCGTTCGAGGTACCCGAGTTGGAGGTAGGCGAGGGCCGAGATCGGGGAGTCCTTCCGCTCCGCGGCGGCGACGAAGTGCTCCCGCGCGCGCTCGGGGCGCCCCGCCAGGCGGAACTCAGCACCGGCGTCGAGGAGTGCTTCGCCGGCGCGCGGGTCTTGGTAGTGGAAGCGGTAGAAGGTCGTGTAGAGATCGGCCGCTTCGTCGTGGCTGCCGGCGAGCCGCGCCCCCTCGGCGCGGGACCAGAGCGATTCGGCATCGGGGGTCGGCTCGGGCCGCACCTCCGGGCCGAAACAGCCCGTGGCGAGCGCGGCGAGCAGGACGAACCCCCCGACCGTCCCGGTCGATCGTCCCGGGCGTTTCATCGGAAATGCACTCTTCCTCGGACTACACTGGTGGACGTGCATCCTGAGTTCCCCCTTCGCACGCGGTCACGGTCGCCGCGGCATCGTGGGGGGACCCGCTCGGGAGCGCAAGCGAAGGGAGCCGGTCGTCGTGCGACAGGTCGGGGTCGACACCGGTGGAACCTTCACCGACTTCCTGATCGTGGACGGCGACCACGCCGAAGTGCTGAAGCTCCCGTCGACCCCCGATGATCCCTCCCGCGTGATCCGAGCGGGGCTCGCGACCCTTTCCGCGCCCCCCGAACGCCTCGTTCACGGCTCGACGGTCGCGACGAACGCTCTCCTCGAAGGAAAGGGGGCGCGGCTCGTCTGGGTGACGACGATGGGATTCCGCGACCTCATCGAGATCGGCCGCCAAGATCGCCCGAGCCTCTACGACCCGACCCGTTTCCCCGATCCTCCCCCCGTCCCCCGGGAACGACGACTCGAGATCCGCGAACGGATCGGTCCGGGGGGAGTGGTGTGGACCGAGATCGATGCCGCGGAGCTCGCAGCGCTCCCCGATCGGGTCGCCGCGCTCTCCCCGGAGGCGATCGCGATCGGCCTCCTGCACTCGCCGGAGAACCCTGCGCACGAAGATGCGATCGCCGCGGCCCTCGCCCCCCTCGGGGTTCCGGTGGTGCGATCGGCGGCGATCGTCTCGGAGCCGCGGGAGTTCGAGCGATTCGCGACCGCGCTCGCGAGCGCCGCCGTCACTCCTTCGATGGACCGCTATCTCGCTCGCCTCGGAGAGATCCTCCCCCCCGATCTCTGGTCGGTGATGGAGTCCTCGGGGGGGACGATGCCGTGGGCGCGTCTCCGGGAACAAGCGGTGCGCACGATCCTCTCCGGACCCGCCGGTGGGGTGGTCGCCGCGGCGTCGCGCGGTGGAGCAGGGTCGGTCGCGTTCGACATGGGCGGCACCTCGACCGACGTCACCCTCATCGCCGGGGGAGAGATTCCGACGACCCGCTCCTTCCGTCTCGGCACGTGGCCGATCGCCGTGCCGGTGGTCGATGGGCACACCGTCGGCGCGGGGGGAGGATCGCTGGCGTGGATCGATCGAGGAGGGGCTTTGCGAGTCGGCCCCGAGAGCGCCGGCGCCGACCCGGGACCGGTCTCGTACGGGCGCGGTGGCCGCGTTCCGACGGTGACCGATGCGCACGTCTTCCTCGGGCGGATCCCGGCGGACGTGAAGTTCGGCGGTGAGCTGGAGCTGCACCCCGAAGGGGCGGCGGAAGCCCTGAGTCTCCTCGGTCGGGAGGTGGGCCTCTCTCCCCTGGGGGTTGCCCGCGGGATCGTGCGCGTGGTCGAGGCGGAGCTGGAGCGGGCCCTTCGCCGCATCACCCAGGAGCGCGGCGTCGACCCGCGCGGACTGCGGCTCGTCAGTTTCGGCGGGGCCGGCGGACTGCACGCGGTCGCGCTCGCGCGTTCGCTCGGCTTCGAGCGCGTGATCGTCCCTTCGGAGCCGGGAATCCTCAGCGCCTGCGGCATGCTCGAGGCCCCGCGGATCGAGTTCGGCGAACGCGCGGTGCACGCGACCTGGGACGACGCCCTCGCGACGGAGCTCGAGCGGATTTCGGGGCAGATCGCCGACGCCGCGCTCGACCGGCTCGGCGATGAGGCGCCCCGAGCCCGAAGCAGGGGAGAGCTCGCGCTCCGACTCGTCGGGCAGTCGCACGAGCTCGCGATTCCGTGGGATGGAGGCGATCCGCGCGCGAAATTCCACGAGGCCTATCGCCTCCGCTTCGGCACCGCGGAGGTGGATCGCGCGATCGAGGTGACCGCGGTGCGGGTCCACCTCGAGGTCTCCCCGCCACCGGTGGCTCGTCCGACCCCGTCGGCGCTCCCGCCGCGCCCCGATCGCGGGTCGGTCTTCCTCGAAGATGGAGATCGCCCGACCGACGTGCCGCGGATCGCTCGCGACCGACTCACCCCGGGCACGAAGCTCGCGGGGCCGGCGATCGTCGAGGAGCACACGAGCACTCTCTGGCTCCCCGAGGGGGCGACGCTCGCGGTCGATGACGATCGATCGATCCGGATCGACCCGGGTCGCGCGACCCGATCTCCCCACTCGAAGAATCCGGCCGCGAGGTCGGGATGAGTCGCACCCTCGCTCTCGCGGGGTTCATCGGTTGCGCGATGGCGACGCTCGGGGGGTTTCTCTGGCTGGCTCGACTCGCCGCGGCGCTCCCCGGCGGTGGTGCGGTCGAACCTCTCCTCCCGCTCTTCCTGCTTTTGCTCGTCCCCGCTCTCCTCGCGGCATGGCTCCTTCCTCGGGTGGGTTTCGAGGGGGGAACCTTCCTGCTGGTCCTTCTCGTCGGGGTTCTGATCCGCGCACTCTTCCTGCCGATCGACCCGGGGCTCTCCGACGATGCGTACCGGTACCTGTGGGACGGACGGGTGCAGATCGCGGGGATGAACCCGTACGGAGTCGCTCCCATCGACCCCGCCCTCGACGGTGTCGAGCGCGACTGGCCGGTCGACGAACGCGTGCGGCACCGAGTGAACCACGAGGAATTCCCGACGATCTATCCGCCGCTCGCGCAGCATCTGTTCGCGGTCGTCGCCGCTCTCGCGGGAGGGATGTTCGCCTGGAAGCTCGTGATCCTCGCGGCGGAGGTTCTGTTCGCGCTCTTGATCGTGCGCGCGCTCGAGCTGGTCGGGCGCGACCCCCGCGCGGTTCTCCTCTATCTGTGGCATCCGCTGCCGATCGTCGAAGTCGCCTGGAACGCCCACGTCGAGCTGATCGCGGCGATCCCCCTCCTCTGGTGCGCGGTGCTCCTGGTCGAGAAGCGACGGGTGCTCTCCGGGATCGCGCTCGGAGGTGCGATCGCAGCGAAGCTCTGGCCCGCCGGCTTCGGGCTGGTGCTCCTGCGTCGGGGAGGGATCGTCGCGCTCGCCGCCGCCGCGGCGACCGTGGCCTGGCTGACGGTTCCCTTCATCGGGGTCGATCCCGAGACGGCCTCCGCCGGGCTCCGCGAGTACGCCGGGAGTTGGTACTTCAACGACCTGGTCTTTCGACCGCTCGGTGAATGGCTCGACCTCGATCCGGAGAACCGCGCCGCGCTCGGAGCGCGGGGCCTCCGCATCGCGCTCCTCCTCGGTTGGGCCGCGTTCGCGCTCGCCACCTCGAAGAGACCGCCGCTCGTCGCGGCGCTCCTCCTTGCGGGTTCCTTCGTCCTGCTCTCCCCCACGGTGCACCCCTGGTACCTGCTCTTCGTCCTTCCTCTCGCGGTGGTGCTCGAGCGCTGGGGATGGTGGTTGTTGTCGGGAACCGTGCTCCTCGCGTACGAAGTGCAGATCGAGTGGCGGGTGACCGGGGTGTGGGAAGAAGCGGGGTCGACGCGGTGGCTCGTCTACGCGGCCCCGCTCGGGCTCATGTCGTGGGCTCTTCTGCGGGAGGCGCAGGAGCGTCGGCGACTTCGGCAGCCTCCCGAACCGCGAGTTTCACCCGACGCGCGTTCCGAATCTCGATGAAGAGGATCAGCCCGACGCCGACGCAGATGCCGGAGTCGGCGAGGTTGAAGTTCGGCCAGACGCGCTCTCCGACGTACCACTTCACGAAGTCGCGCACCGCCCCGAAGTGAATTCGGTCGTACAGGTTGCCGATCGCGCCGCCGGCGATCAGCCCGAGCGCCGTGGTGACTCCGACCGGCATCCGCCGCGGCAGCAGCGCGATGACCAGGGTCCCGATGGCGGCGATGATCGAGATCGCCAGGAGGAGCCACCGCCAGGAGGAGAGCATGCCGTTGAAGGCACCGGGGTTCATCGCGGCTTCCAGCGCGAACCCGGGGAAGAGCACGATCTCCGGCACCGGGGGGAGGATCGGGATCTCGCCGTCCTGGAAGGTGAACTCGGCCCCGAGGGCCCGGAAGACCGCCGCCTTCGACCAGAGGTCGAGGAAGACGAGCAGCCCGCAAACGCCGAGGTGGAGGAGGAGGGTGTGGACGCGTCGCATGGGTCCATCCGACCACGTCGGGGCCGGGGATGGAAGCGATGCGGATGGCTTTGGTTGTCCCGCTCCCGTCCGCGGTTATCCTCGTTGCACTTCTTGCTGGATCGAACCCGCACCCAGCGATGCAGGAGAGTCCGATGTCACCCACTGTCCCGTCCCAGCGGCGCTCCTTCGTCTTTTTTCTCGTCGCCCTCGGGATCACCGGCTACGCGTGCGTCGCCGCCGGGAGCTCCCGCCATTCCGACGGTCACGGGCGCGAGGTCACGCCGCGCGGTGCCCTTCGACCAGAAGAACTGCATCTGACCCAACTCTTCCAGACCGCGTCCCGCTCGGTGGCACACATCACCAGCATGAGTTTGCGCCGCTCCTTCACCCGCGACGTGTATCGGGTCCCCGAGGGGAGCGGCTCGGGTTTCGTGTGGGATCGCGACGGACACATCGTGACGAACTATCACGTGGTCCAGAACGGAGAGTCCTTCCAGGTGGTGCTCGCCGACGAGTCGACGTTCGCCGCGAAGTTGGTCGGGATCGCGCCGTACAAGGACCTCGCGGTGTTGAAGATCGAAGCCCCCGCGGCGGTCCTCGCGCCGCTCGACCTGGGGACGAGCTCCGATCTGCTGGTCGGCCAAGGGGTCTACGCGATCGGGAACCCGTTCGGTCTCGACCAATCGTTGACCCAGGGGGTGATCAGCGCACTCGGGCGAGAGATCACGTCGCGGATGCGCACCACGATCTACGATGTGATCCAGAGCGATGCCGCCGTGAACCCGGGGAACTCCGGGGGACCGCTCCTCGACAGCGCGGGACGGCTGATCGGACTGAACACCGCGATCTTCAGTCCCACGGGCGCGAGCGCGGGGATCAGCTTCTCGATCCCGGTCGACACCGTGCGACGGATCGTCCCCGACCTGATCGCCTACGGACACGTACAGAAGCCGGTCATCGGGTTTCGCCCCTACCCGCAACAGCTCCCACGGTACTTCCCGACCGGGGTCCTCGTGGTGGAAGTCCCCGAGAACAGCGAGCTCGAGCGCTCCGGGCTCCGGGGGACCACCGAGGCTCGGCTCGGGGACATCATCGTGGCGATCAACGATCGACCCACGCCGACCCTCGCGGATCTCGAATCGGTGCTCGAACGATTTCGCGCCGGCGATCAGGTCCACCTGACGCTCGTTCGCGGCCTCAGCTACGAGGGTGAGGGGGGGCGTCGAGTGACGCTCGATACCCGCCTTCAGCAGCCCGACGAACCGGAGTCGCCGTGATCACGGGAGTCAGCTGGCGCGGCGAGTTGGACGGGGAGGTCGTCCTCACGATCGACGATGATGACGGGGGGGCCTCCGAGGTGGTCTGTGACCGCCCGGGGGACCTGGTCGTACAGATGATGGCTGAAAGTTTTTCTGACGAGGCGCTCCTCACCGTGGCGGCGATGTACGGCTACTGCCTCGCTTCTCGCGGGATCGTGGAACCGGTCTTCGTGGCTCAGATCGTCCAGAAGACCGGGGCTTTCCTCCGCAGCGCCCGGATGGAGTCGCTCCTGCTCTATCAGCTGACCGAGCGGGTGGCGACTCTCGCCAAGGATTCGGGCCGGCGCGGCCTCGAACTGCGCCAGGCGATCCTCGAGGAGGCGCACCGGCTGCGGAATGCGTCCTGATCCGGGGATCTGCCCCGATGATGTGAGATCAGAACCGCCGCAGCATCCGAAGATGGGGACAGTCCCTTCATCCATGGAGAGCCGATCGATGACGCGCCTCGCCCTTCCCCTCGCCGCCTTGCTCGTCTCCGGGTGCAGCTACGGAAGCGGCGACGTCGCCCCCGAGATCCGCGGGTTCGCACTCTACGTGGATGCGAACGACAACGGGATCCTCGATGCCGGCGACGAACTGATCCTGACCTTCAGCCAGGCGATCACCATCGGATCGCCGGTCGCCGCGGATTTCGACCTGCCGGTCACCGGAAATTCCCTCGGCGGTTCGCCGACCTTCGCGGTCGGTCCCACCCCCGAGCAACTGACGATCGTACTCGGCACCTCCCCCTCCTTCGCGGTGAGGCAGTTCTTCTGCTCCGAGTCGACCGACCCCGGCGATCCGTCGGGGATCGACGTCATGGCGACGATCACCCCAGGGTCGATCGTCGGGACGGACGATGAGACCGCGCTCCCTTCGTTCAGCGCCGACATCGCTCCGACCTTCTCCGACACCGGGCAAGTCTTCGGCGCGCTCGCGACCCGCGCGGTGGTGCAGGGAGACTTCGACGGCGATTCCGATCTCGACCTGTTCCTCGTGAACGATGGCGTCGGGAATCGCGTGCTCCTCAACGATGGCGCGGGGGTGTTCACCGACACCGCTCAGTCCCTCGGCTCCGCCCCGAGTCAGGGCGCGGCCGTCGCCGATTTCGACGGGGACGGCGATCTCGACGTCGCGGTCGCCAACGAGTCGGGACAGACGAACCGAATCTGGGAGAACGACGGCGCCGGCACGTTCACCGCCGGCTCCCCCTTCGGGACCGGGCAGAGCCTCGGGGTGGCCGCGGGGGATCTCGACGGCGATGGGGACATCGACCTGGCGGTCGCGAACCGCGGTGGCAACACGGTGTGGCGAAACGATGGCAGCGGGTCGTTCATCTCGACCGGACAGACGCTGGCGATCGCGACCAGTCGGGCGGTCGCGATGGCGGATCTCGACCTCGATGGGGATCTCGACCTGGCGTTCGCAAACGATGGTTCGGTCGGCAAGGTGTGGCGGAACAACGGTATGGCGTCCTTCTCGGTCATCGCGGACCTCATCGGGCCGAACCAGGGGACGGCGATCGCGATCGCGGACCTCACGCTCGACGGCTTCCCGGACATCGTCGTCGGCAGCCTCGACCGGGGAGCGGTGCCCTTCATCAACTTCGGGATCGCGGGCTTCCTCCCCGATCCCCAACTCGGCACCGGGAGCGTGCGGGCGATCGCGCTCGCCGATTTCGACGCCGACGGCGATCCCGACCTCGTCGAAGGACGTTCGGGGGGCCTCCCCGACCGCGTCTGGTTCAACGATGGGATCGGCTTCTTCGACGACTCCGGAATGGTCCTTCTCGCCCGGTCGACCTACGGAGCGGTGCTCGGCGATCATGACTCGGATGGGGACCTGGATCTCTTCACCGCCAGCCTGAACCAGAGCAGCGCCTCCTACCGGAACTCGCTCAGCGCCGCCCCCGGTGGATTCGACTTGGTCGACAGCGGGCAGGACCTGCGCAACAACACCAACCCGGCGTTCAACATCACCTTGGATGCGGCGCTCGTCGACTTCGACCTCGATGGACAACTCGACTACCTGAACGGGGCGGCCCCGAACGGGGGAGCCCGAAAGTGGAGCAACGACGGGACCGGGGTGTTCATCCTCGGGGCGCAGTTCGGCACTCCGGGGGTGTCGGCGGACGCGGTGGCCGCGGCGGACCTCGACGGGGATTCCGATCCCGATCTCCTCATCGGTCGCTCCGGCACCAGCACGCTGGTGTTCCGGAACGACGGCGGTGGGATGTTCACGGCGATCGGCACGATCGCGACGAGCATCAGCGCGACCCGCCTCCGCCTGGGCGATCTGGATGGGGACGGCGATCGCGACCTGGTCAGCGACGCGGGCTCCGTGACCCGAGTGTTCCTGAACAACGGCAGCGGCGTGTTCACCGACACCGGCCAGTCGATCGGGTCGTTCCCAGCGGCGGGAATCGCGCTCGGCGATCTGGACGGGGACGGCGATCGCGACCTGGTCATCGGCCGCTCCGGCGCGGGGAACCGGGTCTACACCAACAACGGATCCGCGATCTTCACCGATTCGGCGCAGTCCCTCGGCACCGGAACGACCCGGGACGTGGAGCTCGCCGACCTGGAAGGGGACGGCGACCTCGATCTGGTCGAAGCGCGCGACGGCGGGAATCGCGTCTGGACGAACGACGGGACGGGGGTGTTCACCGACACCCTGCAGAGCCTCGGGATCGACGACACCGTCCGCATCGCCCTCGCCGACCTCGATCTCGACGGCGACCTGGACCTCCTCGAGGCGAACGCGGGCGACGACAGCCGGGTGCGTCTCAACGATGGCACCGGGGTGTTCATCGATTCTGGGCTCGTTCTGGTGACGAACGGGGGCGCCCGGGCGGTCGTCGCCGGAGATATCGATCTCGACGGCGACCTGGACGTGATCTTCGGCACGACCACCGGCGATCGGGTGTATTTCAGAGACTAGCGAGTCCAGGTCCTCGGCCCCCGGCATTTGCACCCTCATCCTCGCTCGCATACCTCCACCCTCTTGCCGTGGAGGGCCGAACGGCCGAGAATGCTCCTGGCTCTACTCCATCCTCGACAGTACAGATCTACCGGTCTTCTTCGACCTGCCCAGAAGCGTGATGAAGCTCCAGACCCGCGGACCCAGGAGGTGTCAGGGTGACGAAGCGATTCCGCGGTGAAGAGGCCGCCTCCCGGCTCGGCCTCCCGCTCTCGATCCTCGAAGGGTTCGTCGCCGAGGGGCTGATCGTGCCGAGCGACACGATCGGCGGCAGCCACTACTTTCTCCAGCCCGCCCTCGATCGCTTGATCCACGACCTCCACAGTCGAATTCAACGCGCTTCGTGGCGAGACATGGAAGACCGGATGGAGGACGTCGAGAAACGGATCTCCGAACTCGAGCAGGAGATGTCTTCCAAGAAGCAGGGGCCTCATCTCATCTGAGACCCCGTGTCTCAGGGATCCCGTGTTCGCGCAGGAAGGAGTGCTGAAGCACATGCCACCGAAGAGTGACCCGCCGCGGGAGGACCCACGAATCGGCGAAGGGGTCAGCCGTCGCGCCTTCCTGAAGGGAGCGAGCCTGACCGTCGCCGCGGTCGGGGTCGCCGGACCCGGCGCCCGGGTGGTGCGGGGAGCCCGTCTCGACGAGACCGTGGTTCCGATCCTCGGGCCCGGCCCCGTTCCCATGCGTTTTCGAGTCAACGGGATCGAGCACACGCTCGACGCGCCACCCTCGACGACGCTCGTCGATGCCCTGCACGATGTCCTCGGCCTGACCGGCACGAAGCGGGTCTGTGATCGAGGTTCGTGCGGCGCGTGCACGGTGATGATCGACGGCCGGACCGTAGACTCCTGCAGCATGCTCGCGATCGACGCGATCGGCCGGGAGGTGACGACCGTCGAAGGGTGCGGCACGCCGGAGAATCCCTCCGAGCTCCAGAAAGCGTTCGTCGAGTGCGACGCCCTCCAGTGCGGCTTCTGCACCCCGGGGATGGTCGTCTCCTGTACCGCGCTCCTGCGAGAGAACCCGCATCCTACCCGCGACCAGATCGCGCACGGCATCTCCGGCAATATCTGCCGCTGTGGCACCTACCAGAACATCTTCGAGGCGGTCGAACTCGCCGCGAGGAAAGGGGGCGCCCGTGGTCGTTGAGATGAAGATCAGAGTCGGTTTCGATGGCCACTACAAAGACCTGACGGTTCAGATCGCGGATGGCGACATCCGTCCCTATCAGCCCGGCGATCCCCTGAAAGTGGTCGGGAAGAGCGAGAAGCGGCTCGAAGCCCTCGCGAAGGCGACCGGGACCGCGAAGTACACCTTCGACCAGCGCCCGACCGGACTGCTCTACGGCGCGATCTTGCGCTGCCCCCACGCGAACGCCGACATCACGACCCTCGACACGACGACCGCGGAGCAGATGCCCGGGGTGATGGCGGTGCTCAAGAGCCCCGAAATTTTCTCGACGAACTCGTGCCGCTACGCAGGGGAAGAGGTCGCGGCGGTCGCGGCGACGAGCGAGGCGATCGCCGAAGAGGCGCTCCGGAGCATCTTCGTCGAATACGATGTGCTCCCCTTCGCGGTGACGATCGACGATGCGATGGGTGAAAACGCCCCGCAGGTCGGACGTCGGGACCAGGTGAACGTCGAGCGGACCACCCCGCGCCTCGCCCGGCAACGCGGTGGCGGGATCGACGAGGAGGGCGAGAAGCAGAACCTCGAACAGATGCGGGAGAAGGAGGCAAAGGTCGATGCGCTGCTGCGCGAGGCCCCGGTCGTCGTCTCGAGGACCTTCGAGACAGCAGTGCAGACGCACTGTCCCCTCGAGCCCCACGGCGTTCTGTGCGAGTGGAAGGAGGGAAAGCTGATCTGCTGGGCCTCCACCCAGGCGACCTTCGGGGTGAAAGGAGAACTCTCGAGCGAGCGCGGGCCGGTCGGCGCGGACACCCAGGTGATCTGCGACCATGTCGGTGGCGGGTTCGGCTCGAAGTTCAGCGCGGGCCGCGAAGGGGTGATCGGCGCTCTGCTCGCCAAGAAGGCGGGGGCTCCGGTGCGGATGCTGCTCGACCGTCGCGGTGAGCAGACCGCGGTCGGCAACCGCCCGAGTTCCCGACAGAAGCTGACCCTGGGCGTGAGCCGCGATGGCGAGATCCTCGCCTACCGAGTGCGCAGCTGGGGAACCCCCGGGACCGGAACCGGCGGCGCGGGCGCGAACAACACCGGGGTCTACAAGCTCGGCGAGGTGGACAAGGTCGAGTACGGCGTCCGGACGAACACCGGCGGGGCGCGTGCTCACCGGGCTCCCGGGTGGCCGCAAGGCGCCTACGGGCTCGAGAGCATCGTCGATGAGGCCGCCAAGGCGATCGACATGGATCCGATCGAGTTTCGCAAGCGCAACGACGACCATCCGATCCGGATGGCGGAGTACGACATCGCCGCCGAGCGCTCGAAGTGGAAGGAAAAGCGCGCCCGCAAGCAGGGAATCGGCCCGATCCGGCGTGGAATCGGCATCGCGAGCAACCTGTGGTTCTCCGCCGGCGGCGGCGGCGCTGCGGTGATGGTGCGGATACACAAGAGCGGCCGGGTCGAGGTGCGCAACGGCGCCCAGGACATCGGGACCGGCACCCGCACGGTGATGGGACAGGTCGCGGCGGAGGAACTCGGGCTCGGGCTCGCCGATGTGCAGGTCTTCATCGGGAACACCGATGACCCGCGTGGCCCCGCGAGCGGCGGATCCACCACGATCGGCACGATCACCCCGGCCGCGCGTCTCGCGGCCCACGACGCGAAAGTGCGCCTCCTCGAGATCGTCGCCGACCGCAAGGGGTGGGACGCTTCCACCCTCGACCTGCGCGACGGCTCCGTCGTCGATGCGAATGGGAAGGCCTTGATCCCCTTTCGGACCGCCTGCGGGCTCCTCGACGAGGATGCGATCGAAGTGCTCGCCGAACGGCCGACCATCGACCGTCGAAATCCGAACTACGCCGGGTTCTCGGACACCAACGCCGGCGTGCAGATCGCCGAGGTGGCGGTCGATATCGAGACCGGCGAGGTCCGGGTCGAGCGCGTCACCGCGGTGGCGGACGCCGGCAAGCTGATCAACCCGATGCTCGCCGAGAGCCAAGTGCGCGGCGGCGTGATCCAAGGGGTGAGCTTCGCGCTCTTCGAGCGGCGGACGATGGACCGCCAGGAGGGTCGGATGGTCAACGCCGATATGGAGGCGTACAAGATCCTCGGCTCGATGGACTGCCCCGAGATCGATGTGGTGACCCTCGACGTCTACAACGGGAAGAGCAACACCTCGGTGATGGGGCTCGGAGAGCCGCCGATCGTCGCCACCGCAGCCGCGGTCGCGAACGCGGTGGCGGACGCGATCGGGGTGCGGATCACCTCGCTCCCGATCACCCCTCGCAAAGTACTCGAGGCGCTCGGGGCGACACGAACCCGGAGCGATGAGGAGGGGACCAAGCTATGAAACCCTTCGAAGTGGCCCAACCGCGGACTCTGGCGGAAGCGGTGGCGGCGAGTGGCCGCAGCTTCACCGAGACCCGTGCTCTCGCCGGGGGGACCGACATCCTCTCGACGCTCAAGGACCGGGTGCAGAGCCCGGATCGACTCGTCAATCTCAAGGGGATCCCGGGCCTGAACGAGATCCGTGTGGTCGGGAAAGACCTGGTGATCGGCGCGCTCGCGACGCACTCCGAGGTCGCCGAGCACGACGAGGTGGCCCGGCGCCACCGCGCGCTCGTCGAGGCGATACAGAAGACCGGTACGCCGCAGGTGCGGAACGCCGCGACGATCGGCGGCGGGCTCTGTCAGCGTCCGCGGTGCTGGTACTTCCGTCACCCGGACTACGATTGTCGCAAGAAGGGTGGGATCACCTGCTACGCACAGGAGGGGGAGAACGAGTTCCACACGATCTTCGACAACGGCACCTGTTGCGCGGTGCATGCGTCGAACATCGCCCCCGCGCTGCTGGCGTACGACGCGGTGCTCACCATCCACGGTCCGGAGGGGACTCGGGAGCTCCCGCTCGATCAATTCTTCGTCGACCCTGACGACAACGTGACCATCGAGAACGTCCTCGCCGCGAACGAGATCATCACGCAAGTGCGGATCCCCGGTGAGACGGCGAGCTATCCGCAGGCGTACGTCGAGGCGCGAGAGAAGCAGACCTTCGACTGGGCCCTTGCGGCCTCGACGGTGGTCCTCCGGATGGCGGGTGGGACCGTGAAGGAGGCGCGGGTGGTCGTCAGCGCCGTCGCACCGCGACCGATGCGGCTCCCGGCGGTCGAGTCGATGCTTCTCGGGAAGCCGAACGCCGCGACGGTCGCCGCCGCGGCCCGAAAGGCGCTCGACGGGGCCACACCCCTCGCGCAGAACGGCTACAAGGTGGCGCTTCTCGAGGCGATTCTCCGGAGGGCGATCTCGACCGCCCTCGAACGCGGCGGGAAGGGGTAGTAGTGGCGAACCAGCGACCGGTCTTCCTCCCCGAGGACGTCTGCCCGTGCCTGCGGACGAAGACGATGACCTTGAACACCGAGTACCGGCGGAGCGCATTCGAGGATTCCTTGGACGCCGACACCGCGATCTTCCACTGCCTCCGCACGATGTGCCCCCACGGCCCGGATGAACTCGACTGCACACCGGAGATGTGCCGTCCGGGACGGGAGTGCTACGTGGTGGATGAGGAGACTCTGACCTAGGAGGCTGCCTCCTCGTGTCCTGAGGCGCAGAGGTTCGCGTCACTAGCGGATCGAGAAGAACACCCACCGGAGGTCTCCCTCCGGTGGGTGTTCTTTCGTTCCTAGCCAAAAAGCGTGCTGAGGTATTAGTAGCGGTCTCGCCCGCCGCCGCCGCCGCCGCGGCCACCACCACCGCCACCACCGCCGCCGCGCGGTCCCCGATCTTCGCGGGGGCGCGCTTCGCTGACTCGGATCGGACGCCCTTCGAGCGTGACTCCGTCCATGCCCTCGAGCGCTGCTCGCGCCTCGGAATCGCTGCTCATCTGGACGAAGCCGAATCCTTTGCTGCGCCCGGTTTCACGATCCATGATGATCGTGCACTCCGTCACCTCGCCGTACTGCCCGAACGCCTCGTTCAGCATGTCCGTGTCGACTTCATAGGCGATGTTGCCAACGTACAACTTGTTACCCACGAGAAGTCCTCCCGGTACCAGAAATGTGATCCCCAACTGTTCCGGGATCCGCGGAACCGGCCCCACGGCCGGGAGAACGCAAGGATCAGGTGCGACACTCACTCTCCGAGAGGCGCTTGCCAGAGACCATTCGTTCACGCGGTAGTAGACCATGGAAGACCCTTGAGTTCGACAGTCAATCTGGGTACGGGCGGGGGGAGCGGGTCGCCCGAACCAGGATCCGGTTGCCCCCTTCGGTCGCTCCCCGATACCATGTCCCGTCCCGTTCGCACGATCGCTATCGGCGTCCCTGTACATCGGTGCGATCCGTTCGGGCCGGTTCTGTAACTGCTTGTGAGGTAATGAGATGAGCGAAGCGATCGAACGCATCGTGGTGATCGGTCTCGGCAAGGTCGGGAGGCTCGTCGGCATCCTGCTCGCGCGGACGGGATTCACCGTGATCGGCGTGGACCGAAGCCTGCACGGCACGGTCCCGTTCGATTGTGTAGATACCGACATCTCGGGGGACGGCGTACTCGCAGGGCTCCTCGCGGGGCAAGACGCCGTGGTCGCCTGCCTGCCGCACCATCTCAACCTGCCGATCGCGCGAGCCGCGCACGCGGCGGGGATCCACTACTTCGACCTGACCGAGGATGTTCCGACGACGCATGCGATCCTCGAGTTGTCGAAGGACGCGCGCGCAGTGCTCGCTCCGCAGTGCGGGCTCGCCCCCGGTTTCATCGGGATCGTGGGTGCCGCGCTCGCCGCTGACTTCGACAAGCTGCGCAGCATCGAGCTGCGCGTCGGCGCCCTCCCCGAGCATCCGAGCGGCGTTCTCGGCTACGCGTTCAATTGGAGCCCCGAGGGGGTGGTCAACGAGTACCTGAACGACTGCGAGGTGATCCGGGACGGTCGGCGGGTGACGAATCCCGCCCTCGGTCAGCTCGAGACGATCGTGATCAACGGACTGCGCCTCGAGGCGTTCACGACCTCGGGGGGGCTCGGTACGATGTGCGAGACCTTCGATGGACGGGTTCAAGATCTCAACTACAAGACTCTGCGCTATCCCGGCCACTGCGACCTGATGCGCTTCTTCTTCCACGAACTGCACCTCAGGGAGAACCGCAAGCTGGCCGGGGAGATCCTGGTGAACGCGAAGCCTCCGGTGAACGACGACGTCGTGTTCATCCACGCCTCGGTCGAGGGGTGGAAAGAGGACAAGCTCAGGCGCGAAGAGTACGTCGAGGCGTTCTACCCGATCGAGATCGACGGTGAGGTGTGGCGGGCGATCTCGTGGACCACCGCTGCCTCGATCTGTGCGGTGGTCGAGATGGTCGCGGCCGAGATCCTTCCTCGAAGAGGATTCATCCGGCAGGAGGCGATCCCCTTCGACCGCTTCCTGGAGACGAAGAACGGATCGCTGTACGTGACGTAGTCTCGAGAGCGGTTCCCTGGAGCGAGGACGGGCGATGCGCCAGCGGAGCCACGGTACCGAGATCGTCCTCCTCGCGGGTCTCGCCCTCTGGTACTGCCTCTGTGCCGGCTGCTCTGGTCGCGGCCCCCCCTCGACCCAGCCGCTCTTCGTCTTCTGCGCCGCGAGCGCGGGGGATGTGATCGAGCAGCTCGCCGAGGACTTCGAACGAGAGACCGGGATCCGAGTGCACGTCAGCACCGCCGCGAGCTCCACTCTCGCCAGGCAGATCGAACAGGGAGCGCCGGCGGACCTGTTCATCTCGGCGCACCCCGAGTGGTGTGCATACCTGGAGGGCATCGGTCGGCTGCGGAACGAGCGCCTGCGACGGTTCGCGCGCAACGCGCTCGTCATCGTCGCCGCCACGGACGGTCCGAGTACGCTCCCCGAATTGCCATCGCGTGTCGCGATCGCCGATCCCGCCTACGTGCCGCTCGGGCGATACACCCGTCAAGCGCTCGAGTCCCTCGGCCGCTGGGAGTCGTGGCAGTCGCGGTTCCTCCCCGCGCTCGATGCGCGGGCCGCCGTCGAATACGTTCGACGGGGAGAAGCACCGATCGGCATCATCTATCGCACCGATGCTCTCGCATTCCCCGAGTTGATAGTGCTGGAGTCGATCGAGGCTCGCCATCACGACCCGATCGAGCTCCTCCTCGCTCCGCTCGAAGGGTGCGATCCCCGCACCGAAGCGCTGTGCGAGTTCTGCACCGGCCCCGCTGCCCGTGACCTCCTACGCGCGCGGGGATTCGTCGTGGATGAGGAACGAGAGTGAACTTCGCCATCGTGACCGGCGCGATTCTGACGGGTGCGGAGTGGAGCGCTCTCGGATTGAGTGCGATCACGGCGGTCCTCGTCGCGCTGCTCTGCCTTCCGCCGGGGGTCGCGCTCGCTTGGGTTCTCGCCCGGTACCGCTTCCCGGGGAAGACGTTGGTCGACACGCTGGTCCACCTCCCCCTGGTGCTCCCCCCGGTGGTGATCGGCTACGGCCTTCTCATCCTTCTCGGGCATCACGGCTGGCTCGGAGCGGGGCTCTCCCGGATCGGGATCGAGGTCGCCTTCACCCCGGTCGCCCTCGTGCTCGCGGGGAGCGCGATGGCACTTCCTCTGCTGGTGCGTTCGGCACGCCTCGCTTTCGAATCGGTCGATGGCGGACTCGAGGACGCGGCGCGCACCCTCGGGGCGGGGCCGATCCGCACCTGGTGGCGAGTCACACTCCCCCTCGCGGCACCGGGGATCGCCGCGGGGACCTTGCTCTGTTTCGCCCGCGCGCTCGGGGAGTTCGGGGCGACGATCGTGTTCGCAGGCAACATCGCGGGGAGCACCCGCACCTTGCCGCTCCTGATCTTCACCGAGATGCAGAGTCCGGGGGGAGAGATCCGCGTCGCACGTCTGGTTGCGATCTCGGTCGGGATCGCCCTCATCGCCCTCGCGCTCTCCGAGCGTTCTGCGCGCAGATTGCGAGCGGGTCGGGACGGGCGACGTCGCGAGGTGCCGCGGTGATCACGTTCGATGTAGAACTCCGTGCGGGGTCGTTCCGACTCGCGGCGCGCGGCTCGTTCGAGAACGGCGTCACGGGGCTGTTCGGAGTTTCCGGCTCGGGGGAAGACCACGCTCCTGCACGCACTCGCGGGACTCCGTCGGATCGATCGGGGGACGATCGAGCTCGACGGACACGTCCTCGCCGACACCGCCCGCAAGATCGACCTCCCACCGGAGCAGCGTCGGGTCGGCATCGTTTTCCAGGATGGCCGACTCTTCCCGCACCTCGACGTCGCCGAGAACCTGCGCTTCGGGATGTCCGTCGGCCGCCCGGGGTCCCCCGCGCTGACGGAAGTCATCGACACTCTCGAGCTGGAACCCCTACTCGAGCGCGCATCCCCGAGTCTGTCCGGTGGGGAACGACAGCGGGTCGCGCTCGGTCGTTCGCTCCTCGCCGCTCCGCGGGTGCTCCTTCTCGACGAACCGCTCGCGTCGATCGACCGTGCGCGCCGCAGCCAGATCATCCCGTACCTGCGCCGCCTGCACGAACGGTTCGGGATCCCGGCCCTCCACGTCACTCACGACCTCCCGGAACTGCTCTCGATGACCGATCGCTTGATCCTCCTCGATAGAGGGGAGGTCGGTGGCTCGGGGGACTACCGCGACCTCGCGCTCCGTCCGGAGTGGCTCGGCCCGGGTTCGCCCCTCGGTCGGGTGAACGTGCTCCCCGCGCTCGTCACCGCGATCGATGGGGAGACCGCGCGGGTGCGACTCGGAGAGCGCGGGACCGGCCCCGAACTCGCTGCGGTGGGGGGTGGTCTCGCCGTCGGGGATCGCGTCACGGTGACGATCGGCGCGGAGGAGATCGCACTGGCGGTCGGGGAGATCGGTCCGACCTCGTTCCAGAATCGGCTGCAAGCGCTGGTCGCGAGGCGGACCGACCGCGGCGGCGCGACGGTGGTCGAGCTCGCGCTCGGGGGACCAGCACCGGTGATGGTCCTCGTCGAAGTGACGACGCGATCGGCGGAAAGGCTCGAGCTGGCAGAGGGGCACGAAGTCACCGCACTGATCAAGGCGAGCGCGGTGCGGATCCAGTAGTGCGAGCTCCAGGGATATCCAAAGAGACTGGCGAGCCAGTCCCCACACTTCAAACTCGCGTCCCGACCCGCTAGCCTTTCCCCATGAAGCACCCCGATCCGGTCCTCCTGCGCATCTACCAGAACCTCCTCGACTCCATCGCCGAGGAGATGGGCTCCGCGCTCGAGCGCACCGGCTTTTCGCCGAACATCAAGGAGCGGCGCGACTTCTCCTGCGCGATCTTCGACGCGGCCGGTGCGATGATCGCCCAGGCCGCGCACATCCCGGTGCATCTCGGCGCAATGCCCCTCTCGGTCGAGGCAGCGCTCCGCGCGCACCACTTCGAGCCGGGGGACGTGGTCCTTCTGAACGATCCCTGGGAGGGGGGCACCCACCTCCCCGATCTCACCTTCGTCTCCGCGTACTTCGAGTCGGACCGCGAGAGACCGACCTTCTATCTCGCGAATCGAGCGCATCACGCCGATGTCGGCGGCGCGGCCCGTGGCTCGATGGCGCTCTCGACCGAGATCCACGAAGAAGGCCTTCGCATCCCCCCGGTGCTCTGGCTGCGCGGCGGCGAAGCGGTGCGCGAGACGCAGGCGCTCTTCTTCGCGAACGTGCGGCAACCGGAGGAGCGCGAAGGCGATCTGGCCGCACAACGCAACGCGCTGCGGGTCGGAGAAGCGGGGCTCGCGAGACTGCTCGCCCGCGGTGATCGCGCGGAGCTCCTCAGGTACGCCCGGCACCTGCAGGACGCGGCGGAGCGCCACATCCGCGCGCTCCTCTCGGAGATCCCCGACGGTCGATACGAGGCCGAGGAGTGGCTCGACGACGATGGGTTCAGCGACGCTCCCATCCCCCTGCGCCTCGCGATCGAGGTCGACGGAGAGTGCGCGCGGTTCGACTTCACCGGAACTGCGCCCGCCTGCGCCGGACCGATGAATGCAAATCGAGCGATCGTCCTCTCCGCGATCTTCTACACCCTGCGCACCCTCACGGGTGAGGACATCCCGGCGAACGCCGGGTGCCTGCGTCCGATCGAGGTGACGATCCCCCCCGGCTCCATCCTCGACCCCGCGCCTCCCGCTGCGGTTGCGGGGGGCAACGTCGAGACCTCGCAGCGCCTCGTCGATCTCATCTTCGCCGCACTCGCTCCCGCGCTCCCCGACCGCGTTCCGGCCGAGAGCCAGGGGACGATGAACAACTGCACCCTCGGAGGGGGGCAGCCTCACGCGTTCAGTTACTACGAGACGATCGGGGGGGGAGCGGGCGCTCACCCGTCCGGCGCGGGGATGTCGGGGCGACACTCCCATCTGACGAACACTCGCAATACGCCCATCGAATCGCTGGAACGCGACCTACCCGTCCGCGTGCGTTCGACCACGATCCGCGAGGGGAGCGGCGGGGCGGGGATCTACCGTGGCGGCGACGGAGTCGTGCGCGAGATCGAAGCGCGCGCGCCGATCGAGATCGCCCTCCTCACCGAACGCCGTCGCCAACCCCCGAAGGGTCGTGCGGGGGGTACCGATGGTGCGACCGGTCGCAACACGCGCATCCGAGCGGATGGGAGCGAAGAACCGCTGCCGAGCAAGTGGATGGGCACCCTGGCGCCCGGGGAGGCGATTCGCATCGAGACCCCCGGGGGTGGGGGATTCGGAGCCGCTCCGTGAGCATCGATCCCCGCATCGTCGCGCACCGCGGTTGGACGCGCGATGAGACCGAGAACACTCTCCGAGCGCTCGAGGCGGCGGTCTCTCTCGGCTGCGCGGCGGTCGAGTTCGATGTGCACGCGACCGCGGACGGGATCTGGGTGATGCACCACGACCCGGATCTGCGCCGCTTGCACCGCCTCGATGTGCGGATTGCTTCGGTCTCGCTCGTCGAACTTCGTGCCGCGGTGGACATCGCCACGCTCGCCGAGGCACTCGCGGTGCTCCCCGAGGGGTGTCGACCGATGGTCGAGGTCAAGGAGACGCGCGAGGAGCATCTCCGAACACTCGCGGCGGATCTCGCCGGGGCGGACCACCTCGATCCCCTGGTCATCGTGCACGGCGATCTCCCCTCTCCCGCCCGCGCCGCCCTCCCCCACCACAAGATCTACCTCTTCTCCGAAGATTGGGACGAGGCGTTCGCGCGGCGCGAGGAACCGATCGATGGCTACGATCTGCGACACGACCCGGTCCCGGGCGATCGTATCGCCGCCGAACGAGAGCGATTCGCAGCGGCGGGCAAGGAGATCGCGGTGTGGACGGTGAACGAGCCGGAACGGGCGCGGAAATTCATCGAGGCGGGGGTGGAATGGGTGATCACGGATCACCCGGAGTGGTTCTAGCCCCCAGAGCCATTGAGCCGCCCGTTCAGCCTCGCTACCGTGTTCCCCTGCGCCCCGATCCGCACCCGCAGGGAGGGTCCCATTTGAGCGAAGCTGCACTCGTCCTCGAGAACGTCACCAAGACGTACGGGGACTTTCGTGCCGTCGACGAGGTCAGCTTCACGGTCCCCGCCGGGTCCGTGTTCGGATTCCTCGGCCCGAACGGCGCGGGGAAGACCACCGCGATCCGGATGATCCTCGAGATCATCCGCCCCACCTCCGGAAGGATCACCGTGCTCGGATCGAACGCCCTGGCGGTGCGCGACCGGATCGGATACCTGCCGGAGGAGAAGGGGCTCTACAAGAAGATGCGCACCTGGGCGACGATCGCTTACTTCGCGACGCTCAAGGGGGTGCCCAAGAAGCGCGCGAAGGTGCTGGCGTTCGAACTCCTGGAGCGCTACGGGCTCGGCGACTTCGCGAACCAGCGGACCGAAGCCCTCTCGAAGGGGATGGCTCAGAAGGTGCAGGTGCTCGCCTCCATCGCGCACGACCCGGAGTTCGTGATCCTCGACGAGCCCTTCAGCGGGCTCGATCCGGTGAACCAACAGGTGATGGAGGAAGTGATCCAGGACCTGGCGAGTCGGGGGAGCACGGTGATCTTCTCGACCCACGTGATGTCTCACGCCGAGCGGATCTGTCAGCGGATCCTGCTGCTGGCGAAGGGGCGGAAGATCTTCGAAGGGACGATCGAAGAGGCTCGACGGACGATTCCGCGTCGGGTGCGGGTGCGCACCGCCGGGGACTTGAAGCCGATGGCGGCGCTCGAGGGGATCCTCGGGATCGAACGCCTCGATGGCGATGAGGCGGGGATCTCGCTGCACGAGATCCGTATCGCAGACCAGTTCGAGCCGCAAAATCTCCTCAAGCTCTGCTTCGAGCGCGGGATCCCCCTCGAGAGCTTCGAGCAGGCCGATCCCACCTTGCACGATGTCTTCGTCCACCTCGTCGGCCCCGAGGCACGGGAAGCGAAGTTTCGATGAAGAGAGCTTGGCGCGTCGCGGTGCGCGAGTACCTCGAGAACGCGAAGACGAAGGGGTTCTGGATCGGGATCGCCTTGTTTCCGGTGATGATTGTCGTCTTCTCGCAAGTCCCCCAGTTCCTCGAGGACAAGGCGGTTCCGACCCGACACTACACGATCGTCGATCGCTCTGGGGAGTTCGGGGGGTTCGTCACGCGGACGATCGAGAGCCGCAACCGGAAGCGCGAGTTCGAGGCGTTTCTGAAGTACTTGCAGGACAAGAAGCCGCAGGAAGCCGCGGTGGATGTCCGACAAGTTCTCGATCAGCTCGATTCTCTCTTCGAAGCGCTCGGACAGAGCCCGAGTGCCGGGGCCAATCCGCTCGATCTGACATCGCTCGCGGGACTCGACGAGATGACTCCGAGCGAGGTTTTCGATAGTGCAGAGTCGTTCGAGGAGATGAAGAGGCTTCTCTCCGGCGTCCTCCCTCCCGATGCTCCTCCGTTCATCCCCCCTCGTCCTCGATTCCGCCAGGTGCCGCTCCCCGAGGGGATCGACAGCACCTCGAGCGATGAGCAGCTCGAGATCGACATGAAGCCGTATCTGACGGGGAATCGGGTTCTCGAGGCGGAGGGTCATCCGGAGCTCTTCGCACTGCTGATCATCCCAGCCGACGTCGGGACGAGTCGTCGCGGTCTCCGCTATTGGTCGAAGACCCTCACCGATACCGATCTCGAGAGCGCGGCCAAGCTGAGCATCGCAGCCGAAATCCGCCGGCGCGAGTTCGAGCGCCGTGGCGTCGACTTCGATGTGGTCGCCGAGGTCCAATCGATTCAGGTCCGCGGGGAGAGCTTCAACCCCATGAAGGCGGCAGGGGAGGAGAAAGTCAGGCTCGAGGACACGATCCGTCAATGGGCTCCGATCGGGTTCGTCTATCTCCTCTGGGTCGCGATCTTCTCGACCGCGCAGATGTTGCTGCACAACATGATCGAGGAAAAGTCGAACAAGATCGTCGAGGTGCTGCTCTCCTCGGTCACTCCGACCGAACTGATGGGGGGAAAGCTCCTCGGGATCGCGCTCGTCGGCCTCACGATGCTCGGGGCTTGGCTCCTCTCCCTGTACGGGGTGCTCCAGTGGAAGGCGGGCCCCGAAGCGGAGTGGGCCCTCGGGCTGCTCGAGGTCGCCATCACCGCCGAGCTCCTCGTCCCCTTCATCGCGTACTTCGTTCTGGGATATCTGCTGTATGCGGGGATCTTCGCGAGCATCGGGAGTATCTGCAACACCCTCAAGGAAGCGCAGAACTTCATGGGTCCGGTGATGATGATCATGATGGTGCCGCTGATCACGATGATGTTCATCCCCCGCGACCCGAACGGCACCCTTGCGACGGTGCTTTCGTGGATCCCGTTCTACACGCCGTTCGTGATGATGAACCGTGCCGCCGCCAACCCTCCGCTCTTCGACATGGTCGGCACGCTGGTGCTCCTCCTTGTGAGCACCGTGTTCATGCTCTGGGCTTCGGGCAGGATCTTCCGAGTGGGGATGCTGCGCACGGGCCAGCCGCCGCGGATCATCGAACTCTGGCGGTGGATCCGTAACCCGGCGTAGGAACGATCGGGATAGGGGGGGCCCTCACGGGCGCCCCCCTCCCACACCACCGGGCATGCGGGTCCGCACCACGGCGGTTCGACAGACGTGACCTCAGTACGGAGCCAAGCGCGGAACTCCCAAGCCTCGCAGAT
>JAQBGV010000134.1:0-24403 GCA_032128395.1 Planctomycetota bacterium | reverse complement strand
GGGGGAACCCTCGATCTGAGCCGCCGTCCGACTGGGCCTGACCAAGCCGGCGACGTCCGAATCGAGGTTTTCCGACCGCCTCCTAGGGGCAGATGTCGAACGCGGGGCAGGGGTGACCGCAAGCAGCTAGGTCGACTCCGCAGGCGAGGAACGGCGGCGGCGGAGCTGCTCCGCCCATGAAGATGAAGGCGAGCATGAACGCGGCATCGAGGAGATCGATGTTGCAGTCTGCGTTCCCATCGCAAGGACTCGCGCAGGCGACGAGTCCGGGATCGAGAAAGACGAAGTTCAGGAGCACCATCGGATCCGCGATGTTCACGCTCCCGTTCGCATTGCAGTCTCCCCTTCGAAACTGGACTTCGCAAACGTCGAGGACACCGTCCGAGTTGGTATCCGCGCCGGGGAGTCCCACCTCGCAGCTGTCCGGGACTCCGCTCCCGTCACAGTCGCTGGCACCCGCCGTGAGATCGCAGGGATCGGGGACCCCGTTCGCATCGCAATCCGTGAGAAGCCCGAGAGCTAGCTCGCAGGAATCGAGTGCTCCGCTCCCATCGCAGTCGAGCGGCGGGGCGGCGAAGATCTCGCAATCGTCGGGATAGCCGTCGAAATTGCAGTCGCTTTCGCAAGTATCGAGGACACCGTCCCCATCGCAGTCCCCGTCCGT
Source organism: Planctomycetota bacterium (assembly GCA_032128395.1). GTDB lineage: Bacteria > Planctomycetota > UBA8108 > UBA1146 > UBA1146 > JAQBGV01. The sequence continues at coordinate 23,739 of JAQBGV010000134.1, read as the reverse complement.
CCCCGCGGCGATAGCGCATTCATCAGGAACTCCGTTGCCATCGCAGTCGAGACTGGTCCCGATCGAGATGTCGCTGGAGTCGATGACGAAATTGCCGTTGCAGTCGGGGCCGAGCACGTTGATCACACCGTCGGTGGTCGTGGGGATGAGCTCGTCGACCCCACTGACCACGACGATCGCGATCGGCGGAGAGCCGAGACTCGGGACGAACGAGAGCGGCGTGGACTGGGGTAGGACCGCGGTCAGGTCGATCGCGTACTCGATCGAGACCACTTCGTGCGCGGTGATCGCTGCGAGTCGAATCATCTGGGGAAAGCTGACGATCACGCCGTAGGTCAGCCCACCTGGGGCGATGTCGATGTCGATGAAGTCGGGAACCGTCGAGAATGCGCTACCCGCGAGCGCGCTGCCGATGGAGATGACCGCCTCGTCGTGTGCGAGACCAAAGGTGACCGCATCGATCTCCGCCGTGCAACCGACGAACACCCCTACCGTCACCGACTCTCCCGTGAAGCCAGCCCCGCTTCCGGCGAGCAGAGTTGCGGTGGGCTGTGCGTCCGCACTCGGGGCGAGCGCTGCCAATCCACACAGGGTGAAAATGCCCGCGAGAATTCGCCCGAGAATCCCCGGGGCCACGTCGAGCCGATGCCTCGCCTCGATTTCGGGTCGCTCCAATACCATCTTCGCCCCCCCCCGCACGCCGCGGGGCTCGTGAGAATATTGCTGCGACCCATCGTGCCGCATCCGAGAGAAGATCTTCGCGACTCGCCGTTCCGAGCTGTCCCGGTCCTGAACCATCGGCGCAACTCAGCGGTGATGACAGGGGTGATATCGAGAGACGACCTGACTCCTATCCTATCACCGGCCCGAGGACGCACCACCTGCCCGGGCCTTCGAGCACAGGTCGAAGCTGTCCTACCTGTCCGATGGACCCGCGATCGCACGTGCACGGCGCATCGAATGCCGTGCGGACTCGGCTTTCGCGATCTCCCCGCGCCCCTCGTGGAGTGCGGCGAACCAGTGCCACAGCTCCGGGCGATCCGCATCGGGATGCGCGACGACCCAGTCCCGCAATTCACCCGAGAGCGCTTCCAGGACCGTGTCCGCTACACCCCGGGCCGATGACTCGAGGGTGATCCAGGCAAGGCCGAGTCGGGGTGCGAGGGCCGTCGGGTGCTCGGCGCGGATCGCCTCGAATTCCACCCGGGCAGACGCTGCATGCTCGAATGCGAGCGCGGCGTCGACGAGGGCGAGAGTGGCCTCGAGATCCGTGGGGTCCTCCCGCAGCAGACCCAGGAGGAGCGGAGCGATCCGCTCCCAGGGCAGTCCGAGCCGAGCGCAGCGCTCGACCTCCGCGAGCCGCCATCGCCGGGAATCCACCTCTCCGCTGCAGCGTTCGAGCGCGGTCCCGGCGCCGTGGGGGTCATCGACAGCGAGCAGGGTCTCGGCGAGTTCGAGACGCAGGTCCGCCCGGGAGGACTCCATGCGCAGCGCGACAACGTACCGCTCGAGCGCCGCACGCGGATCCCCGAGCATGCGCAGGGCGCGGGCCGACTCCGCAAGAAGATCGGCGGGCCGATCACCGTCGGATTCCGGGAAGCCGGCAGTCGAGAGCGCGACCGCCGGTCGATCATCCGCTCGATAGAGCCGAGAGAGCTCGACGCGGAGCTCCCTGGTGTCCCGTCCCTCACGCCGCTCGCGGGTCAGTCGTTCGATGCGTTCCCGGCGATCGCGAATCGTCCGGAACCGCGAAAGGAGTCGCACCCCAACCAGTCGGGTGTTCGGGTCGCGAACGAGGAGGCTCCCGATCTCACCGAGCGCCGCCGCGTGATCGGGAGCGAGCTCCAGGATCTCCCAGAGTTGCTCCACCGCCGCCGTGTGATCCCCCCCGGCGCGAGCACGCCGGGCGACTGTGAGCCGAGCCCCGACGTGACCGGGATTTGCTTTCACCAGGGCGCCGAGCAGCACATCGGCTTCCTCTCCCCGCCCGAGCTCGATCAGGGCCCCGCCGCGCAACCATGCCAATTCTCCCGGGTCGATCCCAGCCGCGATCGCGCGGTCCGCCGACGCGAGAGCAGATCGGGGATCTCCGAGCGCGCGGCAGAGTCGAGCGTGCGCAGCCCGGAGCTCGCCGTCCTCGGGACGCAGAGCAAGAGTTGCATCGAGCCGCTTGGTTGCGCGTCGCACCCAACCCTCCTCCGCCTCCCACTGCGCGATCGCGATGATGAGCGGCGTCCCGGCCTCCGCCGGGGGATCGAGACGAGCGACGAGTGCGCGCCCTTCATCGAAGCGCTGGCTGCGCCGGAACGCCTCGAGGAGGAGCGGCCCGATCGCGGCACGGTCGTCCTCGAGACGCGGAACGAGGAGCGCCACTGCGGCATCGCTCCGGCCAGCGGCAAGGGCAGCGCGAGCGCGTTCGAGCGTCGACTCGAGTGCGGATCCGTCGTCGATCGCGGAGAGCCCGGCGAGGAAGGAGAAGAGGAGCAGCACCGGGGTCATCGGGGAGATTCCACACGTCGCACTTGGATGAGACGGTCGACCGCCACCTCCTCGAGCCGCTGGACCACTCCGTCCGGCCATCTGATCTCGAGGGTGACCGTTCCCGACTCCGCCCCGAGACCGAACCACAGGTCCCCCTCGGACGCAGCCAGGTACGACCCTCCCCCCCACCGCACTCGGTGCTGCACCGATGCCCCTCGACGCAGCACGACCCGCGCCCCGACCGCCTCTCGCTCCCCCGCCGTACCCCGCAGACGAACCGCCAGCCAGTGGTGGCCGTCATCGGCGAGATTCCGATAGAGGAACGCCGCCCCCCCACAGGTCGACACGACCACGTCGAGATCCCCATCGCCATCGACGTCACCGGTCGCGAGACCCCGACCGACCGCGGGAGGGAGCGGCGGCTCGATCCAGTCCAGAACTTCGCCGAACCGCGTCCCGGTCCCGAGGAAGAACTGGTCGCGCTGGGGATAGCTGAACATGTCGCCGAACTCTGCGATGTTGTCGATGACGTGACCATTCGCGACGACAAGGTCGAGATGACCGTCGCGATCGAAGTCCTCGAGTGCGGTTCCGAATCCGGTGACGGCGAGGCTCGGCGCCGCCAAGCCCGCGGAACTCGTCCCGTCGTGGAAGAACCCGCCCCCCTCGCCGAAGTACATCGTGTGGGTCTCGGCGGAGAGGTTCGTCACGAGCAGATCCGCCGTCCCGTCCCCGTCGACGTCTCCCGCCGCGATCCCCATCCCGGCCTCGGCGGTGCCATCCTCGTTGAAGGCGGTGCCGGCGGCGAGAGCGCGATCCTCGAAGGTGCCATCCCCTCGATTGCGGAAGAGCGCGTTTCCGACCCCATCGTTCGCGACATAGATGTCGAGGAGACCGTCGCCATCGAGGTCGCCGATCAGAACTCCGAGCCCCTTTCCATCCGGGTGGGCGATCCCGGCCCGGCCCCCGATCTCTTCGAATGTACCGTCCCCTCGATTGCGGTAGAGGAGATCCGGCACCCCCGAGTAGGCGGACGGGGAGCAGTAGGTAGGGATTCCCCGGCCGAGCGAGCACTCCTTGTGGTTCGCCACGGAGAAGTCGAGGTAGCGGCAGACGTACAGATCGAGGTCGTGGTCACCGTCTAGGTCTGCGAACGCGGCGCTCGATCCCCAGCCGCGATCCCCGAGCCCGGAATCCGCCGTCGCATCGCGAAAGCGCAGGCCACCCTCGTTGAGGAAGAGGCGGTCCTGTCCGAAGCAGGTCAGGTACAGGTCGGGATCGCCATCGCCATCGACATCTCCCGCCGCGCATCCCATCCCATAGCCATCGATCGCGATGCCGCACCCATCCGTCCGGTCTTCGAACGTGCCGTCCCCTCGGTTCGCAAAGAGACGAGGCTTCGGCGGAGCGTCCGCACGCGCCGATTCCTCGATCGGTCCGCCGTCGATGAGGAGCAGGTCGAGATCGCCATCGTCGTCGAGATCGAGGAGGGCGAGTCCGGAGCCCATCGTCTCGACGATGTACCGCTTCCCGGCCGCTCCCGAGCGGTGTTGGAAGCCCGGGATCGGTTCCGCTCGGAATCGTACTCGGGGGGAGGCGGGTCCGTCGGCCGCGGCGACGATCGCGCACGATGCGAGAACGCCGAGAGCCGCTCGGAGAAGCGCCCGGGGGCGCCGGCGTTCGCCGGCGCCCCCGGGCGCGAGAAGTTCGAGAGAAGTACGCATCTCTAGTCGAGACACCCGAGGAAATCGCCCGTGGGATCCGGTCCGTGCGAGAGATCGCTCGGCGCCGCGAGCGGTGGAGCGCCGACGAAGAGTCGGTCGAGTACCGTGATCGGATCCCCGATATCGATCCCACCGTCATCGTTCGCGTCCGAGGCGTCTTCACAGGTGAGCAAGAACGGCGCTCCGACCGGGAAGATGTAACTCAACAGATGGATCGCATCCGCGATGTCGACCCCGTCGTCGAAGTTCGAGTCCCCCCGCTTGAAGAACACCTGCAACTTCGGGTGATCGAACGGGGGCTGGGCAAACTCGACGCGGGGATCGGTGAGACCGACCTCGAGGAACTCCTTGATCAAGGCCAACTCCCCGTTCCCCAACATCAACTCGACGATCTCGATGTCGAGGTTGTCCGCGAAATCCCCGCCCCCGTTGTAGAACGCGAGCACGTCGTCGAGGGTCGCCTTTCCACCGTTGTGGAAGAACGGCGCCCGGAGAGCGACGTTGCGGAGCCCCGGGGTCTTGAACTTCCCGGTGTCCAACGGGTCTCCGGAGATCGCCTCGCGACCGATGTCCTCGGACGAAGGGCGCACTCCGATGTTGTGAAAGTCGTTGTCGGACAGTTCGATCGTGTCGTGGCACGGCGTGCAGTTGTCGAGAAAGAGCAGGAGTCCCTGCTCCTGGTCCGGGGTCAGTGCACCGAGCGTTCCGGCGACGTAGAGATCGAACGGGGTGTGGTCGGGGACGAGCGTGCGCTCGTACGCGGCGATCGCGAAGGCGATCCGCACCGGGGTGATCTCGGTGGTACCGAACGCCCAGTTGAAGAGCTCTGGGTAGCCGCCGCCTGGGAAGAGGGCGAGGGTGTTCAGCATCGGTTGCGGGATGTCGGTCGCCCTCGAGAGCGGGGTGACCGTCGCGAGCTTCGCGGTGATCTGAGGCCAGTCGCGCGTCACGCACGCCATCTCGACGTCGGAGAGCGGTGGTCCCACCGCCTGCGACTCGAGCGCGCCGCCAGCTGCGATGACCACCCCATCGGTGATCGGGTCCCGAAACTCGCTCGTGGCTCGTCCGTCCCAGAAAATCTCCGGTGCGTAGCCGGCGCCGATCATCGTCGGTGCCTTTCGACCGGTCACTTGTCGGTCGAATTGGAAGGACGGATTCAGGATCGGGGTCCCGTCGCACTCTTGCCGGGGAACGCCGACCGAACCGCGGACATCGTCCTCGGTCCCGAACAGTCCGTCCGCTCCCGGATTGAGGGCCAGGTTGTCGAATGCGCGCGGGTCCCCACCCCCGAACTCGGGGATGTGACAGCTCGCGCAAGCGGTGGAGTCATCGCTCGAGAGGTGCTCCTCCCAGAAGAGGAACTTTCCGAGCATCTCCTTCTGCGGCGTCGGCGGGTTCTCGGGGGGGAACGGCATCGGTCCGAGGGGAGCGGGGAACACCACCTGCGCGCTCAGCGAGCCCGTGCCGGCGGAGATCAAGATCCAGACCAGGGCAGGAGCTGCGAGCCAGAGGGTCCGTAGGATCCGACGGTCCCCACGGGGAGCGAGCGAGATCATGGGAAGTCCCTTCCCGGAGCGGGTCCGTTCCTTCGGACCTGAGCACCGCAAATTGTCCAGTTCCCCCGAATGACGGGAATCCAGTGACTGCAAGCGACCGTGTCGGAGGGGATATGGCTCGAGATGGTGGTCCCAGGGATGTGGGGCCCGATCCCGATGATACCACCTCGGTCTGAGTGCCTCGCCGATCGGCGATCGTCGCCCTCACTCCGCTCGCGGGGTGAGGGCGGTAGATCGCCAGAGAGCGCGACCCTGCGGGCTCCCTCCCGCTACGGACAGGGAGGAGCGTCGCAGGGGATCGAGTCCGCCGTCGGGTCCTCGCCACAAGCGCCGAATGGCGCCGCCGGCGCGGGTCCGTTGCTGAACAGGTATCCGAGTAAGTAGATCGGGCCCGCGATGTCGAGCGTCCCGGTATCTGCCATGTCGAGTGCATCCAGGCAGTTCCCCGGCACGATCCCGCCGAAGATGTAGCTCAGGGTGCCGATCGCATCGCCGATGTCTACCGAGCCATCCTGGTTGACGTCCCCGCGGGAGAAGCCCGGCCCTGCCACCGTGTTCACGGTGATCAGGTTGGTCAACGTCAGGTTGTCGCTCCCGCCGGGGCCGCTCACCGTCAAGCTGACGGTGTAGGTTCCAGCGCTCGTGTAGGTGTGGAGCGGAGCGACCGAGTTGCTGAAGCCTCCATCGCCGAAGACCCACGTGCGACCGGTGACCACTCCCGTCGAAGTGTCGGCGAACTGGACGTCGAGCGGAGCGTCGCCACTCGTCGGCACCGCGGTGAAGTTCGCCGTCGGCGCGGGCTCACCGACCGAGATGTACCCGACCTTGGTCTCGGTATCGGCGCCTCCCGGACCGGTCGTCGTCAAGTCGACCGTGTAACTCCCGGCTGCGGTGAAAGTGTGCGACGGATTCTGCGCGTTGCTCATCCCCAGGTCGCCGAAATCCCAGAGCCAGCCGGTCACCGTACCCGCGGAGAGATCGGTGAAGTTGACGGTCAGGGGTGCGGTTCCCGAGAGCGGGGACCCGAGGAACTCCGCCACCGGCGCCAGGGGGCCACCGGTCGATCCGAAGCAGTTGATGTAGCGCTCGACGAGGTCCTTCTTGTCGTGAGGAGCCCCGATCCCGCCCATCTCGACCGATTGCGAGATTACCGAGCCCCCCCCGGGGAGCGTGTTGAGCACGCCGCAGGCGTAGCTCGAACCAGCGGCCCGCAGGGTCTCGACCCCGGTCGTCAGTGGAGCGAGTTGATCGACGAAACTCGTTTCGCCCGTGTAGGGGATCGGACCCGGTGTGAAGTTCAGCAGGTCGCAGTTCGCGGTGACGATTCCCGTCACGTCCTGGATGAGACCGTTGCCGTCGGGACAGGCGAGAGTGTCGATCCCGGTCAGGGCGTGGAGCGCCGTTTCCGCGTTGAAGCAGAAGAAGTCGCCGCCGCTGACATAGATCTGACCGCCACCGCTGACGTAGTCGGCGAGCGCCGTCCCCTCGGCTTGGCTCAGGATCTTGTTGTTCGGCCAGGTGCCGAGCTCGACCCAGACCCGTTCGAAATCGGCGAGGAAGAACCCCTGCCCCGCGATGTCGGAGACGTTCTGCACCTCGACCACAATCGAGAAGATGCCGTTGTCCCCGAGCGCGTTGGTCAGCGCTGCGACCGAATCGGTGGCTCCATTGTCATCCGCTTCGAACCCGAGGATGAGATCGGTCAAATTGGTCGGCAGGATCGAGAGGGTGCAGAGGCCCGGCTCTGCCTCTTCGCCACCGAACTCGGCGATCACCTGGTAGGAGGTGAGACCGAGCGGAGGCCCGAGGTCGAGGTAGCTCGAAGCAGTCCCGGGGAGACTGGCGACGACGAGGCCGTTCCGCTCGAGTCGGATCCCGGAGTAGATCCCGCCGCCGACCGGAGCCTGGTTCGTCCAGTCGAGTTGAACGTCTTCGCCGATCTGGTCGCAGAGGAGACCGAGCACCGGGCTGACGGTGCTGACCACCACGACGCAGGACGCCGGGCTCGATTCGTCGGGACCGAGCGTGGCGATCAACGAGTAGCTGCGGGTCCCCGAACCTGGGATCGGATCGGTGAAGGAGGTCGCCGAACCGGCGAGGGTGGCGATCGTCAAGCCATCCCGCCTCACTACGATGTCGTCGTAGCTGTCGGGGTTCGACCAGGAGAGCACCACGTCGAGACCGACCTGCGGACAGCTGAACTGGTTCGGGGGGAGCAGCCCGGGGATGTTGGTGGTCTGGAAGTAGAGGTCGTTCCCAGCGCAGTGCCCGATGAAAATGTCGTGGGCGCCGTCGCCGTTGAAATCGGCGATCGCGAAGTCGAATACCCCCTGGTGGTGCGCGACGGTCCACTGGTTCGCCGGATACGGATCCATGATCGACGGGGTGGCCCCGCCGTTGTTCCGGAGGAAGGCGAGTCGCCGGGTGCAGCCCGGGACGTCGGTGTCGGTGTCGGCGATCACGACGTCGTTGTCGCCATCTCCATCGATGTCGTCGATGTGAACGCTTCCGCCGAACCCGGTGGTCAGGGGACTCGTCGTGATCGGGACATTCTGCCAGGTGATCGGCGTCGCGCCGGGCGCGGAGGTGTTCCACAGCCACTGGTCCTGCGGATCCTGCACCGCGAAAATGTCGATCAGGCCGTCGCCGTCGAGGTCGCCGGCGGCGAAGTTGTACATCGCGCTGACCGAGGGGCTCTGCGAGACGACGAACCCACCCGACCCGTTGTTGTAGGCGATGGACAGCGACCCGGCGGAGTTCTTGAGGATGTCCCGCCAGCCATCGCCGTTCACATCGATCAGCTCGGCGCGGAGGCCGAAGCCGGATGTGGTGACACTGGTGGGCACCAGCGACGTCTGGTTGGTGAAGAATCCGGTGCCATCGTTGATCAGCAGGATGTCTTCCAGGGTGTTCTGATAGTCGACGAAGTAGAGATCGTCGACTCCATTCCCGTTGAGATCTCCCGCCGCCACTGCGCAGAAATTCGGCTCCGCTCCGGAAGGCGCGGAGAGGAAGGGAAGACGCGCAGGCTCCTCGACGAAGCCCAGCCAATTGCCCCCGACATCATCACCGAGGTTGATGAAGATCCGCGGCTGCTGGCCGTTGCTCCCCGCGTTCCCCGCATTCGCGATGGCGAAATCTGGCCAGATGTCCCCGTTGAAGTTGCCGACCGCGACGTCCCGTGCGTTGTCGGGAATCATCATCCCGGGCGCCAGGGTGTCGGTCACGTCGGTCAGGACCCCGAACACATTCTCGAAGATCACATTGCGGCGATTGCCGAAGGTCGTGAACGGGAGCTTTCGCACACAGATGAGATCGATGTCTCCATCGAGGTCGAAGTCGACGGTCGCGAAATCCTTCTCCTCGATGTCGTTCGCGCCGACCGAGGGGCTCGCGCTGATGTTCGTAGCGGTGACATCGTCCCACCCGAGCCAAATTTGAGCGGGGAGGTCCCCGGCGCAGAGAATCCCGAGTGCGAACACGAGTCCACCGAAGATGGTCCGTTGTCGCGACACTGACTGTCTCCTTCCCCTCACCGGCGCGAAAGCGAGGATGCGCGCTGCGAGGCCCGCGGGTGCCTCGCAATTCGCCGACCCTCGAGGCGATCTGCCGGTACTGCTTCTGAATGGGCGGCTGGGATGCCGAACGAGCCCCCCGGGCGGAGCCTCATCCACCCGGCTCCGGCCCTCTTTCCCACGACACCCCCCTGGAAGGGATGCCGACAGGCCGGAATGAACACTCCTGGCCCCGAGGGTACCCAGGATCCTGTGTGCGGGCTACCCTGCTGCTCACGTCGAGGAGAACCGCCCGAGGAGGGGAATCGGACCGATGCGGACTGCACAGGGCCGGCTCGTCCACTCGATCGGACTTCTCCTCCTTCTCGCCGGTGGTTGCGACCGCGAATCCCCCCCCTCTGCCCACCCCACTCCGGTCGAGGCTTCCTCCCCCGCTCGTGCCCCGGGCGAGCAGCGCATCGGGTCGTTCCGGGGCTTCCGAGAGGTCGGAATCGCCGCTGGACTCACCGCTCCGCAGCTCTGCGGCGACGAACCCCCTCGGACGATCCTCGACGTGAAATCGACCGGGGCCGCCCTCCTCGACTTCGACGATGACGGCCGGCTCGACATTTTCCTCACCTCCGGGTCGACCCTCGATCGCTGGCGCGCGGGGGTTCCTGGCTTCCCGTGCACGTTGTACCGCAACCTGGGCGGGCTCGAATTCGCCCCGATCGAGGACCGCGCGGGGCTCCCCGAATTTCGCTTCGCGTGCGGCGCAGCGGCGGCGGATCTCGACGGGGACGGCCGCGATGACTTGGTCGTCACAGGAATCGGACGCGACCGGGTGTTCCTCAACCGTGGTGGAACGTTCGAGGAAGTAGCGGAGAGCGGCCTCGCCGACGTCGGATGGAGCACGAGCGCGGCGTGCGCCGACCTCGACGGAGATGGAATCCTCGACCTCTACATCGCGCGATACCTCGACTTCGACTTCGAGAACCCGCCGGTCCACGGCGGCACTTGGTCCTGCTCGTGGGAGAACCGCGTGGTGATCTGCGGTCCGCGGGGACTTCCCGCGGCCCAGGACGGGGTGTACGCGGGGAACGGGGACGGAACCTTTCGGGATGTGACCACCGAGTGGGGCTTCGTGACCCAGCGCTCCGGATACGGACTCGCCGTGGTGATTTCCGATCTCGTCGGCGACCCCTCGCCGGAGATCTTCGTGGCCAACGATTCCTCTCCGAACTTCCTGTGGAGCCGTGGCGACGGCGCCTGGCGGGACGTCGGCTTCGTCGCGGGGATCAGCGTCGACATCGACGGGGAGGAACAGGCGGGGATGGGCGCGGACGTCGGGGATCTCGACGGCGATGGTCGATTCGATCTGGTGGTGACGAACTTCGAGAAGGAGTCGGAGAACATCTACCTCGCAACCGATCGCGGAAGCTTCTTCGACCGCAGCGAGGCGTGGGGAGTCACCGGCCCGAGCCGGTCCACCCTCTCGTGGGGGATCGGACTGGTCGACTTCGATCTCGACGGCGATCTCGACCTGTTCGTCGCGAACGGCCACGTCTACCCCCAGGCGGACGAAGTCCCGACCTCTGCGGGGTACCGCCAGCGCGACCAGCTCTATCTCCAGGAGCGCGACGACAGCGGCCGTCCACGGCTCGTCGAGCGAGCGGAGGGGCTCGGCATCACCGAAGCGACGCTCTCGCGGGGCGCGACCTTCGGCGACCTCGATGACGACGGCGACATCGACATCCTGGTCAGTCACCGCGGCGCCCCCCCCGCGCTGTACGAGAATCTCGGGACCCCGGGCCGCACGAGTCTCTCGATCCGCCTCGAGCAACCCGAAAGCAAGAATCGAGAAGCGATCGGCGCCAGAGTGGAACTCGAGGTCGGGGACCGAAAGTGGGTCGACGAAGTCCGCCGCCAGTCATCCTTCCAGTCGAGCGGCGATCCCCGTCTCTTCTTCGCGCTGGAGCCCAGTGGAACGGCAACACCGAAGGTGACGGTGCGTTGGCCGGATGGAGTGGAGGAGCGATTCGAACTCGAGAAGCGAGCGGGAGCGATCACCCTGACGAGAGGAAAGAGCGAGGAGGAGTAGCGGGCCCGGTCGGGTTGTGCTGGCCCGGTCGCCGATGAGGGCCCGTCTGCCGCGTTGCGGGAACCTTCGCGATCCTCAACGACCCGGTCGGGTCGCCTCCGGTCGCGAAGAACCCCGCGCCTTGCCGCCAGACCCTCCTCGACGACCTCGACGCGGATATTTAACTGGGAAGAAGAAGGAGAAATCGGGGTGAGAGGATTTGAACCTCCGACTTCCAGCTCCCAAAGCTGGCGCTCTACCAAGCTGAGCTACACCCCGATGGATTCGGTGGACTATTCACGACGGCGCCCGGTTCGGAGTCGCCCTCGTGTGCGGTAGACAGCCAAATCCGCGGCGCCGCCCCACCGAGGAAGAGCCGAGCGTCTTGTTGGCAAACCGCCCTTGGGCGGCGAGGGGGACTTGCGAAGGCCCCCAAACAAAACCGCGAACCGGGTCGAGCGCCGGGATGGAGGCCGTGCAACCTCCGAGCGAGCATGCCTTCCTGGCCGTATCTAGTCCTGAAAGCGCAGAGCCTGGTCCTCGTTAGGCTTCAGCAGCTTCCGGGTGGTTGATGACCCTCGAGTTGGGTCGAGGCGATGAAGATGAGATGGTTCTCCCGATCTCGGAACAACCAACCGTCGACTCCGTCTTTCTTCCAACTCTCAACCGGAACGATCTCATGGACCCGCGCGTAGCGGTTCAGGAGTTCCGCCATGGACGTCTTCCCCCAGTTCGTCTTCCCCCTGTACTGAACCAACCGGCGCCGAATCACCCCGTAAAGAAGTGATGTGCACCGGAGAGATCAATACTCGAGACATGGCACTACGAGTCCCGGTTCGCGTGGGCGGATTCTGGGAGTTCCGCCCTGGGACGTCAAGATCTTCGGACAGTTCCCGCTCATTCCGGAGTCGTGGCAGCGAAAGAGGTTGCGCCGTATCCTTGGTGCCTTGCGACCAGCTCGACGGGAGGAGCACGTGCCGGGTGAGACCGTCGATGCCGCACGGGATCAGCTCGCCCGAGGGCGGGCCCGAATCCTTCGCAGGGCGATGCACGCCGGCGCCCGTCGCGGGATCATCGGGGGTGGAATTGCAGGGGCTGTCCTCCTCCTGATCTCGAGCCTGTTCGGCGCACTCCCAGTCTTGTGGGACTCCGTGGGAGCCCGCTCCCTGGTTCTCGCCTCGGCTCTGTCGTTGGGCGCGTCCGCCTCGGGAATCGCGGTCCGGCTGCGTGCCGCCCCCCGAGTCCCCGAACTCTGGGACCGCGCCGGGTCGGATCGGTCCGGTCTCGCGTCGACCGCGGTCGCGCTCCTCACGCGTGCCGGTCCGGCGAGGTCTGCCTTCGAATACGCGGTTCTCCGCCGATTCTCCGCGTCGGCACCTCCTGGCGACTCCGCGTTGGTTCGGATCATCCCTGGGATCACGAGTGGTCCGCTGGTCGCCGCACTCCTGCTGGTCGTCCTCGCACTGGTCCTCCCCCCGCGACTCGAGGGAGGAGAACGGTCGGGAGTAGGTCTACAGACCCTCGCCGGCGAGCGCGCCTCGAGCCAGGCGCCGGCAGATCGCGTCCCGATTCGGGAGAGGAGGGCACGAGAGCGAGCAGTGGCAGCACTCCGGGACGAGCTCGCCCTCCGTGAAGAGCTCGCACTGCTCCTCGGTGATTCTCGAGCGCTCACCTCGCTCACCGCGGCCCTTCTCGGAGGCGGGGTCCTCCCCACCCTCCCCGGGCTCGAATCGGCAGAGCGTGCGGCTCTGCTGCGCGCAGCGGCGCACGCGCGGGGGAGCGGAGCGCCCGAAAGTTGGAGTGCACACCTCGAACAACTCGCCGGAGGAGCCGCTCTCCCTCCGGGCCCAGGGTCGCTAGATCTGGAGTCGCCGCATCTCATCGATGCTGCCGCCGCCCTTGCCGCACTCGCGGGTTCGTGGGAACGAGGCGGTGCGATCGAAGGTCGACCCGGAGTACAGTCGCCGGAACTCGCCGACGGGGGGGGCTCCTCCCCCGCCGGAATCCGGGGTCCCGAGGCGGATCTCACCGGCCTCCCGACCGGGGGCGGGAACCCACTCGAGCTCCCCCCGGGTCTACCCCTGGGACCTGGGAGCCCCCAGGGAGAAACGGTGGATGCAGTGCGGGGCAGCCCAGGGGTGGATCCCGCCGAGGGGTGGCTCCGGCGCCGTGAGCTCGAGCCGCGGTGGTTCCCGGTGATCGAGGCCTTCCGACGGGGAGAGGGTGTGGAGTGAGCGACGCGGAGCTCGCTGCGGCGGCGGAGACCGAAGCGGAGGCGTTTCGCCGCGACGAAGGCGCGCTCCGGACGGAACTCGCGCGCATTCTGGTCGGCCAGCGAGTCGCGCTCGATGAACTCCTCGCGGCATTCGTCGTCGGCGGACACGCCCTCCTCGTCGGGGTGCCGGGAACTGGCAAGACGATGCTCGTCCATGCCCTCGCCCGAGCGTCAGGGCTCGGTTTCGGGCGGATCCAGTTCACTCCCGACCTGCTCCCCGCGGACATCCTCGGGGGGGAGACGATCGTCGCCGGCCCATCCGGGGAGGAGCGCATCGAGTTCCGACCCGGTCCGATCTTCACTCCACTGCTCCTCGCGGATGAAATCAACCGCGGCACCCCACGGACGCAATCGGCGCTGCTCGAAGCGATGCAGGAGCGCAGCGTCACACTCGCTGGAGAGCGACACGACCTCGACCCGCTCTTCACCGTGTTCGCTACTCGCAATCCGATCGAGATGGCGGGGACCTACCCACTCCCGGAGGCGCAGCGCGATCGATTCCTGTTCGAGGTCTGGATCCCCTCCCCCGATGTCGCGGAGATGGTCGAGATCATCGAACGCACCACGGGGGAAGAGTCCGATGCGGTCGAGGCGGTGCTCGCCCCCGAGCGGGTCGCGATTCTTCGAAAGTCGGTCCGGAGAGTGGTCGCGGCTCCGGCACCGCTGGAACGGGCGGCCCGCATCGTTCGCGCGACGTGCCCCGAGTCATCCGATGCTCCGAGCTTGATCGTCGAAGGAGTGCGTCACGGCGGCGGGGTCCGCGCTCTCCAGGCGGTGATTCTCGGCGCGAAGGTGCAGGCGCTGCGGGCAGGTCGACTGCACATTTCAGATTCCGACGTGGATGTCTCTCTCCTTCCCGCCCTCCGTCACCGCCTCGTCCTCTCCCTCGAGGGAGAAGCGCGCGGCCGGTCACCGGAGGAGTTGGTCGCCGCGGCCCGGAAGAGCGTCGGTGCCGCGCGCTAGCCGGCGAAGAGCGATCAGAGGCGCGGTGGCGTCCCTGCTCATCATCTGGGGATGTGCAGATTCCCTCCGCGCGACCGATCTGCCGGACACCGCGATCCCCGTGATCGAGCTCCTGCGCAGCGCGCCCGACGATGCGGGGCGTCTCGAGGCGGTCGCGCGCTGGGCGGAGGCGGGGAGCGGCCTCTCCGCCCTCGCCACGGGCCTCGCCGAACGCGGCCATGTTCGGGGAGATGCTCTCGACCTCTCGCTCGCCGGGAGTCTTCACGAATCGGCGGGGCACCCGGAAGATGCGATCGCACCTCACGATGCCGCCCTCACCCTCGACCCGACTCTCGAGCGCTCGCGACTCGCGCTGATCGATCTCTACCTCCGCGGAGGATGGATCGAGCGGGCCGCCGCTCTCGTCGAGGATCCGGCGAGCCTCGCTCTCGACGCCGCGGTACGTCTCGCCGCGGCCGGCTACTTCGGCGGGCCCGCCGAGGCTCGCCGACGACTGCTCGCGGGTGGCGAGCGCCCCCTCGCTCGCGCGTGGGTCGCATGGAGCGCCGGTCTCCCACTGCTCGCGGCAGAACTGGCGGAGATTGCGGACGATCTCACGATGGCGTGCACGTGGCGCATCGAGGCGGGAGATGCGGACGGCGCGCGAGCGCTTCTCGATCGCGGCGCGCGCCCCTCCCTCGACGCACGACTCTCGCTCGCGCGATGGACCGGAGACCCAGCGCTCCTCGAGGAGGTGCTCGGAACGCGCACCGACCCCGGCGCCGAGCGACTCCGTCGCGATCTCCGCCGGTCCCTCGGCGAGGAAAACGCGCCGAGAGAAGTGCCTCCGGACGGCGAGTCGCCCGATTCGTGGGAGGTGGATGCACCTCCCACCCAGGATCCCGACCGACGCAGAGAGGCCGCCCACGCGGTGCTCGCCGGGGAGACGGGCGCCGAGCTTCACGCACGACTCGGGGTGGATGGGCCTCCATCTCTCGCGGTCGCCGCGGCGTGGCTCGCCACGGGGGAGTCGGATCGAGCGCGGCTCGAAGTCGTCCGTTGGCTCCTGTCGAAGCGTCCCGAGGACCAGCGCTTCCGGCGATCGCTCGAACGCGAACGGCCGGAGTGGTTCGGCGTCGCGCCGTCCGCGGCAGCGGTACTGCGGCGCCTCGAGCGGACGTCGGAGCCCGGATCGGTCGACCGCGCGACCATCGACCAGGCTTTCCTCGCCGCGCCGGCGGGATCCGATCTCGAAGCGGCTCTCCTCTATCAGCGAGCTCGCCTTCTCGGGACGGACGACCTCGGGCGCGCAGGGGCGATCGCACCCGGCCTCGTGGTCGAACGCCCGCTCCCGGGGGGCCTGCGTCTCCTCGTTCCGCTCGCGCGAGAGTCGGCGCAACTCGAGCCGGGTGAGACGGGGTTGGAATCGGTGCCTCTCCCCTCACCCCTCGATGCAGCGGTCGGTCTCGGGCCCGCTGGTCCGATCCGGCTCGGATCCCGTCGACCTACGAGCTCCATCGCGGTGTCGGGGCACATCGCCGAGTGGTCGATCTCCGGAGAGCCCGCGAAGACTCGCGTCATCGGCGATTTCGATGCGCAAGCGATCGCACCGATCACCGCCCGCATCGACCTCCCACTCGCGGGTGTCCTCCTCGTCGGTCAGGGGATTGCGTTCCACGACCTCGGCGGAGCGATGAGTTGGACGATCGTGGGCGACGCGCCGGTCGAACTGGCGGAACTGCCCGAACAGTTCCTTCCCCACATCCCCGCAGCGATTCTTTCGTACTGCGCGGAGTTTCGCGCGGAACCGTTCGAACTCGAAGACTTCCCGGCGCTCTGTGCGGCGTGGCGCGGAGTGATCGATCGGGAGGGGCTGCCAAATGACGCGCGCCCCGACTTCGTTCGCGAGGGACCGGACACCGTCATCTTGCGAGGCGGCGGATTGCGGGTGGAACTGACCTCGGGAACGGAACTCGATCCCGGCGATCGCGAGATCGATGGATTCCGGCGCACCGAGCGCGGCTGGCGTTCCTCCGATCCGCCGGAGCTCATGATCCCGAGCAGATCCTCAGAGCCCCCATCGGAGACGCTGACGATCTGCGCTCGACGGACTAGTCCTGCGACTCGAGCGGAGCACGAAGAGCTGCACCCCTACCCCGCGGGCGGACCCGTCGATGCGCTCGAGTTTTCCCCCGCCGAGTTCAGCGGCGGAGTCGTGTTCCCCGCCGGAGCCTTCAGCGTGCACCCCAGCGGCAGCGGCTGGTGTGCGGGGGTGGCAGACGGCGTTGTGCGCTGGTGGGCGTTCCTCCCGCCGCCGCTCCCTGGTCCCGATGGATGGCGCCTCACCCGTCCCCAAGAGTCTGCCACCGGGCGGCGCGGTCCTGATCGCACCGGCCCCAGCTCCGATCGCGGACTGCTCCGGTTCCGTTCGCTCGGTGACGCACGAATCGCGCTCCTGACCGACCGAGTTCAACTCTTTGACCGCGACGGCGAGCTTCCGCGCCCCGAGGGCGCAGCGGGGGGCCGCTTCTCCGCGATCCGCGATGTCGCACTCGGCGAATCTGGAGTCTGGGTACTCCCTGCCCCCGGGGACCGGATCGTCGGGGAGGGTCGGACGATCGAGCTCGGCCTCGAAGGTGCATTCGACATCGAAGCGACCGGAGAAGAGTCGATCTGGCTGCTCCGGTACGATCCGGTGGCGGTGGCGGTTCGTCTCCTCTGCATTCGAAACGGCGAAATCGCCACGATCGCACTCCCCGCGGAGATCACCGTCGAGGAAGATCGCGCGCATCAACGGCCGGTCGCGCTCGGCCGCTGGGGGGAACGCCTCCTCGTCGCGTCCCGCGGTCAGGTGTGGCTCGAAGACTCCGACGGAACTTGGATCGCTCTCCTCCCCACACGCGAAGAGACCCCGATCCTCCCGACGCACGCCTGGCAGACTCCGCCGCGGGTGATCGGCGATCGACTGATGGTCGCGTGGCCGTGGGGTGAGATCGAAGAGGCGCGTGCGCCGTGATGATCCCCCCCGATGAAGGTCACCAGATCGAGCGATTGGCGCGAGTCCTGCGCTGGGGCCCCGCCGGGGTCGGGACGCTCGCCGGCCGGGGACCTACGGGCCGTCTCGGTCGAGCCGGCGAGTTCGAGGAATACCGTCCCTGGCGACCGGGGGATGACCTGTCATCACTCGATGTCCGCGTCTACCGTCGCCTTCGACGCCGCGTCGCGCGGGTCGATCGAGAGGACTCCGCGCTGCCGCTCACGATCCTCGTCGATCGCAGCGCCTCGATGGACGATCCCGAGCGGGAGCGATGCGTACGGGGGCTCACCAGCTTCTTCCTCGCACTCGCGCGCGCCCAGGGCGAACCCAGTCGACTCCTTTTCTTCGCCGGGAATCGTCC
Organism: Planctomycetota bacterium; assembly: GCA_032128395.1. Classification (GTDB taxonomy): domain Bacteria; phylum Planctomycetota; class UBA8108; order UBA1146; family UBA1146; genus JAQBGV01. The sequence goes on along the minus strand of JAQBGV010000134.1, from coordinate 5,789 downwards.
CCACGCCGCGGCCGGCATCGAACCCGGAACGGTGGAGGGGGCGTTCGAGGCGAACCCCTGCTCGGGGACATCGGACTTCGCGCGCTCCTTCGCGGCGACTCCGATCGATCCTCATGGCCCCGGACGGGTCGTGATCTTCACCGACGGATTCGGTCTCACTGCGGATCGTGCCCTCGCGCCACTCGCGCGACTGGGTCGCGGTCTCCTGCTCGCCCCGCTCACCGATGAGGAGCGGAGCCCGAGCCTTCGAGGTCCGGTCCGATTCCTCTCCCGCGAGAGTGAGGCGAGCTGGAGCGGGGTCGTCGATGCGGCGACCATCACGCGGTACCGCGAAGGGATGCGCGCTCGATTCGAGTTTCTCGAGCGATGGTTCCGAACGCGCGGCGGCGACGCGCACTCGATCGCGGCGGAGAAGGGTTGGGCCGGCGCGGTCGAGACGTGCCTCGACCGCGGGCGCGTGCTCTGTCGATGAACGGGCACTGGATCGACTGGATCGGGTGGGACTGGATCTGGGGCGACGGGCGATTCCTGTGGCTCCTCCCGCTCGCCCTGCTCCCCTTCCTCCGCCGGCGCGCTCGCTCCGTCTCCGTCGCGAGCACCGCCCCGTGGCTCGGGATCGCCGGTGGTCGAGATCGAGAGCGGACCCTTCCGCGAGTGATCGCGATCGCCGCTCTCATCCTCGCCGCCGCCGGACCACGACTCGTGCCGAACATCGATTCGGGGACCGATGGGATCGCGGTCCGACGTCTCGATGGAGTCTCTGTCGTCGATCACCCCGCATTCGCCTCCGGGATCGTGCGGGTCGAATCGAGCGGGGGAGAACTCTGGGCAGAAGGGGACGCAGATCGGCCCGGTTCGCTCGCACTCCCCGTCGAAGCCGCCGGACAGAGGGGTCGCGTGATTCGACCGGACGGCGGTCGGATCGCCATCTCGGTACCGCACCCCCCGCCGCTCCCGACCGTCCGCGATTGCACGGCGAGCCCCGCCGTCGGGCGTGCGCTCGCTGCGCTCGAGGAAGCCGGAAGGATCGAACAGGTCCCTGCAGACGATCCCCGACCGGTGACGATCGAGATCGCCTCGGCGGAGAGGGCGCCGCACCCTTGCACGGCACGGATCCTGTTCCCCACCGCGGCACGACCCCGTCCTCGCATTCTCCCGGTGCCGCAGACGACGGAGAGTCCCTTGCTCGCCGGCCTCGTCCCAGAGCGCTGGACGATTCTCGCCGCGAGTCCCCTCCTCCCCGCCGGCGAAGTCCTCCTCGAGGACACCGGGGGGACCCCGCTGATCGTCGCGTCCCCGACCGAGATCGATGTCGCATTCCTCCCCGAGGAGAGCGACCTCCCCGAGCGGATCGAGTGGCCGGTCCTGCTCGGTCGATCGATCGAGTACCTCGCCCCCGATCCTCTCCCCATCCCCCGCTCATCCCCGGTCGCGACGATCCTGTGTGTTCTCGTCGCGCTCGGGGCGCTCCCGTTTGCGGTGCGATCTCGCCAGAGGCGGATCATCGGTGCGGTAGGCATCGCGGGAGCCCTCCTCCTCCCTCCGATCCCCATTCTTGCCGTGGGGCGGGTGTCGCTCGGCGAGGGACCACCAGCAGCCGCGCTGGTCGCCGCCGCGGCACGGCTCCCCGGCGGTGGCGTGATCGAAGTACCCGCGGACCGACCGCTCCCGTTCGAAGAGGAGTGGGTCGCGGCCCACTGCGCAGCGCGGAGGGTCGGACTCGCGGTGATACCCGCCCCGGTCCCCACCCTCGTCGTCCGCCCACCATCGATCTCGCTCGGGGCTGTGGTGATGATCCATTCGAGTGGATCCCACCGCGGCGAGGGCATCGCGGTCGCCCCGGACGGTACGGAGGTGGCGATCGGCCTCGTCACCGCCGACACCCCGCTCGAGTTCGAACCACGTGCTCCCGGAGTCTGGGAGGTGCGCTCGGAGGGGGCGGTTCCTGCGCTCATCGAAGTGGCCGCCCCGATCGCCGTCGCGGTGATGACAGGAGTCGGCACGCATGCGACGGGAGCGCGCGCCCTCTTCGCGGACCAACCGATGTTCCAGGTTCTCGATCGGCGAGACGCAGCGGCAGTGGCTGCGCTTCCCCCTCTCCCGAGTCCCGCCGACTCCGCGATCCTGCTCTGGGACGACGCCGATCCCGAACTTCTCTCCCCGGCCGATGCGACGCGACTCGGCGCTTGGCTGGCAGCAGGAGGCACTCTCTTCGCCGTCGCCGCACCCCCATTCCGGGGTGCAGAGGGTGAGACGCTCCTCGATCCGATGCTCCCGGTTCCGTTGCCTCCTCCACCCCGTCTCATCCGGCGCGACCACGGCGTCCTCCTCCTCGACCTTTCGGGGAGCGTCTCGGGTGCGGGGCTCGAGATCCTCTGGGCTGGAGTCTCCGTTCTCCTCGGAGGGACCTCGGAAGAAGATCGCTGGGCGGTCGCGGGCTTCCGAGAGACGACGTCTTGGATCATCCCTCCCGGAGCGGCGCTGGACGCCGGTGCGCTGGTGAGACTGCGCTCCGCCGCGGCAGCCGGGGGTGGAACGCGACTCGATCGCGCGCTCGCCTTCGCTCGAGGTGCGATCACCGCTCAGCCGGACCTCGCCCCGCAACTGCTCCTCATCACCGATGGACGGAGTACGCCCGCGGACTGGCAAGCGATCGGTTCGGATCTCCGAGGCGCGGGGATCTCGCTGCGCACGATCGCGATCGGATCCGATGCTCGGCTCGACACCCTCCGAGCACTGCACGCTGGCGCTGGCGGAGAATTTCGCATCGCTGCAGATGCACCCTCAGCGGTGCGAATCCTCGCAGAGGCGATCGATCCTCCGAACGACCGATGGCAGCCGTGCACGGGGCCGCTCCGGGCCACCGGGCAATTCGCCGAAGGGTGGCCGGGAGCGCTCGACGGTCCGCGCCGTCTCCTCTCTGCGCCCCCCGCGGTCCCGGCGGGAGCGCGCGTGGCTCTGGTCGATGCGACCGGCTCTCCTCTCCTCTGGATTCGGGAAATCGGTCGCGGACGCTCGATCCTGCTTTGGAGCGGCCTCGGGTCGCAGAGCCTCCCCGAGGGTCGGGCGAGCTCCCGTTTCCGCGAGGCGCTCACCGCAGCGATCGCGCGAGCGACCCGGGGCGCCGGGAGCGAGCGTCGACCCGCGAGGTGGCGAATCGACCGCAAAGGAATTCCACGGCTGGTGATCGATCGGAGCCCCGAAGACTCGCCGAACGTCCGGGGCATGGCGATCTCACCGCGCGGTGAGGAGATCCCGATCAGGGGGAGCGCGCGAGGCCGGAGCTGGGAGATCGAGGGGGCCCAGTTCGGCGAGGCGCTCGCGCGGGTGGAAATCGGTCGGAGCGGGCGCACTGCCGGGATCGTCGGTGCTCCGGAGCGCGGGGATTCGGCCTGGCTCTCCTTCGCCGGTCGGCTCCCTGCTCCACCGGAAAATGCGTGGCTTTTCCTCGAGAAGATCGTCCTAGCCGCAATCGCACTTCAACTCGCGCTGGGGAAGGTGGCTGGACAAGACGACCAAGCCTGACTTGCGGCCGCCGAGAATGGCTGATCTCAGCCGATGACATCTCACCGGGAAACCACCGTCGTGGCTCTCCACCGCCAAGATCGCCAGCATCGTCGGGATTCGCACGAGCTTGCGGCTTCCCTGGACGCGAATGGCAAAGCGGGCACGCGAGATGCTTGACCGGGCTCGGTCGGCGGGGCCTCCGAGCCCGGAGGTTCCGGCGACCTACTGCGAACTCAACGGTTCGCTCATGGACCTGGAGTGCCTGTCATCACCACGAATCCGAAGGAGGTCGCGATGCCATTGCGCAACATCCCCTCGCGCACCATCGCCCGTCAATTCGCACACCGTCCCGTGTTCGTTCTCGCGCTCGCTGCCCTCGCGCTGGCCGCTGCCCCCGTGACGCTCGACGCTCAGATCACGATCACAGGCACGGTGACCAGCCTCGGCGGGGGCGGCATCACAAACGTGAACATCGACATCGCCTACGCTCTCGGGGGGCCGTCCCTCTCCCTCTCCGGTGACCTTACCGGCGTCGGCGGAGCATTCGCGGTCACGATCCTGCAAGGCCCCGGGGATACGACCTACACCCAAGGGGGCACCTACACGATCGACTTCGCTCCCCCCCCGGGACACCTGAAGGACACCGTGGATATGGTCCTGAACGTCCCCTCAGGAGGCGGGACGCAAGCGATCGGGACCTTCCCGCTCGAGCAGGGTTGGGTGATCGCTGGACAGATCGTGAAGATGACCGGCGGAGTCGCAGTCGGCGTCGAAGGGATCGACATCGACATGCGGCCGGATGGGGGGGGTGGAGGTTCGTTCCTCGATCTCTCCTGGGACACCTCCGGACCCGACGGCAGCTTCTCACTCACCATGCCGGCGGCGACGGGGGTCTACGACATCTTCTATGCTCCCCCGGCGCCTCCGAATCCGCCGCTCGGCTGCGGTGTCAGCAACCCGACCGCCAATCCCAACTGCGCCCTCGGCGTGTTCCCTCTCGAGACGAGCGGCACGTTCATCTCGCTACTGCCGGGCCAAGTGCACGACGTCGGCGTGATCACGATGCAGAACGCACACTGCGTCTCGGGGACGTTCGTCAATCAATTGGGGCAACCGCTCGTCGGCTTCGACCTCCAGGCGTTTGACACCGTGACGGGAGTCCCACACGCTCTGCTTCAGGACGATACCGACTGCAATGGTTTCTTCAATACGCTGGTGCCCGAGGGAACCGTCGATCTCCTCATTCGATCGGTCGCGCTCAACCCGCCGGTCGCCTACGCCCCAGTGCTCTTCGAGTCGCTCTCTGTCCTGAATCCGATCAATCTGGGAACCGTCACTACGTCCCCCGGATTCTCCGTCACCGGAACCGTCACCCGAGCGAACGGAGTGACCGCGGTCGCCGACGCCGAGATCGATGTCCTCGACGCCCTGACCGGCGCGCTCGTCTACGCATCGAATGATCGAACGAACCTGCTCGGACAATTCGACTACCTGGTTCCCGCTGGGAACTGGTTGCTGGAGGTCGATGCCCCATTGGCGCTCGTGACCACGGTCGTCCCCCAGCGGATCCCTCTGACCGTGACGGGAACGGGTCCCGTCTCGATGGGGACGATCATTCTCCCGAACGGATTCTCGATCAGCGGGCGCTGCGTCGACGACTCGATCCCGGCGGTTCCGGTCCCCTTCGTGAACGTCGAATTCGTGGTGAGCTCGACCCAAGCACCGGTGGATGCGCTCCACGAGAACGCCGGTGCAGGCGGCAATTTCTCAGCGATGCTCGTCCCCGGGACCTACGACGTGCAGTTGATCCCGCCCCCCGGGAGCAACCTGCAATTGACCGTGGTTCCGCTGGTGGCTCTCGCAGCGAACGTGAACCTGTTCGACATCGTGATGCCCGTCAATCAAGCCGTGCAGTTCGTTCGGGGGGACGTCGACAGGAATGGCTCGGTGTCGATCGGAGACGCCATCGGGGCTCTGCAGTATCTATTCAATGGATTCTCGATCAGCTGCCTGGACTCGGCCGACGCCGACGACAGCGGTAGCGTGAACATCGGCGATGCGATCGGTATCCTGACCTACCTGTTCGCGGGTGGGTCGCCGCCGGCGGCCCCATTCCCGAACCCAGGGGTCGATCCGACTGCGGACCCGCTCGGGTGCAATTGATGGGACTAGCTCCGCACAGCGATTCCTGATTCCTGTCCCATGTTCTGCTGACCCGAGTTCGGTACCCGAGTGAGCGAGTAGGGGGCTGGCGCCGCAGTGCGGGGCCCCTCCCCACCTCC
>JAQBGV010000133.1:0-48018 GCA_032128395.1 Planctomycetota bacterium | reverse complement strand
CCCCGGGGTCGCCGCCCTCGACTCGGAAGATCGCAGTCAAGGGACTCTCTACGTCGAGGCGCGGAAGCCGTGGGCTTCCGCGGCGAGTTGACCCGCTACTCTTCCCGCTCCCCTCAAGAGCAGGCGCGAGCGTCGGGGATGAGATCGAGGACCTGCATCCCCTCGCGAATCTTGTCGAGACGGAGCTGGGCCATCGGCAGTTCGAGATACCTAGGCCGAAGTTTCGGGGGATCGAGCACATCCCGGAGGATGAGCTCGCGGATCACCCCGACGTGCCCACTGGCGATCTTGCCGATCCAGAGCGGTTCCAGTTCGCCGCCGGCCGCGAGGTAGGCGAGGACCTCGCTCAGTCCCCGCAAGTACGCCGCGTCCTTGGTCAGCCCACCGCCTCGGAAGATCCGCATCGCTATGGTGAACGCGGTCCGTGGCTCGAATCCCAATTCGATCGTGAGTTCCTGGAAGACCTCGATGAAGCTCGCCGACCCGAGCATGGCGTGCACCCCGACGACCCTTGCGGCGAGGAGCCGAAGGCGAGCCAGGGTCAAACCTCCGACGAGGTGCTCGGAAAGGACGGCGAGCCCCTCCTGGAACGCGTCGTAGCCGGCGAGGCCCGTGGCCAACAGCCGAAACCGCTGGGCCTTGCCGTTGGCGTACGTCAGGAGGTGGGTCCCGACTTCGTGACTGAGGAGCGCCTCGACGCGACGGGCGGGGACTCGGGTGCCCTCGCCGACGAGCAGCGAGCCTCTGGAGACGAGGAGGCCGCGGGCGATGTCGATTCGCACTTCGACCGGCGCCTCCACTCCTTCCCACTGTCCCCGATAGAACTCGATCTCGGCGCGGGCAAGCTCGGCGAACGCTTGGGCGGTCACCGCTCCGGAGCTGGTGTCATCGCCCGGGGTGATCGGGCAGAGGGCGAGGATCGCGCGGGCGAGATCGAGGAGTTCCGGCTCGACCTCGCCGAAGATTTGGCTCGCGCCATGGACGAAGCGGCGAGATTCGAGGTCTTGAAGCAAGGTCACCTCACGATCGAGCTCGTCCTGCTTCTGCCGGAAGAGATCGGTGAGGGTCGGGTCTTCGATCCGCTCGACGGGTGCGGACCAGAGTTGTCGCTTCAGATGAACGGGATCGGTCGGGAGCGGGCGGTATCGAAACGCCGGAGGCTCATCGAAGCCAGAGTTCTGGAACGCCTCCCAGGCGTTCTCCGCATTGATCGGGGTGACTTGCAGCAGGAAGTCGAATGCCTCGGAGACCTCTGCGAGTTTCTCGTCCGCCTGCCACACCGCTTGGACGACGGCACGTCGACCGAGCATGTGGTGATCGACCGGACATCGCGTCGTGTGCGAACGGGAGAACCGGTGGGAGGTGGAATCGAGTGTGCGCGTGAGCGAGCGCCGGAACCGGCGCAGCAACTCGGGGTAGACCTGACCGGTGCTGGAGTCGCGGAAGAACGGTGCGATCTCGAGCTGGACGAGGGTACAGGGCAGCGCCTTCGCCGATGACGGTGCGAGGAGCGGAGGGAGGCCGGTCCGCAGTGGGTGGCCCACCCGTTCGACCGCCCCGGGAAGGTCGAGATCGCGGAGGATCTCTTCGAGCTCACCCTGGAGCGCTGCCCCGAAGCCCGATCCTTCGATGGCCTTCGGCACATGGAACCGTAGCGGTGCGTGATCTCGAGATTCTTCCACGGTTGCGAGTTCGAGGAGGAGGAACGCGCCGAAGGGCTCGCTCAGCGTCTCGACGACTGCGGTGACGAGACGCCGCACGGACTTGCGGTGTTCATCACTGCCCGTCGAGACCAGGTACGAGGCGGTGCCGGTGACGAGGGTCCCGGCGCCGGCGTCCGGCCGCACGGTGGGGCGGCGATAGACGCAGAGGAACGGCAACTGACGGTCGATGTGGAGCCGTCCACGTTCCGGGAGCGTCCGACGGACCGGTTGGTTCCGTTCGAGCCGCTGGGAGATCGCACTGGTCCACTCCGCGGAACCGAACGGAGTGGAAGCCTTCGGGTCCGGTGTCACGCGTTGCCATCCTCTCGGAAGAGGACGGGATCATCGAGAGATCGCGCAAAGTTGTCGAGGGGGCCGAGACCTCGATTTCTCACGGAGGATCGCGCGGTTTCCCCTCATCCCCTGCCCGGAGGCGGCCCGCCCGGCGGGCCGCCTCCAGAAGCAGGTACTCGATTTGCGCATTCACACTGCGGAGTTCGTCCGCGGCCCACCGCTCGAGCGCGGCGTGCAGCTTCGGGTCGACGCGCAAGAGGAAGCGCTTCTTCTCTTCTCGGTCCTTGGCCACGGTCGGCGATCAGTAGATGGAGCCGGCGTTGATGATGGGCTGGCTCTCCTGCTCGGAGGTGAGCACCACGAGGAGGTTGTTCACCATCGTTGCCTTCTTGTCCTCGTCGAGTTGGACGATATTCTCGTCCGAGAGCTGCTTCAGCGCCATCTTCACCATGCCGACCGCGCCCTCGACGATTTGCGACCGCGCCGCGATGATCGCCTGCGCTTGCTGGCGACGCAGCATCGCCTGGGCGATCTCAGGAGCGTAGGCGAGGTGGCTGAGGCGAGCTTCGACGATCTCGACCCCCGCGCGTTCGAGGCGTTCCTCGACCTGCTCCTTGAGCGTGTTCGCGACCAGCTGCTGGCTGCCGCGCAGCGACATTTCATCGTCTTCGTGGGAGTCGTAGTGGTAGCGGCTCGCGAGTCCGCGGAGGGCGGTCTCGGTCTGGATCGCGACGAACTCCACGTAGTCGTCGACATCGAAGAGCGCCTTGGCGGCGTCCGTGACGCGCCACACGACGACCGCGGCGATCTCGATCGGGTTCCCCCCCTGGTCGTTCACCTTCAGGCGTTCGGAATTGAAATTTCGCACGCGCAACGAGACTCGTTTGCGGAGCGTGAACGGATTGGTCCACCAGAAGCCCGAGTGCCGGATCGTCCCGACGTAGGCGCCGAAGAAGATCAGGGTCTTCGAGGCGTTCGGCTCGACCGTGAAGTATCCGGGGATCATGAGGAAGAAGGTGATCGCGAGCGCGACCAGCGCCACGATCGAAAAAATAGTGGGGGACTGCCCTGTGGGGATGTCTGCCAGCGACACCGCGATCGCGATCGCTCCTGCGAGCACCCCGAGCTGCAGTGGCAGCACCAGGAATCCGGTCACACGGAAACCGGCCCTCTCCTTGACACTCGGCATCGCGATTTCCTTCCTGGGGCCCGTGGGCTGAGTCAGGGGTGCTCGTCGGCTCGGTGGACGCAGGAGCACTCCCCTCGGGGGCCCGACACCAAAATGATATCAGTAAGATGTCATATTGACCATTCCACCTCCAGAATCGTCGTAGAGAACGCCGTGGCAACGGTTTACCGTCGGATCTCCACCGGAAGGAGCGCCCCGATGATCCAGACACGCCGCGTCCTCTCTCTCATCTTTCTTTGTGCCCTTCTCCAGCTCCCCGCTGTCGTCTCGGCGGAAGATCCCCCCGCGGACCTGGTTCTGGTCGGGGGGACGATCCGGACCCTCGATCCCGAACGACCGGTGGCGGAGGCGCTCGCGGCTCGCGATGGCTTCGTCGTCGCCATGGGGGATGCGAAGTCGATCGAGAAGTGGGTCGGACCGGCGACGATCCGGATCGATCTCGCGGGCGCGACCGCGGTCCCCGGGCTCGAGGACGCGCACATGCACCTCGCCGGGGTGGGGGAGGAGCTTCTCACTCTGAACCTGAAGGGGACCGAGAGTCTCGACGCGTTCCTCGCGCGCGTCGTCGAGCGCGCGAAGCAGCTCCCGCCGGGAGAGTGGATATCCGGTCGAGGGTGGATCGAGACCTTCTGGGAGACGCCGCGCTTCCCGACCCGCGACGACCTCGACAGGGTCACGCCCGATCACCCGGTGTTCCTGACGCGCGTCGATGGCCACGGTGCGGTCGTGAACTCGCGTGCACTCGAGATCGCGGGGATCGACGACTCGACCCCGGACCCGAGTGGTGGGCAGATCCTGCGCGATCCGACCGGCCGCGCGACCGGGATGCTCCTCGATCATGCGATCAGCCTCGCCGCGCGTCACCTCCCCACCCCGGGTAAGGACCGGATGCGCACCGCGATGATCATCGGCGCGCGCGAGTACGCCCGTCGCGGTTGGACCGCGGTCCAGATCGCCGGGGGAAGTTGGCGGGAGAACGAGCTGCTCGCCGAACTGGTCGAGGCGGGGGAGATCCCGATCCGCGTCGCGCAAGCGGTCTACGGCCCTGGTGAGGACGCCGAGAGGTTGATCGAGACCGGCGCGACGATCCCCGAACGCGGGGGGCGCTACACGCGGCGAACGATCAAGGTCAGCTTCGACGGCGCACTCGGCTCGGGGGGGGCCGCTCTCCTCGAGAACTACGCCGATCGCGAGGGGAACGGCTTCCTCAAGTACCCCGAGAGCGAGCTGATCCCGCTCTACGAACGGGCGCTCCGAGCTGGCATCCAGGTCGAGGTGCACGCGATCGGCGACCGCGCGAACCGCAGCGCGCTCGACATCTACGAGCGGGTGTTCCGCGCGGTACCTCGCGAAGAGCGGAAGATCGCCGAGCCGCGCTGGCGGATCGAGCACGCCCAGATCCTCGACGTCGCCGAGATCCCGCGCTTCGCCGCGCTCGGAGTGATCCCTTCGATGCAGCCCTCCCACGCGATCACCGACCTGCACTTCGCGCCGTCGCGCCTCGGACAAGAACGGCTCGCGGGAGCGTACGCCTGGAAGGCGCTGATCGACTCCGGGGCGTGGATCGCGGGGGGGAGCGACGCGCCGGTAGAGGAGGGACTCCCGATGGTCGAGTTCTATGCCGCGGTCTCCCGTCGCGACCTGAAAGGGTTCCAGGGGGAGGGATGGCACCCCGAGCTCGCGGTCGATCGAGAGACCGCGCTCCGCATGCTCACCGAGTGGCCCGCGCGCGCGATCTTCCAGGAGCGGTGGCGTGGACGGCTGGCCGAGGGGTTCGTCTGCGACGTGACGGTGCTCTCGGGCGATCTGATGACGGTTGCGGAGAGCGAGATCCCGCAGCTGAAGCCGCTCCTGACGATCGTGCACGGCGAAATCGTGCACGACGGAAGAGAGCAATAGCCGGGCCGTGGCTGATGGGACTGGCTCGCGGCTCCGCCGTGATGCCTGCCCCGGACGATGGCCTGGTTGAAGAGCGGTGGATCAGGGGGCAGGCATCGGCGCGGTGCGCCGAGCCAATCCCATCATGCGTGCACACCTCTGGCGGATCCTGAGCGGCCTACCCCCCGATTCGCTCCCCGAGCGCCTTCAGCATGTTCCCGATCTCCGCGCGTCCCTGCGAGACACTGTCCCACATGAAGTAGACGCCGATGCAGGCGACGAGCCCCGCGCTGTAGACCGGGAGCCAGCGCACCAAGGCTTCGCTCCGCGAGCCGAGCCGATCGAAGATCCACCCCTTGCCGAGCACGAGGACGACACCGATCCCGCAGAGGAGCGCGCCGAGTCCGAAGCTGAAGAAGGTCAGGATCAGGAGCCCGAGTCCGAGCGCCTGGTACTTCGCGGCGACCAACATGATCGTGAACCCGGCGGGGCAGGGAACGATCCCTCCGGAGAACCCGAGGGCGACCAGATCCCCGAATCGAACCCGAGATCCGATCGCAGTGCCTTCTTCCTCCCGAGTTTCGCTCACGACTGCCTCGGCATGCTCCTGAGAGTGCGAGTGTTCATGCGAATGCCCGTGCTCAGCTTCTCCGTGATGATGATCCGGCTGGTGGTGATTCTCTCCATCCCCATCCCCATGCGAATGCGAATGAGAATGCGAATGAGAATGCCCATCCCCGTGCGAGTGCGTGTGCCCATCCCCCCCGAGATGCGTGTGCGAATGCCCCCACCACCCGTGCGAGTGATGGTGCCCGTGGGGATCTACCTCCCCCCGCGCCGCCCGCAGCCGTCTGCGCAGGAGGAACGCTCCGAATCCGAAGAGGAGCATCCCCGACAGGAGGCTGAATCCCGTTGTCAGCCAGTTCTGGTAGGTCGCGCCGGAGGCGGGGTCGGTCGCGCGACCGATCAGATAGAGGAGCAGAAGTCCCAAGAGGAAGATGCTGAACGTGTGCGCAAAGGTGACCACCGCTCCGAGGGTGATCGCGTCGCGCACGCGTCCCTTCGTCCCGACGAGGTACGCCGCGACCATCGACTTGCCGTGTCCCGGACCGAGTGCGTGTCCCGCCCCGAAGCCGATCGCGAGGAGGAAGACGGCGATGAGCTCCCATCCTTTTCGTTTCCCGCTGACGATCGACTGCACGAGCGCGCCGATCTTTTCCTCTTCGCCCGGAATGCGAATCCTGCCGCCACCTCCGGTGACGACGCCCTCGGAGATGGATGGCGCTCGCGTCGCGTTCTGGTGGGAGCCAGTGCCCCCGTCTCCGGGGACCACGATCGGCGAGTCGCCCGTCGCGCCTTCGCCGGGGAGTTCGATCGCCGCGAGCGCTTCTGGGGTCGGTGCGTCCTGCTCGACCGGGTTGATCTCGGGGCGGATGTCGTCGTCGAAGAACACCACGAGGTCGCGCCCGATCGTGCGCCGAAAACCGCCCTCATCGACGAACAGGTTGGGCTGGAAATTGAGCCACGAGATCCCCGGGCCGTGCCCCAACCACGGAATCCACGAAAACTGCGTCGAGGTCTCTCCATCGAAGTTGTTGTCCCGGAAGTGGAGCCACCACCCGCCGTCGGGAAGCTCCGGCGGAATCGGAGCGACCACTTGGAAGTAGAGGTCGAACGACTTCACCATGATCGTCCCCCGCACCCCCGCTTCCTCCGAGGAGAGGACCCGTGGCTCGAGGGGACGGCCGTTCACCCGCAGATCGAGGAGCGGGAGGAGCGACTTCCCCCGCTCATCGAGGAGGACCGCCGCCTCCGCCACGGAGATCTGGTCGTCGCCGTCGGTGTCGAGAGCCATCAGCACCGGAAAGCCGGCGGAGGCCGAGAAGCCGAGGTTGAGCTCGATCTCGAGTCGGTCCGTGAAGAAGTGGTAGGTGGTCTGGGTGCCGACCCCCCGGGTCAGCTCATGGGCGGAGACTCTCCCGGCCGCGGCGATCGCGATGACGATGGCGGACGCGAGGAGCGCAACTTGCGTGCGGAGCACCGCGACGGTCCCTTCGCGTGGAGCAGCCACTTTCATTCAACTATCCCGGATCGTCCGGGGGTGCGATGATACGGAGCGGCGCGTACGCCACCACCATCTGCTTGTCCCCGTGCAGCTCGAACTGTACCGCGATCCGCTTCGACCCGCCGAGTCCGCTGGTCGCGGTGATCATCCCGCGCCCGAGCAGATCATGCTCGATCCACGCCCCGGGGATCAGCTCGTCCTCATCGTCGTAGTCCTCGGCGGGGAACGGGTCGCCCCCGTCGTAGACGATGTTCTGCCGGATCGGGGCGCCACTTCCCCAGCCGTCCTCGGGGAACTCGAAACGGATCCCGGTCCCTTCGATCTCGCGGAGGAAACGCGATGGCAGCTGAGGATCTCGCCGCTGGAACCGCCGCCGCCACGCGGCGTGGAGGAGGACCGCGGTACGGCGAGCGCGGGTGATCCCGACGTAGAGGAGCCGGCGTTCCTCATCGGTCTCGTCCACCTCGCTCCGACTCGAGTGGGGGATCAGCGTCTCCTCGACGCCGGCGACGATGACGCGGTCGAACTCGAGCCCCTTCGCGGCGTGCAGGGTCATCAAGGAGACGCGCTCATCCCTCGCGGTGTGAAAGTCGATATCGGCGACGAGGGCGACGCGTTCGAGAAAGATCAGGAGCGGCTCCCGGCGCGGTTCCCCCTCGGCGGGAGGAGGGGCTCGACGCAGAAGTTCCTCGGTCTCCGCCGCCGCGTTCGCGAGTTCCTCGAGGTTGCGAAGGCGATCGGTGGCGGTCTCGGGCTCGGTGCTCTCGAGGTGCTGGCGGTAGCCGCTCCGCCCGACCGTGTCGGCGATCTGGTCGGGGAGCGAGTGATCGCGTCTCGCCGCGAGCGCGTCGAGGATCCGGAGCAGATCTTCGAACCCCTTCCGCGCCCGGCCGCGAGTCCCGGAGCGGATCGTTTCGTCCCGCAGCGCTTCACCGAGGCTCAAACCCTTGTCCCGCGCGGCGTCTTCGAATCTCTCGAGCCCGATCTTCCCGATGCCCCGGGCCGGAACGTTCAGGATGCGCCGGAGCGCGAGTTCGTCGCGCACGAAGTACGCGGCGCGCAGGTAGGCGAGGACGTCCTTGATCTCGCGTCGCTGGTAGAACGCCGTCCCCCCGATCACCGAGTAGGGGATGTGCTCGCGCACCAGCTCCTCCTCGATCGCGCGAGCGATCGCGTTGACCCGGTAGAGGATGGCGATCTCCCCGAGGGAGGTCCCCTCGTGCTGCCATCGCCCCAATTGACTCACGATCTCGCGCGCCTCCGCGCGCTCGTCCGCGACCTGTCGCGCCAGGACCTCGTCACCATCAGAGTTCTCGGTGAAGAGCTCGCGCACCCCGTGATCCCCCCCGGTCAGTCGCGACGCGACCTGGAGGATCTGCGGGGTCGATCGATAGTTCTGCGACAGTTGGACGATCTGATTCTCGGGGAAGTCCTCGCGGAAGCGATCGAAGTTGGTCGCCGAGGCGCCGCGCCACGAGTAGATCGACTGGTCCGGGTCTCCGGTGATGCAGAGGTTGCGGTGCACTTCTGACAGCAGGCGGGAGATGAGGTACTGCGGACGATTGGTGTCCTGGAACTCGTCGATCAGGAGCCAGCCGTGACGACGGCGGGCACGCTCGAGCACGTCGGGATGCTCCCGCAGGAGCCGCAGGGTCAAGAGCAACAGATCGTCGAAGTCGACCGCATTGCGCGCCTCGAGCTCGGCCTGGTAGGTCGAGAAGATCCGCGCGTGCTCCCGGTCTCGAAAGGTGGTCGCCGCCTCCGCCGCCTCGGCGGGGGACACGAGGTGGTTCTTGAAACGGCTGATCACGGAGAGCACGGCTCGTGGCGGGAAGCCGGTACGGTCGAGGCTGAGCTGCGACAGCGCTTCCCCGACGACCTCCTGCTGATCGATCGAGTCGTAGATCGTGAAGTCGAGGCCGTACGGTTCGATCCGATAGAGCTCGCGGCGGAGGAACCGCGCGCAGAAGCTGTGAAAGGTAGAGATGACCGGTCGATTCGGATCGAGGGCTCCCCACGCCCCTCCGTGACCTCCGAACCGGTCCCTGTCGACCTCGGGATCGATGTCGAGGAGCCGAAGGGTGCGCTTCAGCATCTCGTCGGCGGCCTTGTTGGTGAAGGTGATCGCAAGGATGCGGTGGGCGGGGACCCCGGTGCCGATCAGGCGGGCGATGCGTTGGGTCATCACCCGGGTCTTGCCCGACCCGGGCCCCGCCACCACCAGCAACGGACCGTCTCTGTGCTCGACCGCCGCGCGCTGAGACTCGTTCAGACCGTCGGTCATCGGCTCCCCGGTTCACTGCGGCTCCCCGGGGGATCGACGTCACGGCACGAACGTGATCGTACCGTCGACCTGAACCGGAACCTGCTCGTCGTTTCCCCCGTAGACGATCCGATTCTCCACCGGCGGGGACCCGAGGGTCGCGTCCCACGGGAGGATGAGGGTCTCCCCGTCGACGTCGCCGGTCAAGTATCCGGGGACCGCCTCGAAGGTGATCGCCGCCCACTCCGACGCGGTGGGGGCGATGATCGTGTCCAGCTGCCCGAATGAGAAGATGATCCCGAAGGTCAGCCCTCCTCCGGGAATCGGCGTCGTGATGTAGAACTCTGGCCCCAGCCCCCCATTGAGGGGGAGGAGCGCGCCACCCACCTCGACTTGTGTCGCGATCAGCTGCTGATCGTCGAACGCGATCCCTCCCGAGAGGCGGTGGATCTCGGTGAACTGGTTGCCGGTAGATTGCCCGGTCAGCTCCCGCACCGTCAACGAGACGACGAAGGTCGCCAGACCGGTTGCCGAGGAGTACGGGACCACGGGGTTGGACATCGCGAATTCGAAGACCGTACGCACTTCGATCGAGATCGTGGTCGAGGCCTGGCCGGCCGGGTTCGTCGCGGTGATCGTGTACGAGTTCGCGGGCTGCTCGAAGAGCGGAGTGCCGGTGATCGTCCCCGTCACGGGGTCGAGGAGCAGGCCGATGGGGAGGAGGGGGACCACGTCGAAGTTGGCCGCCGCCCCCCCTTGCAAGCTCGGGACGTTCGGGACGATCAACGTGCCGGGGGGGGTAGACCGCCACCGGATCCGAGTAGCTCAAGCCCGTCGGCGGAACCGGGGCGCTGGCGTCATTCAGGATCGTCACGGTCTGGGTGGTCACGGCGCCGAGGATCGCGCCCGTGGCTCCGATCAGGGTCACCTCGACCGTCTCGTCCGGTTCGGTCACGCCGTCCGGGAGAGGATCGATCGCGATCGAGTCGGTGAGGTTGCCCGGGAGGATCGTCAGCGGGCTCGCGGTCGTGATGAAGTCGCTCCCCGGGGTCGCACTCCCCGAGAACGCGAACGAGACCTGCACGCTCTGAGCGGACGGCGCCGAGAGTGAGACGGTCAGGAAGAGCGGGCCCGCGCCTTCCACTCCGGCGACTCCGCCGCCGGAGAGCGTGATCGCGGGCACGGTGGCTTCGTCGATCGTGACGGTGGCGGTCACGGTGGCGCCGAGGTTGGCTCCGGTCGCGGCGGTCAAGGTCACGTCGATCGTCTCGGGCCCCTCGGCGGTGCCGTCGGGGATCGGCGCGATCGTGATCGCGACCGCGGTCCCCCCGGTCAGGATCGTCGCCGGGCTCGCCGTCGCGGTGTAGTCGAGCCCGATCGTCGCCGTGCCCGCGAGGTCGAAGAAGACGTCGACCGGGGCCGGAGCCGGGGCGGAGAGGGTGACGAGCAGGTCGAGCGGAGCGCCGCTCTCGAGCAGCGTGCCCCCTCCCGCGAGTTCGACCTCGAGGATCGCCACGTCTTCGATCGTCACCGTGGCGGTGATCCCCGCTCCGAGCGTCGCGCCGACCGCGGAGAGGAGGGTGACGGTCGCCGTCTCGGACCCTTCGCTCGTGCCATCATCGACCGGCTCGATCGTGATCGGCGCCGTGAGGGAGCCGGCGGGGATCATCACCGGGTTCGCCGGGGGAGCGAAGTCGATCCCTGGGGTCGCAGTTCCCGCCAGGTCGAACAGTACGGTCACCGGCGTCGCGGAGACGGTGGAGAGGGTCACGGTGAGGTTGATCAGCCCGCTCCCCTCGGTGATCGTCCCACCGCCGGTGAGGGTGACCACGGGGAAGGGTGCCGTCCCATCCTCGATGCTGAAGCTCGCGGTGGTGACGACGCCGAGCGTGGCATCGGTCGCGCCGATGAGGGTCACGTCCACCGTTTCGGACCCCTCGATCGCTCCATCCGCGAGCGGGTCGAAGTCGAGGTCCGCCGACAGGCTCCCCGCCGGGATCGTCACCGGGGTCGGAGGTGCGAGGTAGTCGACCCCGATCGTCGCCGAGCCCCCGACCCCGAACGAGATCGTGGCGTCCATCCCGCTCAGATCGGAGAGCGCGACCGTCAGCGTCACCGGACCGCTCCCTTCGACGGCCGCGACTCCACCGCCGAAGATCTCGACCGTGGGAGGTGGGTCGTCTTCGCCGATCGTGACGAAGAGGTCGATCGGCGAGCCGGGGTCCGCGCCCGCACCCGGGATCAGGGTGATGCCGATCGCCTCGTCACCTTCGAAGGTCAGGTCATCGAGCACTAGGAGGGTGAGTTGCGTCAGGGTCTGGCCCGGGGGGAAGGAGAGGCTCGCTGGAGTCAGGGTGTAATCGACACCCGGTTGCGCGGAGCCCGTGATCGCGAGCGAGACGTCGATCGGCGCGCTCGAAGAGTGGTCGAGGGTGACGTCGATCGAGGCGGCGCCCGATGCTTCGGGGACGGCGAGTGCTCCCGCGGTGAACTGGACGAGGGGACGCGCGTCGTCATCGAGGAGCGCTACGGTGTGTGTCGAGGGGAAGCCGATCACGGCGTTCGTCGGGGAATCGAGGGTGAGGACCACCGTCTCGTCCGGCTCGTCGGTGTCGTCGTCGAGGAGCACGAGGTCGATCGTCGCGGAGACTTGGCCCGCCGGGATCAGCACGGGGGTGGCCGGCGCGGTGAAGTCCACTCCCGGGGACGCGTCCCCCGAGACGAGGAGGGCCACGGTGATGTTGTCGGTGCCGGCGAACGACAGGAGCAAGACCACCGGGAGCACCCCCGAGGACTCGGCCGCCGAGTTGTCGGGGAGCGCGAAGGTAACGACGGGGATCGGAGCGTCGACCACTTCGAGGGAGAGCGCGAAGGTCGAGCTGCCGGCGCTGTTCGTCGCGGTCAAGGTGAACGTTGTCAGGGGCGTTGCGACCGTCGGGGTCCCGGTGATCTCTCCGGTCGAAGAGTCGAGGGTCAGCCCGGCGGGAAGGGTCGGCGCGACCGTGTAGCTCTCCCCGCTCCCGGTCGCGAGGGAGGGTGCGAGCGGAGTGATCAGGACTCCGACGAGGAGCGGTCCCGGGACCGGGTAGCTCAGGCCCGTGGGGGCGATGGTGGCGGGTGGGGGGGGCGCGCCGCCACCCCCGCCGCCGCCGCTCGAGCATCCCGCAGAGAGAGAGATGAGGAGCAGCCCGGCGAGGACCCGCAGGGTCCGGAGGGTGGATGGAGACGGGGTCGGCCCGGCACAGTCCGCCGATCGGGCACGGTATGACATCGAGACCTCCGGGATAATGATCGACACCCGATACGGCCCCGCACTCGGGGCCAACCCTCAGTCTGCGGGGGAGAGGGCGCCACTTCCAGGGATTCCTGACCGTCCGCGCGGTCGGCAGACGTTGACGGCGGCCGAGTACGCACCTAAGATCCGTCCCCTGCAGAACGTGCGAACCGTGGCCGCGTTGCGGCCGCCGAGCGGGGATTGGTCCCCTGCTTCGTTCCCCCGCTTCGCGGTGCCGCCGTCCCCGCCTGCTTCCCCCCCGAAAGAGGGGCGCCTCGAGGCCGGCTCCCGCGAGGTACACGTTCTCCCACTCCGATCCGATTCTCACACTACGGAGGCACCACGTTGGAAAATTCCGCGAAGATGGAAGAGGCGACCATCCCGCTCGAGGAGTGGATTCTCGAGGGGGAGATGAACAGCGAGTTCTACGCTCGCGCTCGGATCGAGGCGGTCTCGCGCCGACTCGTCGAAGAGGATCTCGAGGTGCTGCTCGTTCGGGTCGGAACTGACCCCGTACGTCGCGCTGCCGTACTCGACTTCCTCGGACGTCGGGAAGAAGCCCTCGAGCTGCTCTCCTCGGATCCCGGGAACTCGTACTCCCAGCACCTGCTCGGCAAGCTCCTGCTCGAGATGGGGCAGGCGAGGCGAGCGCTCCCCCTGCTCGAAAAGGGGTGGGCGAGTCACGGAAAGACAGTGCCCGCGATCGGCCCGCTGCTCGTCGAGGCGATGATCCTGACCGACGACATCGATGGCGCGCGGGCGCTCTTCGACAAGCTCGGACTGCCGTCCGAGCACCCTCGGGTGCACTACCTGAAGGGATTGGTCGCCCAGGAGAACGGAGACTACTCCGAGGCGCTCGAACATTTCACCGCCGCGGCGGAAGAGGTTCCGGGAGAGACGCGCTACCAATTCCGTCTCGGCTACCTACATTCGCTCCACGGAAACGATGCCTTGGCGATCGAGGCGTACGAGATGTGCCAGCGGACCGCCCCACTCTACGTCCACGCGATGCTCAACCTCGGGATCCTCTACGAGGACGCGGACCGGTTCGAGGATGCGATCACCTGCTACCGCATGGTGCTCCAGTCGAACCCAGATCACGAGCGTGCGCAGCTCTATCTCACCGACGCGAAGGCGTCCCTCGAGATGTACTACGACCGGGACAAGGAGAAGGAGAACGTCCGCCGCCAGCAGCTCCTCCAGATCCCGATCTCCGATTTCGAGCTGTCCGTGCGCAGCCGCAACTGTCTGTCGAAGATGAACATCCACACCCTCGGAGACCTGATCCAGAAGTCCGAGGCAGAGCTCCTCAGCTACAAGAACTTCGGCGAAACCTCTCTCGCCGAGATCAAGAGGATCCTCGCCCAGAAAAATTTCCGGCTCGGGGAGGGGAAACGCGACGAACTCGCGCACACCTCGCTCCCCGACGGGGAGCACGCGAAGATCCTCTCGGAGCCGGTCAGCGTGCTCGAGCTCTCGAGCCGCAGTCAGCGCTGCATGGACCGTCTCGGGATCGAGACCCTCGCGGACCTTCTCAAGCGCAGCGAGCTGGAGCTGATCAACCAGAAGAATTTCGGGGTGACCTCGCTCAATGAGGTGAAGCGCAAGCTCAACGAGCGAGGTCTGGGCCTGGCGAGCGGCTGATCCACTCGTGTACGAACACATGATCGGGACGCTCGAACGTCTCGCCGGAGAACTCGCGATCATCGATGTGGGGGGGATGGGGTACCGACTGAAGGTCCCCATCTCGACCTCGCAGGAGCTGCGGGTCGGGCGGACGGTCAAGCTCTACGTCACCCACCGATTCGCCCAGGATGTGTTCCACCTCTACGGCTTCTCGACCCGCGAGGAGCGCGAGATCTTCGAGAGGGTCTGCGCGGTCACCGGGGTCGGCCCCGCCATCGCGCTCGCGATCCTCAGCTCCCTCAGTATCGATCGATTCCGCGACGTGGTCCTGCGCGGCGAGTCGAAAGCGCTCGAGAAGATCCGAGGGGTCGGCAAGAAGACCGCCCAACGATTGATCTTGGAGTTGCGGGGGGCGCTCGAGGAAGAGGACCTCCGCGCCACTCCCCCCCGCCCCGTCGAAGGTCCGGCGGAGGATGCGGTCAAGGCCCTCCTGTCGCTCGGCTTCGGTGCCGTCGACGCGGAGGCGAGGGTGCGCCGAGCGCTCGAGTCTGCCCCCGCGGAGGCCGCGGTGGCGGAGCTGGTACGGCGGGCGAGTCGGGGCTAGTGTGCGGCCGTCGGGAGCCGTGCACGGAAGCTGGGTTCCCGAACAAGGATAGGCCACGCAGCCCGCCCCGACTCGACCGTAACTGGCTCGTCGGTCGATGGGATGATAGAATGGTGACAGAGGAGGGGATCCTTTCCCTCCGGGTTCGACCTCGGCTGTATCGTCGGTGATTGTCGCGGGTGCCCCGTCGCGGGTGACCTATCGCTGGCACTTCCCTCCGAGCGTCCTATCCCGATCTCTCGCCCCGCCGGGGTCCGGTGTGACCCCGCCGCGGTCAGGGATCCGGAGGATCCAGCGGTGCTCCGGGTCGGCGGCCATTCTCGCCCACCCGGATTCCGAACGCGCGGTCGCTTCCTCGGCCGCTCGGCCCTCTCGAGGGCATTCCTCAGCTCCCCTGAAACAGCCTCGGCTCGGAGTGGATTCCAGTGATCCTCCGGGACGAGTTCTCGAACTGCACCTGTGGAAGGAGTCCGTTGTGCGCAGAACGTCTCCTCGACCGTTCCGGGCTCGTTCCCCCCTCGTGGGGTTCGCGGTCTGGCTCTCCTTCGTCCCGCTCTGGGCCGAGGATGAGGTGGGCGAGGGGGGTGTCTCGACGCGCGAGGCGGTGCAGACCGTCCCGACGCATCGCGTGGCTCGGGCGGAGGCGGCGAACCCGGCGGTCTTCTCGAGCAGCCTTCCGCTCCGCCTGGTCGGAGCTTTCCCGATGGTGTCGGAAGGGATGACGGTCGTGGCGCCACTCGGGGTCGAACGGCAAAAGTGGCAGGATCCCAGCTCCGACCGGCCGAACGCGCCGGAGGCTCGCCGCATCGTGACCCCGACCGGAGTGCCAGGACTCTCGCCCATCATCTTCGAGCTCGAGTCGGAGCATTCGAGAATGCTGACCGAATTCTGCACCGACCGTCTCCCCGGAGGAGAGAGTCATCGCGACATCCTCATCGACCACGAAGATCCGGGTGATCCGCTCGAGAAGGCGCTCTGGGCCCTCGGGGAGCGGGTCCTCTACCGCGAATTCCGTCGTTACTTCCGGGCCGAGTTGAAGGACCGCTTCGAGAGCGACCCGAGTCTCTCGTTCGAGGAGTACCAGGACATCCGCGACAAGATCGGCCATTTGGGCCGTGGCGGCAGGGCGGAGGACCTCGTTCTGGAGGAGCGCAGAACCGAGCTCCGCAATGAATACCTCGATGCTACGACCGGGGACCCGGAGCGAGACCTGCCGATTCTCCAATGGGGGCCGCTCGTCCTCGACGACACCGGTGGGGTCAATGTCGACGTCACCCGACTCGATGGATCGAAGACCCTCAGTCAGTTCGATCTCGCGTTCGCGCCGTCCGAGGAAGCGTTCGGACGCCGCGCTGGCGAGAGCATATTGTTCCCGGACGAGCGATACCGCGTCCGCTCACGGATCAAGCTGAACCCGGACTTCCGGGAAGTCGGCAGGGACTGGAACGCCGCGCTCGGGAAACTCTCCGCCTCGTTCGAGATCGACTGGCAAGCGCCGGTCCTCGAGCGGCGGTCCTTCTCCACCGAGATCGGTGGCTCGATCGACGCCGAGGGTCGTTACGGCCTCTACCTCAACCTGGTGATCTACGGAAAATAGGTCGTCTCGTCTCCCCTCACTTCGTGCCCCTTGACACCACTTGCCACCATCGCCACCATCGCCGCCCACCCTGCGGATCGATGGTGGGTGTAGCTCAGCTGGTTAGAGCGCCAGGTTGTGGTCCTGGAGGCCGAGGGTTCGAGCCCCTCCACTCACCCCATTCAATACAGAAAACGCCCGGCGCTCGCGCGCCGGGCGTTTTTCGTGGCCGGCCGCCTGGAACGCGCCCGAGGCCGAGTCCCAGATGCGGTCGCAATTGCCGGAGGGACGGTCTGGCCTCCAGCCAGAGCCAGATCTTCCCCTCCATACAAGTCGAGGGGGGGACCGGCCCCCCGGCCGATCCCCCCCCTCGAAGAACGTATCGAATGCACTTCCCGTCCCTCCCACACTCAGCACCGACGGGAAGCGGCTTTCTGAAGTTATTGCGGAACGAAGATCACGCTCGGGTCGGTCTGGATCGGCGTGATGCCGTTGGTTCCATCGAGGACGACCTGGTTCTGGACCGCAGGAGTGCCGGTCGGATTGCCCCACGGGAGCGGGATGGTAGTCCCGACGAAGTTGCCGACGAGCGCACCGGCGGCCGGACGGTACTGGATGATCGCCATCTCACGGTCGACGTCGGCGACGATCGAGTCGCCGAAGGTCAGCGAGAAGAGCACTCCGATCGTCACCGCTTGGGTCCCGATCAACGGTCCCCAGAAGTCGGGGCCGCCACCGCCGTCGAGGGCGAGGATATCTGCACCTTGGTCGACCTGGACCGCTTGGATCAGCAGGGGGTCGAACGCGATCGCGATCGACAACCCCGCGGTAGCGAAGAACGTGTTCGGGACCGGCTGGTTGTTCGGGTCCTCGCGGTACGAGAGGGACACCGGTACCGATCCGTTCGGATCCGGGAGTGACTGACCGGTCGGGATGATGTTCCCCGAGATCGGGTCGTAGTTCGCGGTCGGTTGGTTCCCGAAGAAGAAGAAAATGGGGTCGCACCTCACCGTGATCGTCGTCGACGAGCTGCCGACCCCGTTGCTGGCGGTCACCGTGTGGACCACTTCGGGGGAACGATCGGCCGGTGTTCCGGAGATCGCCCCGGTCGCGGCGCTCAGGACGAGTCCAAGTGGGAGCGGAGGTGTGATCGTCCACAGGGTCGGGAGGCCGCACCCGCTCGTCGGGACGTTCGGAGTGATCGCGACCCCGGGCGGGTACACGACATCGCTCTGCGGGTACACGAGGTTGCAAGGGGCTGCGCCGTCGTTGTCGAGGATCGTCACCGTGTGGAACGCCGGGAGACCGAAGATCGCGTTCGTCGGTGTGTCGATCTGGATCACCACCGTCTCCTGGGGCTCGGTGGTGGGATCGTCGAAGATCGTGATCGGGATCACCCCCGAGGTCTGGCCGGGCGGGATGATGATCGGAGTGATCGGCACGCTGTAGTCTATCCCCGCACTCGCGCTTCCCCCGCCGGAGTCGGAGAAGGGGACCGTGATCTGGAACCCAGAGGCGGTGGAGAGCACGACTTGGAGGAGCGCCGGCCCTTCGTTCTCGTTCACCGAGCTCGCCGCGACCGCGAACGAGACCGTCGGCTGACCATCATCGTCGTTGATCGAGAGCGTGAAGGTCCCCGCCGCCCCGACCGTCGCGCCGGTGGGGAGATCGAGAGTGACGACGACCGTCTCGACCGGTTCGTCGAGCGGATCGTCGAGCGGGGTGATCGTGATCGTGCCGGTCGTCGAGCCGGCGAGAATCGTCAGCGGCGAGCCGGAGATCGTGAAGTCCGATCCGTTCGCGGCGGTTCCCGAGACGCTGAACGGGATCACGGCGGGCAGGCCAGAGATCGTGGCGAGCTGAACGGTCACCGTGACCGCACCTGCGGCCTCGCCGGCGGCCTGCGCGGTGATCGGGAATCCGACCACAGGGGGAAGATTGTCGTCCGAGATCGTCAGGGTGTGGACCGACGGGGTGCCGAGGAGTGCCCCGGTCGGACTCCCGAGAGTGAGGATGATCGTCTCCGGCCCCTCGAAGAGCGAGTCCCCGACGAGAGTGATCGACACCGAAGAGGTGACCTGGCCCGGCGTGAACGTCAGGCTCGGGGTGTTCAGCGTGAAGTCGTTGGTCGTCGTGGCGGTGCCCCCTGCGCTCACCCCGATGGTGACCGTCTGGGAGCTCGGCGCACTGAGTACGACGTCGACCGTCGCAGTCCCGTCCCCCTCGGCCGCGCTGCTCGAGGCGACCGCGAAGGAGAGCGTGGGGGAATTGTCATCGTCGGTGATCGTGAACGTGTGCTGGGACGGCGATCCGACCGTCGCGCCCGCCGCGGCGTCGATGGTGAGCACCGCCGTCTCGTCCGACTCGTCGAGGAGGTCGTTCTCGACCGTGACGGTGACCGTGGTCTGGGTCTGACCGGCGGGGATCGTCGCCGTCGTCGCCGACAGCGTGTAGTCCCCGGGGAGCGAGGCGGTCCCGGAGGTCACGAGGTCGACTTGCACCGCGAGCCCCGAGATCGTGCTGAGCTGGATCGTGACCGGGAACGAGCCGATCGCCTCGGCGACGGTCTGGGCGGCACTCGCGAAGCGAACCGCGGGCGCGGTGTCGTTGTCGAGGATCGACAGGGTGAACTGGGTCACCGTCCCCGGGGACGCGTTCACCGGGAGCCCGAGCTGGATCACCAGCGTCTCGTTCGCCTCGTGCAGGAGGTCGTCGACGATCGGGACAGCGATCGTCGCGCTCAGCTGGCCGGCGGGGATCACCAGCGGCCCCACCGCGGTGTTGTGGTCGGCGGCGCTCGCCGAGCCGGAGAGGGTGTACGGGATCGTCACCGGCAGCGAGGTGGTGGCGCTCAGGTTCACGGTCACCGGCAGCGTGCCACCGGACTCATCGATGCTCAGGGCGGGGACGTCGAAGTCGACGGTCGGGGCCCCGTCGTTGTCGACGATCGTCACGGTGTGCGTACCATTGGAGCCGACGACGGCGCCGCTCGGAGCCCCGAGGGTCAGGACCGCGGTCTCGTCCGGCTCGTCGAGGGCATCATCCGTCACCACGACCGTGATCGTGGCGCTCGTCGAGCCCGGTGCGAAGACGACCGGGTTCGGAGTGATGGTGTAGTCGCCGCCGGGGGTCGCACTCCCACTGAGGGCGACGGGCACGGTGACCGTCGTCGCCGACTCGGTGGAGAGGGAGAGTTGAAGCAGGACCGAGCCGGATCCTTCACCGGTGAAGGTCTCGGTGGCGACGAAGTCCACCGCCGGGGACGTGTCATCGTCGAGGATCGTCAGGGTCCGCGACGCGGGCACTCCGATCGTCGCCCCGGTCGCACTCGCGAGCGTGATCACGATCGTCTCGTTCACCTCGAAGATCGCATCGTCGACGATGGTGAGCGCGATCGACGCGCTCGTCGCTCCGGGGGCGAACGAGAGCATCGCCGCGGAGGCGGTGTAGTCGTCCGGGAGCGTCGCCGATCCGGTGAGTTGCACCGACACCTGCACCGGGAGTCCCGAGGGCGCAGAGAGCGCGGCGCCGACCACGATCGTCCCCGCGGCCTCACCGATCGATCCGGGGAGGGGGTCGAGGGCGACGGAGGGCTGCGCATCGTCATCGGTGAGGATCACGGTGTGGATCATGATGGTCCCAGGAACCGCGTCGATCGGGGCGCCGAGAGTCAGGATCACCGTCTCATCCGCCTCGTCGATCGCATCGTCGGCCGGGGTGACCGTGATCAGGGCGGTCGTCGTCCCCGGCGGGAACGTCAGGGGTGGAGCGGAGACCGCGGCGTCGGTGACCCCGGCGGTCCCGCCGACCGTGAAGGGAACGGTGACGATCTTCCCGCTCGCGGCCGAGAGCGCGACCACGACGCTGAACGGCGAGTCCGCTTCCGAGGCGGTCTGACCGGGGAGCTGGAACGACACCGATGGGGCGTCGTCGTCATCCGTGATCGTCAGCGTCGTCACGGTGACCGGTCCCGCGATCGCGTTCTCGACCGTCCCGATCGTGAGCACCACCGTCTCGTTCAGCTCGTCGAGCAGGTCTGCGACGATCGGGATCGTGATCACGACCTGGGTGCTCCCCGCGGGAATCACCACCGGGCTGGTCGGCGCCGTGAAGTCGTCGGTGGCGACTGCACTGCCGGAGAGCGTGAAGTGAACGGTGACCGGAAGGGCGGTGCTCTGGGTCAACTCGAAAGTAATCGACGCCGGCCCCGCATCTTCGGTGATCTGGAGGGTGGCGCTCGAGAATCCGGCGAACGGTTCGTTGTCGTCGTCCAGGATCGTCAGCAGGTGGCTGGCGATCCCACCGATGGACACGTTCACCGGGGAGCCGAAGGTGATCGACGCGGTCTCCGCCGCTTCGTCGAGCAGATCATCGGTGATCTCGATCGTCACCGTGGTTGCGGTCGATCCCGCCGGGATCACGAGCGGCGACGCCGGGGCGATGTAATCGACTCCAGAGGTCGCAGTTCCACCGAGGAGCAGATCGACCGACACCGGCAGGCCGGACGGTCCGGAGAGGACGACCGCACGTGTGATCGTCCCCGCGCTCTCGAGTTCGGCCGATGATGCCTGCGAGAACGAGATCGACGGCGGTTGGTCGTCGTCCAGGATGGTCATGGAGTGCGTGGTGATCACCCCGGGGATCGCGCCGATCGGGGTCCCGATTTCGAGGACCAGGCTCTCGTCGAATTCGTCGATCGCATCCGGGGCGAGCGCCACCGTGAGGAATCCCGACGCTTGTCCTGCGAGGATCACCAGCGGATTCGGGGTGATCGTCGCGTCGTCAGGGAGCGTCGCGCTTCCGGTCACCGTGAAGGGGACCGTGACGTCGCGACCGGAGAGGCTCGAGAGGAGAACCTCGACCAGGACGCTCCCCGCCCCCTCGTTCGCACTCTGACCGAGGGCCGCGAACGCGACGTTCGGGGTGGGATCGTTGTCGAGGATCGTGATCGTCTGGGTCGGGTTGACGCCGACCACGACTCCGCTCGGCGGATCGAGGGTCAGGATGACCGTCTCGTCCTCTTCGTCGAGAGTGTCGTTCGTCAGGATCACCGCGACCGTTCCCGAGAAGGAGCCGATCGGGATCACCAGCGGGTTGGGGGAGACGACGAAGTCGTTCCCCGCGGTGCCGGTCCCGCCGACGATCAGCGGGATCGTCAGTTCGGTCGGGGCTGCGATCGACAGGCTGACCACTGCGACGACCACGCCGTCCGCCTCCGTGGCACTCTGCGAGAGCTGACTGAACGACGCCGTCACCGTGGTCTCGTCGTCCTGGATCGTCACGGTGGTCTGGGGCTGGGTCCCGAGTACCGCGTTCGTCGGGGTGCCGAGGGAGACGATGATCGTCTCATCGCTCTCGGCGATCAGGTCATCGATCAAGGTGATCGGGAGCAGCGCTCCGGTCTCGCCGGGGAGGATCGTGAAGGGGCTCGTCGGCGTGACGAAGTCCACCCCGGGGGTCGCGGTTCCGCCGATCGTGAACGGCACGGAGATCGGGGCGGCCGACGCGGCGGTCAGTACCAGCGCGAGCTGCGCCGTCGGGGTCCCCTCGATCACCGTGATCGTGGTCTGCGCGAATTGCAGGACCGGAGTCGGATCGTCGTCGAGGAGGGTCACGGTGTGCACGATCTGGCTCCCCAGGTCGGCGTTCGTCGGCGCTCCCAGGGTGAGCACGATCGTCTCGGTCGGCTCATCGAGATTGTCCTGGAGCACGTTCAGGGTCACAGACGCTGCGATGTTTCGCGCCGGAATCACGACGGTGGTCGAGGGGAAGGTGTAGTCCGCCCCCTCGGAAGCACTTCCCGACAAGGCGATCTGGACCACGACGTCGGCGTCGATCGGTCCGGAGAGGGCGAGGCCGATCACCCGACTCCCGGCGGCTTCAGCGACCGTGTCGGTCGCCTGCGTGAAGGAGATCGCCGGGAACGGGTCGTCGTCGGTCAGGGTGATCGTCGCGGCGCTGTTGCCGGAGAGGATCGCGTTCGTCGGAGTGCCGAGGGTGACGGAGATCGACTCCGCGGGTTCGAACCAGGGGTCGTTGATCGGGGTGACCGTGATCGTCCCGAGCGAGCTCCCCGCTGGGATCGTCACCGGACTCGGGGTCACGGAGACGTCCTCCCCGAGCGAGGCCGATCCGGCGAGGGTGAAGGGCACCGTGATCGCACGACCGGATGGCTGGGAGAGGCTGAGGGTGAGCTGGACCGCCGGCTCCCCCTCGCCGACCGAGAGCGCGGTCTCGACCAGGGTCAGGGTCGGCGGCGGGTCGTCGTCGGTGATCGTCAGTGCATGCTGGTTCGCCGCGCCGAGGATTGCGCCGGTCGGAGTGCCGAGCGTGAAGAGAGCGGTCTCGTCTCCTTCGTCGAGCATGTCGTCGATCAGGATCAGCGAAAGCGTGCGCGTCAGCTGCCCCGCGAGAATCGTCAGCGGAGAGGAGGCGACTGCGAAGTCGGAGTCGCGGATCGCGGTCCCGGTGATCGTGAACGGCACGGTCACGTCGGTCGCGGCCGCTGCGGTGAGGGCCACCGTCACCTCGACGAGCCCCGCGGTCTCGACGGCGCTCGTCGAGCCGGTCGTGAACGCGACCTCGATCGGCTGGTCGTCGTCGATGATCGTCAGGGTCGTGCTGCTCGGGGTGCCGAGGGTCGCGCCGGTCGGGACGCCGAGGGTCACGATCGCGCTCTCGTTCCCCTCCTGGACGGTGTCGTCGACGATCGTGATCGAGATCGAGGCGGCGAGGCTCCCCGCGGGAATCGTCAGCGGGCCGGGGAGAGCGGCGAAGTCGCTCCCCTGAATCGCGGTGCCGGTAAAGGCGTAGGGGACCTGGACCGCGACCCCGGCCGCTGCGCTCATGGTCACGCTCAGCTGGATGGTCCCGCCGGCCTCGGGTGCACTCGCGGTCGCCGAGGCGAACGCGACGACCGGGGCGAAGTCGTCATCCGTGATCGTGATCGTCATCAGCGAGGGGGAGCCGAGGCTCGCCTGGTTCGGGGAGCTGAGTTGCAGGATCAGGGTCTCCGGCCCCTCGAAGACCGCGTCGGCCAGGAGCGGGATCGTGATCGTCGCGCTCGTCGCACCCGGGGCGAACTGGATCGGGCTCGGCACCGCCTGGTGGTCCTGACCGACGGTCGTGGTGCCACTCGTCGTCACCGAGACCGTGATCGTCCGCGCCGAGGGCCCGCTGAGCTCCACGCCGACCGTAGCGATCCCATCCGCCTCTCCGACGACCAGACTCGTCACGGCGAAGGAGACGCTCGGCGGCTGGTCGTCGTCGAGGATTGTCAGGACGTGCAGCGATGGAGCCACCACCGTGACCCCGGTCGCGGCGACGATGCTGATCTGCGCCGTCTCATCCGGTTCGTCCAGGATGTCATCGAGCAGTCCGATCAAGATCGACCCGGTGGTCGCGCCGGCGGGGATCGTCACCTGACCGGGGACCGCGAGGTAGTCGACCCCCGCCTGGGCGGTTCCGGTCGCGGAGAGAGAGACCACCACGTCGACGTCGCGCGGGCCGGAGAGGACGAGAACCGCAGTCGCAGTTCCGGTGCCCTCGCCGAGACTCTGCCCGGCGGTCGCGAACGAGATGGTCGGAGTCGTCTCGTCGTCGATGATGTTCACGGTGTGGATCGTCGTCGCCCCGAGCACCGCCCCGACCGGCGAGGTCAGGGTCAGGATCAGCGTCTCGTTCCCCTCGGCGATCAGGTCGTTGAGGAGTTGGACCAGCAGGTTCGAGCCGAGCACGGTGGGAGCGAAGGTCACTTGAGTGGTCGGGAGCGTCGCGTCCAGTCCGAGGGTCGCGCTCCCCCCGACCGTCACCTGCACGGTGACGGTGGCCGCGGCCGCCGCGTCGAGCACGAGCCCGATCGAGACCTGGCCGCTGCTCTCGACGAAGGTCGAGGTCGCCTGGGTGAACGAGACCGAGGGCGGCGCATCGTCATCGATGATCGTCACCTGGTGGCTGACGATCGCGCCGGCCTGGGCGTTCGAGAGCGGCCCGAAGGAGATCGTGGCGAGCTCGGTCGCCTCGCTGATCATGTCATCCACCGCGGTCACGGTGACCGAGGCGGTGGTCGCCCCCGCTGGGAAGAGCAGTTGGGTGGAGCCGAGTTGCAGGTCGCCCGTGTTCCCGGCGGTACCGCCGAGCAGGAGAGGCACGATGACGGTGCGCCCCGAAGGAACGCCGAGCTGCGCGCTCACCGTGATCGTGGGATCTCCTTCGGTCATCGAACTGGTCGCGTTCGTGAAACTGACGAGCGGAAGAGGATCGTCGTCGAGGATCGTCAGCGTGTGGCTCGTCACGGTCCCGAGCGCGGCCTGGTCAGGAGGGCCGAGGGAGATGACGGCGGTCTCGTCCCCCTCATCGAGGAGGTCGTCGACGATGTTCACCGTCAGCGTCGCCGACAGGGACCCCGGGGTGATCGTCAGGGTGCCCGGCGTGATCGTGAGGTCGCCCGGCGAGACGGCCGAGCCTGCCACGACGTACGGGATCGTCACCGCGAAGGTGGTGACGCTCGAGAGGAGCACGGAAATCGTCGTCACCCCGGCCCCCTCGCCGACCTGCTGGGTCGCGAGTGCGAAGTTCACGACGGGGGTCGCCTCATCGTCGAGGAGCGTCGTGGTGTGGACGGTGATCGCGCCGAGGGCCGCGTTCGTCGGGGTGCCGAGGGTCGCGATGATCGTCTCGTCCGCCTCGGTCAGGGCGTCGTCGATCAGGGTCAGGAGGATCGAGCCCGTCACGCTCCCGGTCGGGATCACGAGCGGCCCGGGGGCGACGACGTAGTCGAGGCCCGAGACTGCGGTGCCGGTCAGAAGGAACGGGATGGTGACGTCGAGCGTGGCCGGAGCGGAGAGGTTCGCCACGATCTGGGCGGTGCCGTTGATCTCGCCGATCTGCTGCGTCGCGACCGCGAACTCGACGGTCGGGACGATGTCATCGTCGAGGATCGTCAGCTGGTGGCTGCTCGGGGCTCCGGTGGTGGCGTTCGTCGGTACGCCGAGGGTGATGAGCACCTGCTCGTCCCCTTCGGGGGTGAGGTCGGAGACGATCGCGATCTCGATCGAGCCACTCGCCGCCCCCGCCGGGATCACCAGTGGACCTGGCGAAGCGGAGAAGTCTCCGGGTGCGAGCGCGCTCCCGCCGACGGTGAAGGGGACCGTGGTGGGAAGCCCCGACACCGCGGAGAGCACCACCGCGATGGTCGAGACTCCCGAGCCTTCCCCCGCGGTCGCGGACGCGGTCGCGAAAGAGACGATCGGCTGGGCGTCGTTGTCGATGATGGTCAGCGTATGCTGGGCCGGAGTCCCGGGGGTCGCCCCGACGCTCGCCCCGAAGCCGATCGCGAGCGTCTCGGCCCCCTCGTACAGCGAGTCGTCGAGGATGTTCACCTGCGCCTGAGCGGTGGTCGAGCCGGCGGGGAAGAGCAGCGGGCTGCCGATGAGTTGCACGTCCGTGCCCATGATCGCGCTTCCGCCGGTGGTCAAGGGGACGACCACGTCGACCTCGGCCGCGGCGGTGAGTGCCGCGTTCACCAGTGCGATCCCCGCTCCCTCCGAAACCGCCGCCGACGCACTGACGAAGTAGACCTGCGGAGCCGGATCGTCATCGATGATGGTCAGCGTGTGGCTGGTCCGGACGCCGAGGGTCGCATTGGTCGGCGCAGCGAGGGTGAGGATCACCCCCTCGTCCGCCTCGAACACCACATCCGGCGTGATCGCGATCTGGATCGTCCCCGACGATGCGCCGGCGAGGATCGTCACCGGGCTGATGCCGGGGCGGAAGTCGACGCCGCTCGTCGCGCCTCCGGAGATCGTGAACGGGACCTGGATCGGGAGCGCGGAGGGGACGCTGACCGTGAGGGTCACGTTCAGGGTGCCCGCGTCCTCGAACGCGGAACTGCTCGAGACCGCGAACTGCACCGCCGGGATGTCGTCGTTGTCGATCACCGTCAGCGAGAAGGTGGTCGCCAGACCGAGCGAGGCGTTCGTCGGAGTCACGAGGGTCAGGGTGAGCACCTCGTTCGGCTCGTCGAACCCGTCGTCGACCACCGCCAAGGAGACGACGGTGGAGACCGCACCCTGGGGGATCGAGATCGTGGTCGGGGTGACCACCACGTCGATCCCTTCATCTGCAGTCCCGGCGATCGCCAGGGTGGCGGTGATCGGGAGAGCGCTCGGCGCGCTCAGAGTCACGGTGACTTCCACGGTTCCCGTGGATTCGTCGACGGTTGCGCTCGACTGTGAGAAGGAGAGCGCCGGAGCCGGATCGTCGTCGAGCACCGAGACGGTGATCGAGTTCGGTGAACCGAGGATCGCGTTCACCGGGGTGCCGAGCGTGATCACGATAGTCTCGGTCAGTTCGTCGAGGGCGTCATCGATGATCGGAAATTGGAGCGTCGTCGTGGTCGCTCCCGCGGGTACGACCAGCGCGCCGGTGGCGGGGAGGAAGTCGACCCCGAGGGTGAGCGTCCCTCCGACGGTGTAGGGGATCGCGATGTCCTGGCCGGCGGCGACGGTGAGGGAGATGGTGAAGGAGACGCTGCCGGCGGCCTCGACGATCGTGATCGGTCCCGTGATCGTCACGGATGGACTCGGGTCGTCGTCGACGATGGTCAGGGTGGCGACCGTCTGTGGACCGAGGAGCGCGTTCGGAGTGGCTCCGAGGCTGAGCACGATCGTCTCGTTCGGGTCGTGCAAGGGGTCGCTGATCGCCGTGACCGGGATCGCCGCAGCGATCTGGCCGGAGGCGATCACGATGGGGGAACTCGGGATGTTGTAGTCGACCCCGACCGTCGCGTTCCCGAACAGGGTGAACGGCACCGCGATCGGGTCCTGGGACGGGACGCTGGCGGACACGGTCAGGATCACTTGACCGCCGGTCTCCGGCAAGGAGGTCGCGGTCGGGGAGATCGAGAGGACCGGGATCGGCTCGTTGTCGAGGATGTCGATCGAGCCGCTGGCCGGGGACCCGAGGGTTCCGTTCGTCGGCGCGCCGAGGGCGATCGTCAACGTCTCGGTCCCCTCGCGGAGGGGATCGTCGACGATGGGGAGCGAGATCACTCCCGAGGTCGTCCCGGCCGCGATCACCAATGGCGACGCGGGCGGAGTGTAGTCCGACCCGGAAGCGGTCGTGCCGCCGAAGGTGAACGGGATCGTGACCGGCAGCGCCGAAGCGGCGGAGAGTCCGACCGAGATCGAGAGGGTCCCGGCAGTCTCCGAGAAGAGCGTCGGGATGGACCCGAGAGTGACGGTCGGAGCGGGGTCATCGTCGCCGATCGTCAACGACAGCGAGGCGGGTGCCCCGAGACCCGCGAACGACGGAGGACCGAGCGTGATCGTCAGGGTCTCGTCACCCTCGTGGAGCGTGTCGCCGAGCAGGGTGAACGAGAGCGCGCCGCTGGTCGACCCGGCGGGGATGACGAGCGGGCTCGCGGGGACGAGGAGATCGCTCCCCTGAGTCGCGGTCCCTCCGATGGTGAACGGCAAGGAGATCGCGAATCCGGAGGGGCCGGTGAGGCTGACCGCGACCGACAGCGAGCCGTCTTCTTCCGAGATCGCGCCCGGCGCGATGAGCGAGGCGAGCGGGGGATCGTCGTCGTCGAGGATGGTGATCACGTGGACGTCCGGCATCCCGCGCACCGCCTGGTCGGCGCCGAGGATCGTCAGGATGATCGTCTCGTCCAATTCGTCGATCGAGTCGTTGACGAGCGGGATCGAGAAGGTCACCTGGTCGCTCCCCGAGGGGATCGTGACCGTGGTCGGGACCGCTGCGCGGTCTGCGGGCACCGAAGCGGTGCCGCCGGCGGTGAGGGCGACGTTGACGTCGAGGGCGGTCAGGGCGGAGAGCCGCACCGTCACCGTCGCGAGACCGCTCCCTTCGAGACGACTCTGCGACGGGGTCTCGAAGAAGACGTTCGGCAGTGCGCTCTCATCCTGGATCGTCAGGGTGTGGGTCGAGGGTGCGCCGAGGGTGCCGTTCGTCGGGGTTCCGAGGGCGAGCAGCACCGTCTCGTCCGGCTCGTTGATCGGATCGGGGACCGGGGTGATCACGATCGTCCCCGATGTCTGTCCGGCGGGGATCTCGAGCGGTGATGCATCGATCCCGTAGTCGACCACCGGGGTCGCGGTGCCGCCGAAGGTGTAGGGGACCGAGATGGCGAAGGCGCTCGGCGCGGAGAGGGTGACGGTGACCGCGACCGTGCTCGCGCTCTCACCGGCGACGCTCGTCGCGGCCGCGAAGGCGACCACCGCGGGGGGTCGTCGTCGAGGATCGTCACCGTCTGCACCGGGATCGAACCGAGCACCGCTCCGATCGGGGTTCCGAGCACCGCGACGATCGATTCCCCCGGCTCATCGAGCGAGTCGTCGAGGATCGTCACCGTGAGCGACACGAGGGTGTTCCCCGCCGGGATCGTCAGCAGGGACGTTCCGACGCTGTAGTCAGTGCCGACGGTCGCCGTCCCGAAGAACGAGATCGGGACCGTCACGACCTGCGCGGCAGGGCTCGTCAACTCCACCTGGAGGAGCACCGAGCCGCCGGTCTCGGAGACCAGCTGGCTCGCCTGGACGAAGCGCACGCTCGGCGGCACGTCGTCGTCGTCGATCGTGATCACATGGGTCGACAGTCCCCCGAGCTGGGCACCGATCGGGGCGCCGAGCGAGAGGGTGATCGTCTCCGCCGGCTCGTCGATCGTGTCGTCGATGATCGCGACGGTGAACGAGGTCGAGAGCGTGCCGGCGAGGATCGTCAGCGACGTCGCCGGGGGAGCGTAGTCCGATCCCACGGTCGCGGTCCCCGAGGCGGAGACCGGCACCGTGACCGGGGCTCCGGAGATGGCGGAGAGCGAGATCGTCACGGTCGCCGCGCCGCTCGCCTCCGGTGCGTTCTGCCCGGTGAGGTCGAAGGAGACCACTGGCAACGGGTCGTCGTCGGTGATGGAGATCGTGTGGGTGCCGATCGCGCCGACCGTCGCGTTGACCGGGGTCCCGATCGTCAGCGCAAAGGTCTCGCTCGCCTCGTGAAGGAGGTCTTGCAGGATGTCGACGGTCACCGTCGCGGTCGTCACCCCTACCGGGAAGAGGACCGGATTCGTCAGCAGGTTTGCGTCGATTCCGACGAAAGCGCTCCCACCCATCGTCAGCGGGACCGTGATCGGATTTCCCGAGGCCGTCGACAGGGTGAGGCCGATCGTGACACTCCCCGCACCCTCTGCCGCGGTCGAAGCGGACTGGGTGAATGCCACCTGCGGCGGGGGGTCCCCATCGAGGATCGTCAGGGTGTGGACCACCCCCAGACCGAGCGTTGCGCCCGACGGGGCACCGAGGGTGATGACGAGGGTCTCGTCCGCTTCGTCGGAGCCATCGAGCAGCGGGACCATCGAGATCGTGGTCTGGATCTGACCCGCCGGGATCGTCACCGGGCTCGCCAGGACCGTGACGTCGGTTCCGGCGAGCGCGCTCCCGGAGAGCGTGAACGGGATGGTGACGTCGCTCCCCGAGGGGGTGCTCAGCGCCACTGTCGCGACCAGGGGCCCTGCCCCCTCGGTGCCGGACTGCGACGCAGAGGTGAAGCCGACCACCGGGGGCGCGTCGTTGTCGGTCACGGTGATCGTCGCGACGGTCAGGCCACCGAGCGACGCGTTGCTCGGGGTCTCGAGGGTGACCGTCGCGGTCTCGAGCACCTCGTCGATCAGGTCGTCGATCGCGGTGATCGTCACGGTCGCCGAGGTCTGCCCCGCGGAGAAGAAGATCGGCTGCGGGGTGATCGAGAAGTCGACGCCGGCGATCGCGGTGCCGGCGAGCACGTACCCGACGGTGACATCGAGGGTGCTCGCTGCCGACAGGGTCACGGTCAAGGTCGCGGGGGCCCCCGCCTCGGTGACCGAGGCGCTCGAGTTCGCGAATTGAACAGTCGGGGGAGTCTCGTCATCGAGGATCACGAGGGTGTGGATCGACGAACCGCCGAGCACGCCGTTCACCGGAGGGGACAGGGTCAGCTGCACCGTCTCGTTCGACTCGACCAGAAGGTCGTCGAGGATCGTGACCGACACCGATCCGGAGGTCTGTCCCGCCGGGATGACCAGCGGACCCGGAGTGACGGTCGCGTCGATCCCCAGGTCCGCGCTCCCGGCGATCGTGTAGGGGATCGTGACGGCGATCCCGGTCGGTTCGGAGAGCTGGATCGTGATCGTCGCCGCGCCACCCCCCTCGGGGACGCTCTGAGTCGGGGTCGTGAAGGTCACGGTCGGGGCGATGTCGTCCTCGAGGATCGTGAGGGTGTGTTGGGTGATCGCTCCGAGTCCCGCATTGGTCGGGAGGATCGTGAGGACGATCGTCTCGTTCATCTCGATCTGGACGTCGTTGATCAGTTGCACCACCAGGAAGCCGCTGGTCTGCCCCGCGAAGATCCGCAGAGGGCTCGTCCCGTCGAACAGGTAGTCGCTCCCCTGCGTGGCGGTCCCGGAGAGGGCGGTCGAAATGAGGACGTCCTGACCGGAAGGGGCGCTGAGCTGGAGCGTGAGGAGCACCGTCCCCGCCGGCTCGCCGTGCGTGCTGGTCGCGGTGAGGAAACTCACCGTCGGGGCGGGGTCATCATCGAGGATCGTCAGGGTGTACGTCGCGGGGATCCCGAGCACCGCGTTCGCCGGCGGGGAGAGTTGCAGGACGACGCTCTCGTTCGCCTCGTCGAGGGAGTCGCCCAGGACATCGATGGTGAAGCTCTGCGTGAGGGTCCCGGCGGGGAAGGTCGATGAGCCCTGCGAGATCTGGAAGTCCACACCGGCGGTGGCGCTCCCGAGGACCGACCAGCCGACCACGATCTCCCGCCCCGACGGAGCCGAGAGACCGACCTGGATCGTCTTCAGCCCCGAGGCCTCGAGCACCGTTGCGTTCGGGGTCAGGAACGAGACTGAGGGGGGTGCGTCGTCATCGATGATGGTGATCGAGCGCACCATGATCGCTCCCGGGAGGGCGCCGCCCGGGGTTCCCAGAGCGAGGGTGATCACCTCGTCGGTCTCATCGAGCAGGTCCTCGTGGATGATCAGGGTCAGGAGTGCCGATGTGCTTCCGGCGGGGAACACCACCGGTCCCGCGGCGATCGCGTAGTCGAGGACCGAGTTCGCGGTGCCCCCCAAGGTCAGGGGGACGGTC
The DNA here is from genome assembly GCA_032128395.1 of Planctomycetota bacterium. Classification (GTDB taxonomy): domain Bacteria; phylum Planctomycetota; class UBA8108; order UBA1146; family UBA1146; genus JAQBGV01. Next base: position 16,406 of record JAQBGV010000133.1, on the reverse strand, counting down.
ACGACCGAGTTCGACGGAATCGAGAGGGTGACTTCGACGGTGACGGTCGTGTCGTCCTCGGTCACCTGCGACGTCGCCTGCGTGAACGAGACCACCGGCAACTGCTCGTCATCCGAGAGCTGCACGGTGTGCGTCGACGGGGTCCCGAGGGTGCCGAAGGTCGGGGTGCCGAGGGTGAGGACGATCGTCTCCGGTCCCTCGAAGACGAGGTCGTCGAGGAGTGGGATCGTGATGGTGCCGGTGGTGGCACCGATGGGGATCACGAGCGGCGAGACCGGCGCGGAGTAGTCGCCCCCCGCGCTCGCCGTGCCGCCGAGGGTCAAGGGCACCGAGACCGCTCGTCCGGAGACGATGCCGAGGGAGACCGTCACCGCCACCGAGCCGGCGGATTCCGAGATGCTCGTGGTCGCGGTCGTGAACCGAACGAGCGGCGGATCATCGTTGTCGAGGATGTCGAGCTGGTGGGTCGCCGGCGCGCCGAGCGTGCCGCTCGAGGGAGATCCCAGTGCGATCGTCACACTCTCGTCCGCCTCGTCGATCAGGTCATCGACCACGATCACCGAGATCGAAGCGGAGAGGCTCCCCGCGGGGATCGTCAGGGGTCCGGGCACGATGAAGTGGTCGACCCCGGGGGTCGCGGTCCCGGCGACCGTGGTGGGGACCGTGATCGCTCGACCGGAGGGGACGGAGAGGTTCACCGTAGCCGTCGCGGTCCCCACTCCCTCGGCCGCACTCGAGGCGGCGAGTGCGAACGAGATCGTCGGTGCGAGGTCGCCGTTGTCAGTCACGGTGATCGTCCGCACCGCCGGCGAGCCGAGGACAGCTCCGAGAGGGTTCCCGAGCGTGATGATGATCGTCTCGTCCGCCTCGTCGAGGAGATCATCGATGAGCACCAGGCTGAGCGTGGTGCTCGTCGCTCCGGCGGGGATCACCGCCGGGTTCGGGGCGAGGGCGTAGTCGACCCCTGAGGTGGCGGTTCCGCCGACGGTGTAGGGGATCGTGACGTCGACTCCGGTCGGGACGGTCTGGCTGATCTGGACCGACACCAGCGTGTTCCCCTCGACGACCGTCTGCGCCGAAGTCACGAAGGAGACTTGGGGCACTCCCTCGTTGTCCTGGATCGTCAGAGTGTGAGTCGTGGTCGTCCCGAGAATGGCGGGGGCCGGGGAGCCGAGGGTGAAGACCACGGTCTCGTCCGACTCGAAGAACCCGTCATCGACCAGGGGGAAGGAGAGCTGGACCGAGGTACTCCCCTTCGGGATCACCACCGGGGAGACCGGTGCGGAGTAGTCCTCGCTCGCGGTCGCCGTCCCGCCGTGCGTGAACGGTACCGAGATGTCGATCCCCGCCGGCGCGGAGAGGACGATCGAGACCGCCGCGGTCCCCGCCCCTTCTCCCGTAAAGGAGGACCCGGTCGCGAATTGGACCGAGGGTGCGGGGTCGTCGTTCGCGATCGTGATCGTGTGCACGGTGGGGGTGCCGAGGGTCGCCCCGCTCGGACTCCCCAGGGTCAGGGTCAGCGTCTCCGAGAGCTCGAACCGCGGGTCGTCGACGAGGGTGACCACGAGGGTGGTCGTCGTCTGACCGGCGGGGATCAGGGCCGGCGGGCTCGCCACGGTGTAGTCCTCGCCCGACTGCGCCGTCCCCCCGAGGGTGAACGGAATCACGACGTCCTGACCGGCGGCCGAGGTGAGGAACAGCTGCACGAGCACCGTTCCCGGGCTCTCCACCGTGCTCTGACTCGGCTGGGCGAACGCTACCGTCGGCGGCGCATCGCCGAAGTCGGTGACCGTCACGATGTGACTCGAGGCGGTTCCGAGCGTGCCGTTCGTCGGCGCCCCGAGGGTCAGCTGAATCGTTTCGGTCGGCTCGGAGAGCGGATCGTCGATCACGACGAGCTGCACCGATGCACTCGTCTGGCCGGCGAGGATCACCACCGGGTTCGGTGCGAGGGTGTAGTCCGCCCCCTCGGTCGCGGTTCCCCCCCGACCGATCGGGATCGTCACATCCGCTCCGGTCGGAGCGGAGAGCAGGACGGAGATCGCGACGAGTCCCACGTTCTCGCCGACGGTCTGCCCCGTCGTGGCGAAGGTGACGGTCGGGAGCATGTCGTTGTCGACGATCGTCAGCGTGTGCGCGGCCGGGACCGCGAGAGTCGCTCGGATCGGGGAGCCGAGGGTCAGGGTGACCGACTCGTCCGGTTCGATGTTGAGATCGTCGGTGAGGGTCACCGTGACGAGACCCTGGGTCTGGCCGGAGGGGATCACCACCGTCGCCGGCGCCGAGGTGTAGTCGATTCCTGAGGTGGCGGTCCCGCCGAGAACGATCGGGACGCTGACCTCGAATGCGGACACCGCCGAGAGGACGAGGGAGAGCGACACCCCGCCCGAGTTCTCATCCGCGCTCGAGTTCGCCGTGGCGAACGACACAGTCGGAGCGTCGTCGTTGTCGAGGAGCGTCACCGTCTGGGTGGTGATCGCCCCGAGCGTGGCGTTGGTCGGCACTCCGAGGGTGAGGACGATCGTCTCGTTCGGTTCGTCGAGCAGGTCATCGATGATCGTGAGGGGAAGGATCGCCGAGGTCAGTCCGGCGGGGACCGTCACCTGGGAGGCGGCGATGCTCCAGTCGACCCCGACCGTCGCCGTGCCGGAAGTCGTGATCGGCACCGTCACCGGCAGCCCGGAGGCGACCGACAGGCGAACCTCGACCGAGGCGGCGGTGGTCCCCTCGGCGACCGTCTGCGACGCGATCGAGAAGGCGACCGTCGGCGCCGCGTCCCCGTCGTCGAGGATCGTGATCGTGTGGGTCGACTGCGCCCCGGGGTTCCCACCGCTGATCGCCCCGAAGCCGAGGATCGCCGTCTCGTCCGCTTCGGCGAGCGAGTCGTCGAGGAGGATGATCGACAGGGTGCCGGTCGTCTGTCCGGCGGGGATCACGAGCGGGGTCGGGGTGGCGACGTAGTCGGTGAAGTGCACCGCGGTGCCCGCGAACGTGATCGGGATCACGACATCGGAGGCGGCGGGGGTCCCGATCGAAGCGGTGACCGTCGTCGAGCCGCCGTTCTCCGCGATCGTCTGTCCCGCACTCACGAACTGGACGGTCGGCACCTGGTCGTCCTCGACGATCGTCACCGAAAGCACCTGCGGCGAGGCACCAATCGCGTTCGTCGGGAGTCCGAGGGAGAGGATCACCACTTCGTCCCCCTCGATGAGGAGGTCGTCGATGAGGTCGAGGGAGAGCACGGCCGCGGTCTGCCCGGCGGGGATCGTCACCGTCAACGGCAGGGGGACGTAGTCGACCCCCGCGGTCGCGCTGCCGCTGACCAGGATCGGGACCGTCACGTCCCGCCCGGAGACCGTGCTGGTCGCGAGCGTGATCGGGAGCGATCCGGCCCCCTCCGAGACGGAGAGGCTCGACGCGCCGAAGGCGATCGTGGGGGGCGCATCGTCGTCGATGATGGTCGCAGTGTGGATCGCGTTCGGACCGATCACCGCGTTCGCGGTCGACCCGAGCGCGATCACCACCGTTTCGTCCGGTTCGTCGAGGAGGTCGTTGCTCGGAATCAGGGTCAAGAGGCCGAAGGACGCCCCTGCGGGGATCGCAAGCGATGGTGGGCTGAGCGTGAAGTCACCCGCGGACGCGGTGCCACTCACCGTGACCGGGATCGACAGGTCGAACCCGCTCGGGACGGAGAGCTGCACCGTGATCGACACCCCCGACGATCCCTCGCCGAGGGCTTGCGTCGCTTGTGCGAACTGGATCGTCGGGGACGGGTCCGCATCGTCGAGGATCGTGATCGTCCGGGTGGTGGTCGTCCCGAGCACCCCGCCGCTCACCGCGGAGATCGTCAGGATCAGCGTCTCGTCCGGCTCATCGAGAGTGTCGTTCAGGACGAAGAGCTGCGCGTCCGCGCTGGTCGCGCCGCCGGGGATGACCAGAGGGTTCGGGGCGAGTCCGAAGTCGACCGAAGGGGTCGCGGTTCCGGAGATGGAGATCGTCACCACCACGTCGCCCGCAGTCGGGTTGGAGAGCACCAGCCCGATCGGGATGAGGCCGACGTTCTCGGCCACCGAGCCGGAAGCCGCCGCGAAGCTGACCGCGGGGGGGACATCGTCGTCGGTGATCGTCACGGTGTGGCTGTTCGGAGACCCGAGCACTGCCCCGGTCGGCGGACCGAAGGTCAACGTGAACGTCTCATCGCCCTCGATCTGAAGGTCATCGATCGGAGTCACGGACAAGGAGGCCGAGGTCTCGCCGGGTGCGAAGATCACCGTGTCGGTGACCGCGAGGAGGTCGACCCCTTCGACCGCACTCCCCGCGAACAGGATCGGCACCGTCACCGCGGCGGCGGAGATGCCGTCGAGGGCGAGATCGATGGTGATCGCTCCCCCCGCCTCGCCGATCGTCTGCCCCGTCGCGACGAAACGCAGAGCAGGGGCTGCTTCGTTGTCGAGGATCCGAAGAGTGTGGGCCGCTGCGGATCCGAGGATCGCATTCGACGGGGTTCCCAGGGTGAGCATCAGCTCTTCGTCGGCCTCGTCGAGGAGGTCGTCGATGAGCGTCACCGGGATCCCGGCGGAGAGGCTCCCCGCGGGAATCACCAGAGGCGATGGACTGAGCGTCAGGTCCGCGCCGATCGTGACCGTTCCCGCCGCGGTGAACGGGACGACGATGTCGTGCCCGGATGGAGTGGAGAGGACGACCTGAACGCCGAGAGTGCCCGATCCTTCCCCGATCTCCTGGAACGCGAGGAGGAACCCGACCTCGGGGGCGGGGTCGCCGTTGTCGACGATCGTCACCTGCGCCTGGGTCAGTGCGCCGAGGACCGCACCGATCGGGGTCCCGAGGGTGATGGTCACCCCCTCGGTCGGTTCGGCGAGCAGGTCGTCGATCACGATCAGGGTCAAGTTGGCGCTCGTCGCACCCGCCTGGATCACCACCGGGTTCGGGGCTGCGACGAAGTCCACTCCGCTCTGCGCACTTCCCGCGACGGTCCATGGGACGATCACATCCGCCTGCGCGGCACCCCCGAGGGTGAGCGAGAGGCGCACGAGTCCGCTCCCCTCGGTGATCGTGAAGAGGACGTTCTCGAACGACACCTCCGGAGCCGAGTCGCCATCCCCGAGGGAGACGGTGTGGACCGATCCACCGCCGAGGACGCCGTTGGTCGGAACGCCGAGGGAGACATCGATCGTCTCGTCCCCCTCGAAGGTCGCATCGACGGTCAGAGCGAGGGAGATGGTCGCGACCGCGGTCCCGGGGGGGAAGGAGAGCGTCGTCGTCGATGGGGTGTAGTCGACTCCGGTCTCCGCGCTGCCCCCGAAGAGCACGGGGACGGTCACGGTGAAGCCGGAGGGGGCGGTCAACCCGACCTCGACCGACACCAGGGCCCCTTCGGCCGCGGACTGTCCCGGCAGGACGAACGCGATCGCGGGGGGAGCGTCGTCGTCGTGGATCCGCAACTCGCACGCCTCGGGGATCCCGGTGAATGCGTTCGAGGCGCTGTCGACGACCAGGATGAAGGTCTCGACCGGTTCATCGCTGGTGTCGTCGGTGACGATCAGGGAGATCAGTGCTTCGGTCTCGCCTGCGGGGACGACGACGGTGGTCGGAACCGCCGCGAGGTCCACCCCCTCGGTGGCGCTCCCGGAAAGACTGAGGGAGACGATGACGTCGCGCCCGGCGGGCGCATCGAGGAAGACACCGAGCGACGTCGGCCCTGCGCCCTCGATCACTTCGATGAGCGGAGTTTCGAGGAAGACGGTCGGCAGTGGATCGTCGTCGAGGATCTGGATGGTGCGGGTCGTGATCGCGCCCAGAACTGCGCCGGTCGGGGTCCCGAAGGTCAGGACGATCGTTTCATTGTCCTCGCTGAGAAGGTCGTCGATCACGATCACCGGCACCGACGCGGCGGTCTCCCCCGCGTCGAAGTGGATGACGAGCGGCGCGATGGCGTAGTCGATGTTCAGGGTCGCAGTACCCGAGATCAGGAGCGGGACGTTCACCGGGACGCTGGCCGGAACGGTCAGGGTCGCGGTGATCTGCGTCAGCCCCATCCCCTCGCCCGCCGTCGAGAAGGCGGTTGCGAACGACACCGCTGGCAGCCCGTCGTCGTCGAGGACGGTGAACGAGTGCGTCCCGGGAGAGCCGACGGTCGCGCTCAGCGGGGCGCCGAGGGAGAGAGAGATCGTTTCGTTCGATTCCGCGGCGGGGTCGTCGATGAGAACGATCGAGACCGTGCGAACGGTCTGACCCGGGGCGAAGGTGACCGTGGTCGTGTCGAGGGTGTAGTCGGCCCCGAGGCTCGCGCTCCCACCGGGGACGAGCGGGACGGTGACGGTGCGTCCGGAGGGGGCTCCGAGGAGGACATCGACCGTCAAACTGCCGGCGCTCTCCGGCGTGTCGGGCCGCGTGGCCGTGGCGAAGGAGACCGCAGGCAGCGGTTCGTCGTCGAGGATCGAGAGGAGATGAGTCGTCGGCGGCCCCGGGACCCCCCCCTGTACCGTGCCGAAGGTCAGGGAGACGGTCTCGTCATCCTCGTCGATGAGGTCGTCGAGGAGTGTGATCGCGAAGGTCGCGCTCGACTGTCCCGGGGCGATCGTCACCGAGGTGGCGCTCTGGGTGAAGTCGGTCCCAGCGGTCGCGGTTCCCGAGGTCAAGATCGTCGCCGTGACCGGGATCCCGGTCGCTGCGTCCAGCAGGATGGTCACCGTTGCGGTGCCCGCCGACTCCGCGGCGGAGGAGCTCGCGGTCGCGAAGGAGAGCACCGGGGCGGGCTCGTCGTCGGTGATCGTCGCGAGGTGCGTGCCCGGGGTGCCGATCGTCGCGTGGCTCGGGGCGGTGATCACCAGTTGGATCGTCTCGTCTCCCTCGAAGGTCACATCGTCGAGGAGGGGGATCGTCAGGGTCGCGGTGGTGCTCCCCGCCGGGATCAGGACGTTCGAGAGGGGCGCGATGTAGTCCTCGCCGGGGGTCGCGGAGCCGGACAGTGTGATCGGGACCACCACGTCCTGCCCGGAGACCGGGGTGAGCAGCAAGTTCACGACCAGGGTCGCGTCCCCCTCCGCCCGGATGGAGCTCGCCAGGGCGAAGCGAACCACCGACGGTGCATCGTTGTCGATGATCGTCGTCTGCGCGGTCGTCGTCACCCCGGAGGTCGCGTTCGTCGGAGTGCCGAGCGCGAGGGTCAGGAGTTCGTCCGGTTCGTCGAGGGAGTCATCCGCGATCGGGATCGCGATCGTCGCGGAGCTGCTACCGGGCGGGATCACCAGCTGCGAGCCGAACGCGCCGAGGTCGGTCAGTGGATCGGCGTCGCCGCCGAGCGAGTACGGGACCGTCACCGGGTCGACCGCCGGGGACGACAGGGTCACCGGTACCAGCCAGCTGCCGCCCCCTTCACCGATGGTCGCGGTCGCCAGACCGAGCTCGAGGACCGGCAGGAGATCGTCATCGATCACGGTCACGGTCGCGAACGTCGTCGCGCCGAGCCCGGCGTTCGTCGGGTTCCCCAGGGTGATCGTCACGGTCTCGTCCGGCTCGTCGGCGAGGTCGTCGATCGGGGTGACCACGATCGGAGCCGAGGTCGTCCCGGGGGCGATCGTGACGGGCGAGGCGGTCACGGTCGCATCGCCGGGGATCGTCGCGGTCCCCCCGAGCGTGAACGGGACCGTCACCGCGAAGTCGGAGAGCCCCGACAGGTCGACGATGATCGACACCGGCAAGCCGGTTTCGGTCACCGAAACAGTGGAGGTCCGGAGGGTGATGGTCGGCGTCGGGTTGGCGTCGACGACGGTGATCGTGTGCGAGGAAATCGCCCCGAGGGTCGCTCCCGTGATCGCCCCGAGGGTGATCACCACCGCCTGGTCCGGTTCGTCGACCGCATCCGCGAGCGGCACGACACCGATCTGTCCGGAGAGCTGTCCGGCGGGGATCACGAGTGGCGAGGGATCGATCGTCAGGTCTGGTCCAGCCGCCGCACCGCTCACCGTGAAGGGGATCGTCAGGTCGTTCCCGGATGGGCCGGAGAGGAGCCACGTCACCCCCGCGGGGCCGCTCCCCTCGACGAGCGAGCTCGCCGCCAGCTGAAAGCTCAGCGTCGGCGGGTTGTTGCGGTCGATGATCGTCACCTGGTGGGTCGAGGCGACCCCTGGCGTCGCGTCGATCAAGTTCGCGAGGGTCAGGGTGACGGTCTCGTCCGCCTCGTCGATGTTGTCGGTGACCGGGGCGATCGAAACCAGGGCGGTGGTCTGTCCCGCCGGGATGATGAGCTGCATCGGGGAGATGACGAAGTCGAGCCCCGTGGATGCGGTCCCGGTGAGGGTCCACTGCAGGACCGACGCGATCGCCGAGGGAGAATCGAGGGTGACCACCACCTGCGCGGCAGCGCCATCCTCGGTGACGATACTCGTCGCCTGCAGGAAGTTGGCGGCGGGGGGAGGATCATCATCGACGAGCGAGAGCATCAGCGAACTCGGACTCCCCAGCGACGCATTGGTCGGGGGGCCCAGGGTGATGATCATGCTCTCCGACCCCTCGTAGAGGGTGTCGTTGATCAAGGAGATCCCGATCGAGGCGGTAGTCTGTCCCGGCGCGAAATCGAGAGGGGGCGAATTCGCGATGTAGTCGACGAAGCCGATCACCTGCCCGGTGATGGAGAACGGAACCGAGATCGGGAAGACCGACGGAGCCGAGAGCTGGGCGGTGACCGAGACGTTCCCCGCGTTCTCGATGAACGAGTTTCCCGGCACCGGGATCAAGGTCACCAGAGGGGGCGCATCGTTGTCGAGAACCAGGACGGTGTGCACGGTAGTCGCCCCGAGCGTCGCCCCGGTCGGGGCGCCGAGGGTGATCGTGATCCCCTCGTCGGTCTCATCGCCCGAGTCGTCGACGAGATCGATCAGCAGGTCGATGGTCGTGGTGAAGGGTGGGATCACGAGCGGCGAGGCGGGAACGGTGAAGTCCGTCCCCGCGCTCGCACTTCCCGAGATCGAGTACGGCATCACCACGGAGCTCGCAGAGGGTCGATCGAAGAGGATGGTGACCAGAGTCGTCCCAGCCCCTTCGGAGACGGAATGACCGGCGGTCGCCAGGGAGAGCACGGGGAGCGGGTCATCGTCCGTGATCTGGATGTCGATGAACGACGGAGTGCCGAGCGCCGCCCCGGTGGGCGGGTCGAGAACGATGCGGAGGGTGTCGAGGGGCTCGGTGACGTTGTCGTCGACGACCGCCACCGTGATCGTCGCCGTCGTCTCCCCGGGGAGCAGAGCGAGTGGTGACGCGCTGACGGTGACATCGGTCCCCGAGGTCGCATCCCCTTCGAAGTGGAAGGGAATCGAGACCGAACCGCTCGAGGGTATGGTCAGCGCAATCGTCAGGTCGATCGATCCGGCGGACTCACCGACGGAGAGGAGTCCGGTCGAGAAGCTCGCGGTCGGAGTGGGCTCGTCGTCGATGATCGTGACCGAGTGCGTCGTCTGGCCGGCGAGGGTCCCACCGCTCGGCGTTCCCAGGGCGAGATCGATCGTCTCCGGTCCCTCGAAGATGCCGTCGTCCGTGATTGCGATGACGAGCGCAGTCGTCAGGGTGCCCGCGGCGATGGTCACCGAGAGCGGGACCGACGCATCGTCGGGGATGCTCGCGGTCCCGGAGATCACCAAGGGAACGACGACCGGTTGGCTGCTCAAGCTGCTCAAGGAGAGCAGCACCGAGTGGGTCCCCGCCGTCTCGTCGACCTGGCTCGAAGCGGCGGTGAAGCCGACCATCGGCACTGGGTCATCGTCGGCGATCGCGATCGAGTAGGTGGTGATCGCCCCGGGGAACGCGTTCGTCGGCGCGCCGAGCACGATCTGCAGGTTCTCGGCGGGCTCCCACCTCGCGTCGTTGACGATGGCGACCGTGATCGTGCCGCTCGTCGTCCCCGCCGGGAAGGCGAGGGGCGAGACGGTCACCACCGCGTCTCCCGGGACCGTGGCGCTCCCCGTGAACGTGAAAGGGATCTCGATGTCGAGCGCGCTCGGAGCGGAGAGCGTGATCGGCACGAGGATCGTCCCGCCCGCCTCGCCGACACTCTGCCCGAGCGCCGGGAAGGAGACGAAGGGGGCGTTGTCATCGTCGATGATCGTCACTTCGAGGGTCGAGAAGGTGCCGAGCACCGCGTTCGTCGGATTCTCTAGGGTGAGCAGCACCGTCTCGTCGAGTTCGTCGAACGCATCGTTGATCGGGGAGAGCGTGAATGTGCCGATCGTGCTCCCCGCCGGGATCGTGACCGTGGCGACCGGCGGCAGGTAGTCGACGCCGAGCGTCGCCGTCCCCGAGACCGTGAGGGACGCGGTCACCGGGATTCCGACCGCTTGGCCGAGGAAAACCGAGATCGAGATCGGAATGCTCGCCTCCGCCATCGCGCGGGTCGGGACCGCGAACGAGATCAGCGGTGGAGTGTCGTTGTCGCCGATCGGGACCGTCGCGGTCCCCCCGGCTCCGACCACGGCTCCGATGGGGGAGATCAGGGTCAGGATCAGCTCCTCGACCCCCTCGTAGAGCGAGTCATCGAGGATCGGGACGGTGATCGTCGCCGACAGGGTGCCTGCGGGGATCGTGACTGGAGTCGTCGGCATCAGGAAGTCGGTTCCGACCTGGGCGGCCCCCGAGGCGGCGACGGAGAACGAGACGTCAGCCGCGCTCGGACCGGACAGGGCGACACCGAGCGAGACGATCGCGATCCCTTCCTGGGCGCTCCACGGCCCCCCCGAGAAGTTGACCTCGGGCATCGGGTCGTCGTCCATCAACATCGCGGTGTGAAGGTCGATCGTCCCCATCTGTGCGTAGGCCGGAAGCGTGAGGACGATGGTGAGATCCTCGTCGCCTTCGAAAATGTTGTCGTCGATCAGCGGGATCACCAAGGTCGCCGAGAGCTGGCCCGCGGGGACGATCACCTGGTTCGTGAACGGGAGGTAGTCCGAACCCTCTCCCGCGGCCCCGGAGGTCTGGAAGAGGATCGTCATCGAGAGCGGGAGCGCGGTGGAGAGCACCACGTCCACCTCGAGGGTCCCCGCCGACTCGCTCACCTGCTGAGTGGCGATCGAGAATTGCACTTCGGTCGCGTATTCGGGGCATGTGGTCAGGGGGCCGGCACAGCCGAGGGAATCGGTCGTCGGATCGAGTCCGCAGCCGGGGAACGGCGAACGGGGAGGAGCCCCTCCCTCGAAGATGTACTGCAGGAGGAAGATCGGGTCCGCCAGCTCGAGGAACCCGTTGTCGTTGACGTCGAGAGCGTCACGACACGGTGGCGGAGCGCCGGGGACGAACAGCTTGTTCAGGAGATTGATGACATCGACGAAGTTGACCTGTCCGTCGGCGTTGGTATCGCCGCGAACGAAGGTCCAGTCCGCTCGGAGTGGACTTGCGCCGAGCCCGGCCGCGAGGAGGGCCAGACCGAGGAGAATCCCGAGTCGCCGCATTCTCCGTGCTCCGGTCCAAGACATCCCCGATCGACGGGTGTCGCAGCGCCGCCCCCGGGGGGAAGGGGACGCCGCGAGTCCTCCGGTCCGGTCGCATTTCTGAGACGGGCGAGAGGGCTGCCGAGGTCCGCATTAACGAAGTGGATGGTGCTGGTTTATGACGGTTCTACTCGAATGATCATTGTAGCACCGACATGGGGCACGTGGGATCCTTAACGATCGGAGAATCTATTACATAAGTCTCGTCAGCGTTGAGAAGAAGGCCCGCCCGTCTCGATCCAGGACACCCGAGCAAGGACTATTCTACCAGAGGACTGGCAGAAGTCAGTATGCCCACTCGTCAGGAATGATTCGGAAAGACTTGTAAGTCATGTCCGAATGGTCTGACCGGACCCGGGACGGGCTGCGTGCGGCGGACCCGGCGTCACTCCCTGACCACGGAGTCGAGTTCAGTCCTCACCGCCCGGGCGCCGCCTCAGATCCTTCCTGCGCGACTTCTGGCGCTTCTCCGTCAGGCGGCGCTCCTTGGACGCGAGGGTGGGGCGGGTCTTGCGGCGGGTCCGGCGAGGAGCGAGGGCGGATTTGAGCAGGTCCCGGAGGTTCTCCAGGCAGCGTTCGCGATTTTGGCGGGCGCTCCGTTCGTCGCCGCTCCGGATCCTCAGGATCCCGGTCGCGGTCAGTCGGGCTTCCCACTCCTCTCCTAGTCGCAATTTCTCGTGTTCCCTGAGCGACTCCGAGGTGAGGGGGCGCCAGGTGAGGGTGACTCGGGTCGCGCTGCGGTTGGCGTGCTGGCCCCCGGGTCCCCCCGCCGGATCTTGACGAAATGTGAACTCGCGAAAGGGGATCACCCGCCCGCGTCGCCACTCCAGTCCAGAGATCTCGTCGCTCGCCTCCGCCATCGCGGTCCCCTTCGCGGGAGAGGGCTCCCCGCCGTGGTGATGATCGCCGTTGTCGATCGAGGGGTCGGCCGTCAGGATATCACCATGACCGGCTCGCACCTGCTCTGCGTCTCCCGATCGCTCGGGATCATCATCTCCCTCGCCGGAACCCCGGTCGGGGAGTGGGCACTCGCCGCGCAAGCCCGAATCGATGTGTACGAGCGCACCGTGAATTGCGGCGGAGAACCGACCGAGATCTCCGTCTCCCCCGCGGGGGATCGGTTCGCCGTGCGGTTCTCGACCGGTGAGACTCGCCTCTTCGATCTCGATGGGAAGCCGCTGCCAATCCAGATCTCCTTGTCCTCCCTGATGAAATGGAGCTGGACCGAGTCAGGGGACGGGGTCGTCCAAGTCGAGCTGCCTGCCATTGGCGACGATACGGCGAGTCGCCGCAGGTCTCGTCCGGGTCACGCCCACCTCTACGCGGAGGGGTGGCGTCTCCATCCGGATGAGCACCGAGTGGAGCATCGGGGACGTGGGATCTCCATCGGTCACTTCGGATCTCGCACCGGACTGCTCGACCGGCCGCTCGCGATCGCGGCCCTCGACGACTTGGTCTACATCGCAGACACAGGGAACCACCGGGTGCAGGTGTTCTCGGCAGATGGTGAGTTTCGGTACAAGTTCGGGATCCATGCGCTCGTGCCGCGGGCCGGGGAGGGATACTTCCACTACCCGACCTGCATCGCAGTGACCCCAGGTGGTGGCCGGCTCCTCGTCGGGGAGACCATCGAAGGACGGATCCAGATCTTCCGAGCTCGTCGGCCGGACGATCCTCCCCCGGCCCCGATCTCCGAGAGGATCGAACTCCCGGCCCACTACGGAGAACACTGGGCACTCTCGGGGAAGTGGCTCCTCATCTCGGAACCGGATGGGGAGCGGGTGGAACTGTACTCGGTTCGAGACGGCAGTGATCCGATCCGGGTCGCGGTGGTCGGCGACCGCACCGGCTCACGCTTGGGGGAGTTTCGGAATCCGGGCCCGATCGTCTTCCTCCCCGGCGCAGTTCCGCCGCGAGCGGTCGTTCTCGACCGGGGGAACCAGCGGATCGTGCAGATGGAGATCGTCCCGGTATCCGGTGACGAGCTCGGATTCGATCCGATGCGTCTGCGTCTCATCTCCGCGACCCGCCTCGCTCGACCGACCACCGGGATCGCCGTCGATTCCGGTGGCCAGTTGTACGGCACGCACGGGGAGGTCGTCACCCAACTCGGACCGTGGGGGGAAGAGGACCCCGCACCGCACTGGCCGTCGCCCGAGGCGGGAGAGCTGCGGTGCGCGGCCGAGCGATTCTGGAAGTTCGACCCGGCCCTCCCCGCGATCCACTCTGCGGCGGGCCCCGCGGGTCCTTGGTCCACCTGGCAGCTCGATGGAATCTACCCGGAGTCTCTCGCTGCGCTCGCAGACGGAACCCTGGTCGTCACGGATGGCGTGGGACATCGAGTGGTCCTCTTCGCACCCGATGGGACGATGCTCCGTTCGATCGGTGGTCCGGGAGTCGGTCCGGTCGAGTTCCATCACCCGCGCGCGATCTCGGTCGACGAAGACGATCGCATCTGGGTGCTCGACTACGGGAACCACCGCGGGCAAGTGATCGACCGAGAGGGCAACTTTCTCTGGGCGTTCGGCAGCCGGTCCTACACGGAGCCGATTCGGGCGGCTCTGGTGGGAAAGGGGAGAGCGGAATGATGCTCCGCCCGCTCTTCCTCCTGTTCCTGGTTCCAGGGTGTGCGGTTCTCGATGCCGAGCATCGACTCGAGCGTGAGCGGTTCGACCGCGTGGTCGTGAGCAACGATGGTCGCTGGACGGTCGGGGTTCGCCCCGACACCGCGCCTCCCTTGAACGAACCGTTCGAACTCCTACTCGCGGTGGAACCGACCGACGGGAGCCGCGCGGGTCTTGCCGAGGTCAGCATCGATGTCGATTGCACGATGCCGCAACACGGTCACGGGATGAACGTTCTCCCCGAAGTGGAGCGCATCGGTCCCGGGCGATTCGTCGTGCGCGGTCTCGAGATGTTCATGGAGGGTGGCTGGCTCGTCACGATCGACATCACCCTCGGGCCCGAGACGGAGCGGACTCAGTGGTGGGTCGAGCCGAAGTGAGGGAGCTCACCGGCGTCCGATCCCGCGCTTTCGTCGTCGTGCTCATCGCCGCGTGCCTCTCGCCGATCACGGCGGATGAAGTTCAGTTCTCCGAGTCCGAGTTGCGTCGCATCGAGCGGCTCTCTCCCCTCGGTGCACCTCCACCCGACCCGACGAACCGGGTCGCGGACGATCCCCGCGCCGTCCGCCTCGGGGAGAAGCTCTTCTTCGATCCGCGGCTCTCGGGGGGTGGCACCATCTCCTGCGCAACCTGCCACGATCCTGCTCGAGACTTCATCGATGGGCTCGCCGTCGCGAAGACGATCTCGAGTGCGAGACGAAACACGCCGAGTCTGTGGAACGTCGCTTGGGGTAGGAGCTTCTTCTGGGATGGTCGCGCGAGCACGCTCTGGGGCCAGGCGATCGGGCCGATCGAGAACCCCGTCGAGATGGGGGGCGATCGCCTGGTGGTCTTGCGGCGACTCGCCGGCGATGGTGCGCTCCGCGCCGAGTTCGAGGCGCTGTTCGGAGAGTGGCCCGACCTCGCTCGGTTCCCGGAACGAGCGGTCACGACCCGTGCCGGCGGAAATGTCGGGCCGACCGACGAATGGCGCGCGCTCCCGGAGTCGGAACGGAGCGCCGCAAATGCCCTCGTCGCCCAACTCGGCAAGGTGCTCGCCGCGTATCAACGCACGATCCGGAGCGGCGAGACCCCCTTCGATCGGTTCGTCCTATCGCTGCGCTCGGGGACCGACGACGAGCGTTACCCCGCCGCGGCTCGCAGGGGACTGAAACTCTTCGTCGGGAGCGCGGGATGCCACCTCTGCCATCACGGGCCGACCCTGTCCGACCAGGCTTTTCACGCGACCGGAGTGGCTCCGTGCAGTCGTTCCGCAGCGGAACCGGGACCCGAGGACCCCGGCCGGTATGGGGCGTTCCCCGAGGTGCGGAACGATCCCTTTCGCGCGGACGGACCTTGGAGCGATGCACCAGACGGCGAAGCGGCAAGGCGGGCGCGAGGGACACAGGTGCGAGGGGGGGACTTCGGGGCCTTCCGCACCCCCGGCCTTCGCAACGTCGCCCGGACCCCTCCGTACATGCACGCCGGCCAGTTCTCGACTCTGGAGGAGGTCCTTTGCTTCTACTCTTCCCGGACCGGGGAGATCCCCCCCGATCCGTCGCATCCAGAGCCTCTCAATGCCCCTCTCTACCTCACGGACGGGGAAGTCGCCGATCTTGTCGCGTTTCTCGGAACCCTCTCCGATGAACCGGTTTCGCCGCCGGCCCCACGCTGACTCCCTCACCCGCGTATCAGGCCGAACAGGGCGTGCTTGCCCTCATCGGGTCTGATCCCTAGACTCGATCAGGACAGGGCACAAAGACTCTCACCAGTCACGACCAATCGAATGGGGAAGAGATGCGTCCACCGCGAGGCCTCTCGTTCATCGCCTGGATCGGGATCATCGCCGTTCTTCCGGCGATCATCTTCGGTATTCAAGTCTTCGCCCACCAGGATGATCCGAAAGCTCTGAATCCGCAGCCTCCGTACACCGGCCCCGGCTACCGCAGCGCGGGACCCGGTTCGGGATCGGGTTCTGGATCGGGTTCGGTGCCGTTCGGGCCTCCCGGCGGATACGACGCCCAGGGAGTGACGATGCTCTCCTGGCTGACCGTGGCAGAGCTCGGCGGTACCGGGCTCGTCAACGATTGCTGGGGCTACACCGCGCCGAGCGGGCGAGAGTACGCGCTGATGGGTCACTCGACTGGGACCTCGATCGTCGAGATCACCGTCCCCGGGAACCCGGTGGTCATCGACAACATCCCCGGACCAGGATCTTGTACGTGGCGTGATGTGAAAACCTATCTGAACTACGCATACATCGTCTCGGAGTGCGGCGATGGGATTCAAGTGCTCGATCTCGCAGACA
>JAQBGV010000132.1:0-12089 GCA_032128395.1 Planctomycetota bacterium | reverse complement strand
AGGAACGCCGAGTCGGTCTCCCCGGAGAGAAGGAGCCAGAAGGCGCAGAGCACGAGGAAGAGCCAGAGGGCGCGCACGGCGGACTCGCTCCCGTCCCGGGGTTCGTTCCGAGCTCGAAGAACGCGGCGGAGTATCGGCGCTACTCCGAGAAGTGTCCAGGGTAGCCCGACACGGCGCCGACGCGACGGCAGTGCCCCATCTTCGGTTCTGATTCGTCCGGGAATGAACAAAAACACGCCCCCGCCAGGAGGTGAGGCGGGGCGTGTCGAGGGATGGGGAACATCTTTGAGTGCGGCCGGCTCAGTTCGCGCGGCTCGCGATCTCGATGCGGCGCGGCTGGGCCTCCGGTCGCTTCGGCAGCGCGAGGCACAGGACTCCGTTCTGGATCTCCGCCCGAACCGCGGTCTCGTCTACCTCACCGGGGAGTCGGATCGTCCTCGTGAACTCTCCGCTCGCGCGCTCGTTGCGGAGCACTTTGGCCCCATCCGGAGGCGCGACCGGCCAGTTGCCGCGGATCGTGAGAACGCCGTCGAGGAGCTCGAGTTCCACGTCGCCCTCCCCGAGACCGGGGAGGTCGAACTCGAAGGAGTACTCCCTGTCGGTCTCCAGCGCGGTCATCGCAGGGGAAGGGGTGGAGACGCCTGGGAAACGGGTCCGAGCGGGTGTTCCGGTCGCGACGAAATCGTGGAGAAGGCGGGAGAGGCTCCCCTCCATGGTGCTCCAAGGGGCGATCGTGCAGGGACGGCTCATCGTCAGCTCCTTTCAGTACAGGTCCGAGCCCGCAAGGAAGCAGTCGGGGTGCCAATCTCGCCTTCGCAGACCCAAACCACTAGCCCGAAACACTTTAGACAGCCACTGTAGCCGCACATCTCGAACGGCGCTCTGCCGATGTGGCGGGTAGCGATGCTCGATCTTCTGATTTGGAGCCTCAGCCGCCAGTTGTCTGCCGAATTGGCGGTCGTCCTGAGGTGGGCCCCGACGAATCGCTGGCTCTCCCCGCTCAGGCCCCCTACACCCAAGCCGCAGGAGGGGATCGTGTTCGATCGATGGACGGAGATCGCCGGCCTCATCGCCGCCCTCTGCTGGGCGGTCGCGGGTCTCGTGTTCAGCCGGATCCCGGCGAGCGCCGGAGCGCTGAACCTGGGGAAGAACATCTGCGGGACGGCGATCCTGCTCGCGGTGATCTTCACCCGCCCCGGCGGGGGGAGTGCACTTGCGGATCTCGGGATCGAGCCCCTCCTCTGGCTGACGGCGAGCGCGATCGTCGGCCTCGTCATCGGGGACCGGAGCTACTTCCGCTCGCTCCAGATTCTCGGTCCACGCCGCGCGATGATCCTGAGCACCCTTACCCCGGTTTTCGCGGCCGCGGTCGGGTGGTTCTTGCTCGCGGAGGTGCTCGATGGGGTGGAGCTCCTCGCGATCGGGGTGACGTTGGCCGGGGTCATGGTGGTCATCCGTGAGCGGAGTCCGGCGCCGAAGGTCCTCGCTGGAGAAGGGGAGTCGCGCCCGATCGAGGGCCTCCTCCACGGGGTGAACGGAGCTCTCTGCCAGGCGGTGGGAACCGCCCTCGCCAAACTCGGAATGGAAGGGGTCACTCCGCTCGAAGCATCGCTCGTCAGGCTCTCCATCGCGGCCGTGATCGGGTTGGGGATCGCGTTCCTCATCGGTCGCGCGCGTCCCTGGGCCCGACAACTCACCGCCCCGGGGATCCCCGCGCGCATCCTCTTCGCGAGCTCGATCGGGACCTTCCTCGGGATCTGGATGAGCCTCATCGCGATCGGGGCCCTGCCGGTGGCGATCGCGAACACGCAGACCGCGACCACCCCGATCTTCATCACGGTGCTGGTCGCGCTTCTGCTGCGCGAGCGGGTCTCGCCCCGAGCGTGGATCGGAACCGCGGTAGCGATGGGTGGGGTGGCTCTCCTACTGCTCGCGTGAATCCTCGAGAGGGACTGTCGGATCCCCCACACCAAAGAGCACCACCTCCGACCGACCCTCCGAGTGGCGGGCGAGGATCTGGATCTCCTGCCCCGCGAGGTGTGGCCAGATGTACTGCTCGAAGCGGTGTCGCTTCCCGATCACCGCCCGCTGTTCCCCCTCGGCGAGGAACGCCGCGATTTCGACCTCATCGTCGAGGAGGGCGAAGTGTGTCGCCCCGGAGTGGAGTTGGTATGTCCCGTTGAGGCGCATCGCGTAGCTGCCGACCCTCCCACCGGAATCGAGGAACTTGCGAACTTCCGCGCCGAACTCGTTCGCGCGGACGAACCGGTCGCGGAAGCGATTCAGTTCCCACTGCCTTAGGGGAATGAACACCGTGCCGAGGAGCAACATCGCGATGAGAAGCCGGGCGGGGGTCGCGCGGTGGAGCATCCACCCCGCGAGGCCGAAGAGGATCGCCGAAAGGATCGCCAGGCGCGTGACGAATCCCTCCTCGATCGCGGCGACGACCGATGATGGAACGTTCTTCCCGAGGAGCGCCCCGAAGTCGGACCCGGCGACGATCGGGGCGGCGATCGCAGTGCTCACCGCGACGGCGCCGAGGAAGATGACCACCACCCGGATCGTCACCATGTTCCAGCGCTCCACCCCGTCCGAGAACGAGCCCCGGCGCAGTGCACCATCGATCCAGATCGCGATCCACAGCGCGAATCCCGGCGCCGCGGGGAGGAGGTACTGCGCTCGCTTGCTCGCGACCAAACTGAGGATGACGGGGATCGCGACCGCCCAGAGAAATGGGAAGCGGAGCGGGGATTCTTCGTTCGGGTCGGGACGCGCCGCGAGGCCACCGCGTCGTGTCGCCGCCGCCACAGCCGGAATCAGGACCGTCCACGGGAGCCAGCCCCCGATGAGGTTCGGGACGTAGTACCAGAACGGATGCGAGTGGGGGCCGGCGCCCGAGACGGTGCGGCGGACGACCTGCTTCTCCCACATCGTTGAGACGAATGACTCCCCGTAGATGATCGCCATCGGAATCAGCCACACCCCGAGGGCGAGGAGCGCGACTGCGGGGATCCAGTACGCCGCGGGGGAACGGAACGCCCGACCGCGATGCCTGAGGACCGCGTCGAGTGCGATCACCGCGCCCGGGAGCACGATCGCGACCGGCCCCTTGAAGAGGCAGCCGAGCCCCATCGCGAGCGCGACCCCGAGTCGCCATCTGCGCGGGGCCGGGGAAGCGCGAGTCCCGAGCAGGTAGGCGAAGACGGCGGTGGTCGTGCAAGCGAGGAGTGGCACATCGAATACGGCGAGGTACGCGTAGCTGACGAACTGCGCGTTCGTCCCGAGGCAAGCCGCCGCGATGAGCGCCGCCCGCCGTCCGGCGAGGATTCGCCCGGCGCCATAGGTCCCCCAGAGCGCGATGATCGCGAAAGGGAGGATGACCAGCCGTGATCCGGCGGGAGTGACATCCCCCGTGATCATCTGCGGGATCTGCAGGAGGTCGAAGAAGAGCGGCGGCTTCTCCGTGTACTCGTCGCCGTTCAGCCGAGGAGTGAGCACGCGTCCGTCGAGACGCATCTCCCGGGCGATCTGCGAGTAGCGTGCTTCGGCGGTGGTGGTGAGCTCGGTGAGGAAGAGCCCGGGAAGGATGAAGATCGTCGCGAGGAGTGCGATCGCCGCGAGGTCGGCGCGGATGCGGTTCTCCACGCCCCGGACCTCAGGGCCGTCCCACGCCCGCGGGAAGATCGCGAACGGGGCGACGCAGGTTTGTGGAGACGGGGCCGGTGTTCGGGATCGCTGCGGTGGCCGCGACCTGCTCGCGATGGATCAGCCACAAGTTGCGGCTGTAGATGATGAACCCGAGGGACTGCCCCACGATGAAGACCGGGTTCCGGATCTGTACCGCGTAGACGAGCAGCCCCCCGGCCCCCGCGATGCTGAACCACCAGAAAGCGACGGGGATCACCGAACGACCCTCGCGCTCGCTCGCGACCCACTGCACGAGGAATCGCATGAAGAAGAGGGCCTGAGCGCCGAATCCGAAGATCGCCCAGGGGTTCTTCAGCTGTTCGAGGAATTCTTCCATCAGTGCATCTCCGTCACGTCGTAGCGCAGTGAACGTCGCCGCATGCGCCGCACCATGAAGAGGTCCCAGAAGGCGGGCCAGCCGCGAGCGAGCGGACGTACCTTGCTCCGCCCCTTCCGGCGTGGACGGTGCGAGACCTCGATCTCGACCGCTCGCCCCCCGCGCATTTCGACGAGGTAGGGGAAGAAGCGGTGCAGCCCATTGTAGAGCGTTACGCCCGCGATGATGTCGCGTCGGAAGACTTTCAAGGAACACCCGACATCGCGGTACTGGCTCCTGAGAACGAGATTCCGCACCAGGTCGGCGACCCGCTTCGCGAATCTGCGCACCCCTGGATCGCTTCGGTGGGCGCGGACGCCGAATACCGCGTCCATCCCCTCGAGCGCCGCGAGAAGGCGCGGAATGTCGGCGGGATCGTTCTGACCATCGCCGTCGAGCGTGACGAAGAGTTCTCCCCGCCCGGCGCGGAACCCGGCCTCGAACGCTGCCGTCTGACCCGAGTGGGGGGTGAGGGTGAGCACGCGCAAGTGGGGTGTGACTTCGAGTCGATGCCTGAGGCGGGTGGGGGTGGAATCGGTCGAGCCGTCATCGACCACGATCACTTCGTAGCCTCCGTCGATCGTGGCGAGGACCGGGATCAGTTCGTCGAGGAGAGGGTCGATCGACTCCTCCTCGTCGAGGATGGGGATGATGATCGAGAGGTGTGGTGGTTGTTCACCCTGCAAGGCGGACCCTCCCCGCGTTCTACTGCATGCGGAGAGCGTCAACGGGTTTCAGACGCGCTGCTCGCAGCGCGGGCAGTGCGCCGCCGACCATCCCGAGGAGGAATGCGATTCCGAACGCCATCGCGGCGATGGCGGGAGAGAGCGTGAAGGAGAAGGACACGTCGGTGAAGGTGTTCCAGTTCGTCGCGCCGGTCTCGACTCCGTGGAAGGGAGCGACGATCAGGAGACCGAGCGCCCCTCCGACCGCTCCGATCAGAGCGGATTCGACGAGGAACGCGCCGAAGATCTGCCCCGGTTCGTAGCCGATCGCCTTCAACACCCCGACCTCGTGGGTCCGGGCGGAGACTGCCGCGAGCATCGTGTTCATCGCCCCGAGGATCGCGGCGATCCCCATGATCGCGGTCAGGAATACCGCGAGCCCCGCGAGGCCGGCGGAGAGGAACGTCGTCTGCTTCGCGAGGTATTCGCGTTCGGAGATGATCTGGAGCGGGGTGCGGGCATCCTCGCGGAGCTGCGCATCGAGCACCTGCAGGGGCGTCAGCGGATCTTCGCCCAGTCGCTCTCGCGCGGCGTTGATGGTGGCGATATCGACGAGCTGGAGGACCACCGAAGGATCCACCCGCGCGATCACCCGTTGGAAGACCGGCCGCTCGAGGGCTTCCATCATCCTCTCGACATCTCCCCAGATCTCGCCACCGTACGCGCCCTCCGCCTCGAACACCCCGACGACGCGAAATGGAGTGAGATTCAGGGTCAGCGTCTCCCCGACCAGACACCCACGCATCCGCCCGGTGAGGGGTCTTCCGACGATGACCTCGTCGGCCCCCCACTGCAGCATCCGCCCTTCGACGATGCGGGGTGGCGGTTCGAGGACCTCGAATGATCTGCGCTGTACACCGCGCAAGGGGACGTTCGTCAGCCCGCCATCGAGCTTCTGCATGTAGACCGCGAGGTAGCTCTCCAGGGCTGCGAGAGGCTCCCCCGCGTCATCTCTGAGGATTTCAGGACGTTCCTTGAGGAGGATGTTCGCCTGCTCGCGGGTGATCCCCGATTCCCCCTCCGACGTCGCCCCCGGTCGGAGGTAGATCACGAGGTCCTCCGAGCCGCGGGGGCGATACAGCTGCTCGAAGCCGTTCTTGAGCGAGAAAACCCCGCAGAAGACCGCGACCGTCATCGCGATCCCGAGGGCAGTGAACAGTGTCGAGGTGCGTCGCACCCGCAGATTCCGAAGGGAGTAGCCGAGTGGGAGCGCCATCAGCCCTCGCTCCGCATCGCGTCGGTGGGTTTGGTCCGCATCAGGTGCACCATCGGAGTCACTCCCGCAATCACCCCGATCCCGGCCGCGATCCCGAATCCGATCGCCATCGTCTCGGGGCCGACCGCGAAGTTCGGGAAGAAGTTCGCCATCTTCTGACGGACCCCCCGCGCCGCACCGAACGCGAGTCCGATCCCGACCAGACCGCCGAGGCTGGAGAGCAGGACCGATTCGTAGACGATCAGCGCCCCGAGAGTCAGGTTGGGGAAGCCGAGCGCCTTGAGGATCCCGGACTCCCGGATCCGCTGACGCCCCGAGATCATCATCGTGTTCACCACTGAGAAGAAGACCGCGAAGACGACTGCGCCGCCGATCGTCCCGAGGAAGAGCGGCAGGTTTCCCAGCATTGAGACGAAGCTCGCCTGGAACGCAGCCTCGGTCGAGGTCTTGGTGCGCTGGGGACCATTCGTGAAGAGAGCGTCGATGGTTTCGATCACCTCTGCCGTCTCGTGATCGGGGGCGACCTGTACGAAGAAGGTCCCGCTTCCGAGTGGCCCGGTCGCACCGCCGTTTCGGAGAGTATCCTCGAGGTAGTCGAAACGGAAGAACAGCGTCGAGTCATCGACGTTTGCCCGCTGCTTCTCGTAGATTCCGAGCACTACGAAGTCCCACGCCCCGCCATCGGTGCGGGGGAAGAGCGTACAGGTCAGCGGAATCGCCTCGCCGACCTTCCAGCCGAATTTCTTCGCGAGTGCCTGGCCGATGAGCGCTCCCCGCTTCTCCTCGAGCATCGCGAGGTGGACCGCCTCACGGGCGGCGGGTGCGGTTTCGCCGTTCGGTCCTTCGATGATGCGGATATCCCGTTCGTACATCCGGAAGAAGGGATCGGGATCGACCCCGAACTGCGCGAAGAACCCCTCGCTCTGATTCTGGAAGTACGCGCCGAACCACTGCCACTTCGTGACGTCGCCAACTCCCGGGACCGCGGCGATCTTCGCGAGGTAGTCGAGAGGGAGCGTGACGAAGAGAGAGACCGCAGACTGGACGATGACCCGGTCCTGTGACGCCTCTTCGACCTGGTCGTCCAGGGTGACGATCAGCGAGACGAGGAAGCAGAAGAGAAAGACCGCCACCCCGACGGCCAACACCGTCAGCAGGTTCCGGAACCAGTGCTCGAAGATGTGTCGGAGCGCGAGCCCCCAGGGGACCTTCACGCCGGCCCCCGTCCCGACTCGACCAGGACCCCCTTGTCGAGGTGGAGACTCCGCTTCGCGCTCTCCGCCGCGAGGTGGTCGTGGGTGACCATCACGATCGTCTTCTCGAGCTCGCGGTTCAGGCGGCCGAGGAGCTCCATGATCTCGTTGGCAGTCTCCCGATCGAGGTCTCCGGTCGGCTCGTCCGCGATGATCACATCGGGGTCGGTGGCGATCGCGCGGGCGATCGCCACCCGCTGCTCCTGTCCCCCCGAGAGTTGACTCGGTCGATGGTCCATTCGGTCGGTGAGACCGACGATCTCGAGAGCGAATTCCGCCTGCTTCCGCCTCTCGGCCTTCGACAGCGGGGTGAGGAGGAGAGGCAGCGTCACGTTTTCGCGTGCGGTGAGGACTGGCACCAGGTTGAAACTTTGGAAGACGAATCCGACATGACGTGCGCGCCACGCGGGGAGCCTTGACGCGGCGAGAGCGCTCAGCTCGGTGTCGGCGACGATCACGCTCCCCTCGTCGGGGCGGTCGAGCCCGCCGATCACATTCAGGATCGTGGTCTTTCCCGAGCCGCTCGGGCCCATCAGGGCGACGAAATCGGTGCGGGGGATGTCGAGGTCGAGACCGTCGAGGACCCGCAGGGTCTCGCCCCCCCGCTGATAGGATTTCGAGACCCCACGCAGTGCGATGAACTCACTCACCTCGACCCCTCTTCACGTGCGACCGCGTCCCCATCCTGCAAGGAGCCCGGCGGTGCGTCGATGAGCATCTCACTTCCGGTCAGGCCGTCGAGGACCTCGACGAGGCCCGGTTCATCGGCGGGGACGATCGTCACTCGTCGCAGGCGCGCCTGGGTTCCATCGAACAGGAACACCGCCGGATCGGGGGCGGCGATCACCGCGCTCCGGGGGATCAACACTCGTGGGGCGACGGTCGAGGACTCCGCCTCTTCGATGAAGGTCACTCGCACCCCCATTTCGGGGAGGATCCGCTCGTCCCGCTCGACGAATTCGACGCGCAGCTCGACGGTCGCCTTCTGGCGGTCTGCGGTTGGCCAGATCTGTCGGATGCGACCCGGGTAGGCGTGATCGGGATAGGCGTCGAGGACGATGCGCATCCCTGCTCCGACCTGGGCAGCGCCGAGTGAGGCCTGGGCGAGCTCCACTTGAACCTCGAGGCTACCGAAGTCGACGATCGTCGCGACCGCTCCTCGGGAATTCGTCCCGGAGCTCACCGAGCTGACCACCTCGCCGATCTCAGCGTTCTTCTCGATTACCATGCCGTCGAACGGCGCATAGACCGACGACTTGTCGATCCGCACTTCGATCTCCGCGACGGATGCGCGAAGGCTCGATACCCGGGCCCTCGCCCCGTCCAGCTCCGCCTGGCCCCGGTCTAGATCGGACTTCGACGAGTCCCCGCGCTCGACCAGAGGACGGATGCGCGCGATCTCGAGCTCTGCGAGGCGCTCGCTCGCCTGGGCCTGACGGAGGTCGGCGGCGGCGCGGTCGCGGGCCGCTTCCAGTTCACGAGTGTCGAGGCGGGCGACGAGGTCTCCCCGACGCACCCGGCTCCCCTCTTCGACCCGGAGCTCGACCAGTCGCCCCGGGATATCGGTCGAGAGCGAGGCACGAGTGCGCGCTACGACGTAGCCGTTCGCGGAGACGCCGCTGCGGACGGGAGCACCCCCGGTGCGGGTGGCGCGAACCACTGAGACGCGGGGGAGGTCGGGGCCGGTGCGCTTCCCGAATTCGTTCCACGCGACGTAGCCGAGGAGCAGGATGAGCGCCACGATCCCGACGCGCGACGCACCGCGAGCTGCGGGGCCGGAACCTCCGCCGCGGTCGATGCGGAGTCTCTGCAGATCGGGCTCGGCCACCGGTCCTGGTCTCCTTCGATCGGGTCCCGAGAAGCTACCCCTCCGACGCGCGTGGGAAAAGGCATCCGCTCACATCCCGAGATGCCGCGAACTCTCGCGGATCCGCCTCTCGAGTCCTCGAGTGGTGCGATCGACGGGGGAAGGACCGGGAGCAAGTCTAGATTTTCGCTGCCGGGGATACGCTTCGGGGCGCAGGTGCGCGAGCATCGAATGGCCGGTTCGGCGTGCGCGCTCTTCACGGAGGACCGCGAGCTGCACCGGTCCGACGACGATCGCCTCTCCGGGACCGGCGGGGGCTTGGGCGAGGATCCGTCCGTCGAGGTCGACGATCATGCTCGCGCCGGGCCACGAGAACGGGGGGTAGTGGGCGGTGCTCGCCCCTTGGTTGCACGCGACGACGGCGCACAGGTTCTCGATCGCGCGGCAGCGGTTCACCAGGGTCCACCAGTCGGTGGGCGGCGTCGCACCCCACGGATCCATGTACGCCGAGATGCGAATCAGGATTTCGGCTCCGCCGAGGGCGAGCTCGCGGGTGACTTCGGGGAAGAGCCAGTCGTAGCAGGTGGCGACGCCGAGTCGGCCGATCTCCGTCTCGACGACGGGAAAGAGCTCCTCGGCGTAGTCGGGGATGTCGCAGGGGCTCGCGTGCACCTCCCACGGGATCCAGGGGTTCACCTTGCGGTACTTCGAGAGGATGCCGTCGGGGCCGATGAGCACCGTCGTGTTGAAGACGGCGTCCGAAATGTTCGGATCGATCTCGAGGAAGCTCCCGGACTGGATCCAGATTCCGTGTTCGCGGGCGGCGGCGCAGAGTCGTTCGGTGTGTTCGTTGGGGAGTTCCACAGCGAGCTTATCGGCGAGTTCTTCCGCGGTGTCGAAGACCGGAGCCGCGTGGCCGAACTCGGGAAACACGACGAGCCGAACGTCGTGGAACGGGCGGTACCCGACTACGGCCCGCTCGAGCAACGAGAGCATGCGGGAGGTGTTCCGGGGCATCTCATCCCGATGTTTGGGATTCGGCTGATCGACCTGGCAACAGGCGGCGTAGTAGAGCAATGGATTGTTCCTCCACTCGGGACAGTGCCATGATAGGTGTGGGGACTGGCTCCGCACAGCGGTGCCTTGTCCCATCTTCGAACGCCGCTTGTGGAATGGGCCCGGGAGGAAGGCGAGCGAGTGCGATTCCTACCGGACCTCGTCAGTTTCAGCGGCACCGCCTTGACCTGCCTCCTCCTCCTGCGCTATCTCCACGCTCCCGATCGCGGCTGGATGTTCGTGACGGCGGAGGTCGGAGGCGGGTTGGTCGGGGTCGTGGCGAGGAGAGCGGCCCTTCGCACCTGGCCGAACGTCCCGGCCATTCTGTCGCGGCCGGTCATCGTCGGGGTGCTCGGTATCGGCGCGATCCTGGTCGCCCTCGCGAGCCTCGGCGGTGATCGTCCGGAGTACTGGATCCTGGTCGGGAGTCGGGCGCTGACCCTGGCCACGGTCGCGGCGCTCCTCGCGGTCGCGCTCGCCACCCTCGCGATGAGCCATCGCCGGTACGCTGCCGTGGTCGAGGAACATCGCAGGCGAGAGGCGGAGCTAGAGAAGGCGGCGCTGGCGGCGCGGTTGCGGGCGCTTCAGGCGCAGATGCATCCGCACTTCCTCTTCAACACCCTGAACACCCTCGCCGAATTGGTCCACGAGGACTCCGCCCGCGCCGAGGAGCTGATCGGTGACTTGGCCCATCTGCTCCGGCACTCGCTCCGGACCTCGACGGAGGATCGCGTTCCACTTCGGCAGGAGTGGGAGACGATCGAGCGGACCCTGCGGATCGAACGGGCGCGCTTCGGAGATCGTCTCACCGTCGAACTCGAGCTCGACCCCGCGGCGGCGGAGGTGCCCATCCCCGGCCTGGTGCTGCAGCCCTTGGTCGAGAACGCGGTCCGTCACGCGATCGCGCCGCGCCCGGAGGGGGGCAGGGTGCGTATCGAGGCGATGCTCCGAAACGGTGTGCTCACCGTCGTGGTCGAGGATGATGGCCCGGGCATCCCGGAGGAAGTGATCCGGGCGCTGGATGCGGGAGAGTCGACCCCGCGCGGGGGCCGCGGCGGAGCGGGAGGCGCGCTCGCGAGCGTGCGGCAACGGCTGAAAGGGATGACCGGAGGGGGCGGGACGCTCGAGATAGGGCGATCAGAGTCGGGTGGAGCCCGTCTCGAGGTGACGATTCCGCGGGAGGTTCTCGGATGATCCGCACCCTGGTCGTCGACGACGAGTCGCTCGCCCGGAAGCGCCTGCAGCGCCTCCTCGCTGCGCACCCCGACGTCGAGGTAGTGGGTGAAGCCGCGGATGGTGAGTGCGCGATCGCTGAAGCGCTCCGACTCGGACCGGACCTGATCCTCCTCGACATCAGCATGCCGGGGCGGACGGGGACCGAGGTGCTGGGGCAGATCGCACGTCAGCTGCCGGAGGGGATCCGACCGTTCGTGGTATTCACGACCGCGCACGAGGAGCACGCCGTCGAAGCGTTCGCCCTCGAGGCGCTCGATTATCTGGTGAAGCCCATCGAGACCGAGACGCTCGAGCGAGCTCTGCGCCGCGTGCGGCAGCGAATGTCGAAGCGCGAGATGGGGGCGCTGGCCTCTCTCGGGAGCTCGGACCATCTGATCGGTCACGAAGGCTCGAAGATGCTCCGGATTTCTTTCGCCGAGGTCGGAGCGATCGAGGTCTCGGATGCAGAGGTGATCGCCCGGACCCCAGCGGGGGACCGGCGGCTCGGGGAGACCCTCGCGGAATTGGAGACGCGACTTCCCAGCCCGCCGTTCGTTCGCGTGTCGCGCAGCGCGATCGTCCACCTCGATTGGGTCGCGCACGTGGAGCCCGGATTCAGCGGCACGCTGATCGCGACGCTGCGCGCACCGCTCGGGATAGAGGTACCAGTAGCGCGGCGACGGGCGGCGGCGCTGCGGGAGATGCTCTAGGCGGAACAGGCGTGGGGACTGGCTCGCCACTGGTGTGCCAGTCC
>JAQBGV010000131.1:0-7665 GCA_032128395.1 Planctomycetota bacterium | reverse complement strand
GTAGCTTCAACATCGCGGACGCGGTGGCCACGCTGAACGTGCTCTTCCCGATCGGCCCCCCCCCCACGCCGCCGTGCAGGGACGCGCTGGATTCGAACGACGACGGTTCGCTGAACATCGCGGACGCGGTCGCGTCGCTCGGTACGCTCTTCCCGACCGGACCACCGCTGCCTCTCCCCCCGCCGTTCCCCGGCTGCGGGGTCGACCCGACGGCGGATCCGCTCGACTGCCTCGCTTTTCCCTTCTGCCCGTAGGCAAGGGCGATCGCCCGGCTCCTCCCTCGAGAGGACCGGAAATTGGCCGGGGTGCTCAGCAGAGCACCCCGGCCACTACTTTTTCCGAAGGTGAAAAACCGATCGAGTGTCCTAGCCGGGGAGCAAGGCGGCCCAGAAGGCCGACGAGCCGACGCTCTCTCCATACAGCAAACGAAGAGCGGGACGAGGAGTAGTCGGATGCAAGGCGCGAGGTGCGGCTCGACCGCAGGCGGGGCCCTGCGCCCCGTCGAGGATCGAGTCGCGCCTCGCAACGCAGCAGCCGGCTGCTCATCGTCCCGCGGACGCCAACAAAAAAAGGGAGCCCCCGGGATGGGTGGGGACTCCCTCCGAGCAAGAGTGGTCTCAAGGGGTGGTTACGCCTCCGAGAGGGCCGCCACGAGGCACCCTTTCGACACGCTGTAGAGCGGGTCCTCGGCGAGGCGGATCTCCTTCACCGGAATCGGGAAGTTGATCTTGTTGAATTCGTCCTGGAACGTCTCGATGAACCCGCCGATCAGCGAGGTGCCGCCTGCGCAGACGATAGTGATCGGGTCGGGGAAGTTCGGCATCGAGCTCGAGCTCTCGAAGCGCGACTTGATGTTCTTGAGGGTGTATGAGATCAGGTTGCGGTAGTAGATCTCGATCGCCTCTTCCTCGCGGCTCTTCGGGCGGGTGATGTCGACGCCCTTCTCCTTCATGCTCGTCGCACGCGAGGCGCTGATCCCGAGCACGTTCGCCACGTTGCGATCGATCCAGTCGCCGCCGCGAGTGGTCGAGAAGCTCAGTGCCGGGATCGACTTGTAGCTGACGCAGATGTTGAACATCCCGCCGCCGCCGGAGATCCCGATCCCGGTGAAGTCATCCTCGGCCAGCTCGCTGAAGACTACCGCGTGACCTTCGACGAGGGGCTTGCCGGTAAAGCCGAGGCTCTTCAGCAGGCCACCGAAGACGCCTTGGTGGTAGATCACGTTCAGGTCGGCATCGATCGGCTCGGCCGGGACCGAGTAGTAGCAGACCTCCCCCTCGTGGCTCGGGTTGCCGAGCAGGGTCTGCAGGAGCATCTTCTCGATCGGCAGCGCATCCGCCTCGTCGGAGCTGATCATCCCGTCGCGCATCGGCCGGCGCGTCTCGCGATTGAAGATGTTCGCGAGCTCGAACGCCGGATCTCCCACCACGATCATGCGGTTGCTGAGCACCACGTACTGCACGTTCAGCCGGGTGAGCATGTTCCGCGTGTAGTCATCGCAATCGATGTCGATGAACGCGTTCCGCTGGATCTTGATGTGGACGTTGCCCTCCGCGTCCTGCAACGCGCTGACGAGGTTGGCGGTCCCCACGTCGAGCCCGCGCCCCAACTCGCAGCGTGTCGCGACGGAGGTGGCCGGAGTACGCCCCGCGATGGGGCTCGGACTCACACTCTCGTTCTCCATGTCGAAGTTCACGTTTGCACTCCCGTCGGAATCGGCGTCGTCGCTGGCGCCCTCGAAATTGGACTCGTTGGACTGATTCATCTCCCCGGTCACTCACTTCCCTTTTTAAGAGAACGAAGCTTCGCGAGGTTCTTGTTGACGCCATTCGCTTTCGCGTTTTTGACCTCGACGTTGCTGATGTTGGTCTCGACGCCATCGGTCTTCCGCGCAAAGAGCGCAGTGAGCGCCTCTTCTGTGGGAGCCTCGATGACGTTGCGGCCCGATGCGGACCCGACTTTCTTGGCGAGTGATTCGATGCTCTGCTGCAACGCGGAAAGATCGCCACTGGTGGTGCCACCTCGAGGGGTGGCCTCGGCGACCGCTTCCCGGATCATCGCTGCGAGCATCTCCTTATCCATCGCGGCGGCCCCCGGGACCGCCCCGTCCAGAACCTGTTTTTCCAGTTGCCGGATGCGAAGCTGGTACTCTTCGACCTGATGGTCGACCTGCTCCTGCATCTGCTCCTGGTGACTCTTGACGAGATGCTGAAACTCCTGGCGCGCCTGCTGCTGGATCTGCTGGCGCTCTTGCGCAGTGGCGGCTTGAAGGCGCTCCTCGACGACTCGGTTCACCGCCTCATCGATGAGGCGGAAGACCGTCGCCTTGTCGAGCACCTTGACTTTGCGGAGTCCCCGACGAGTCAGCTCGTCGATATCCACATCGGTCGCGCTCTGACGCAGTGCGTCTTGGACGCTGATGGGTTGACTCATCGGCCGGCACCGTCCTCTGGAAGGGGCTCACGCCCCGCACGAGGACCCACGGCAGGTCCCCCGACACCGCCCGGTCCCTTCCCGTTGAGGGATACTTGGCAGTGCAATCCGATGCCTCGGGTGAGGCCTTGAAGCCTAGCATCGGAATCGGTGCACCGGCAAATGGGGGGGGCGTGGACGGAACGATCGGAGGCGAGACGACCAAGGTGACGAAAACGTCGCCCAGACGCGTTGGGTAGACGAGGCGCTCGGAGCAGACGAACCGCGGGCCCGGACAAGACCCGAAGGGGAACTACCCCTCGAACTCGTCGAGGCGCTTCTTGCGCAGCGCTCGGGCCCGAGCCTCGAACTCCATGCGTCGCTCGCGGCTGATATCCACAGACTGCAGGAAGGCCTTGAGCATGTTCTCCGCGGCCCCGTATTCTCCGAGGAACTCATAGTTGGTGGCAAGCGCCTCGTAGATGAACGGGTTGGGGAACTGCTGGATCAAGAACCTCACGTAGAATTCGAGCTCCTGGTTCGACCTCTGGAGCCAGTCGCGGCTCTTCGCGAGATTTTCGTCCCGGGACTTGATCTCCTTGGGAGAAACCTCGCTCCCCGCCTCCTCGGCGGCCTTCACCTCGGCCTCGAACTTCTGGTACTGGCCGTAATAGACGTACCCGATCAGGGCCCGGCAGTTGCCGAGGGCCATCCTGGGCTTGCTCGAGTTCGGACTGAGCTTTCTGGCCTCGAAGAAAAGCTCCTCCGCCTGGATCAGTTTCGACAGTCCGTCGAGATTCTCGGAGGGATCGTTCAGGTTCCAGTCCGCCCGAGCGTCATCCATCAGTTTCTGGCCACGCTCGAGGTTCTTGGTGATCTTGACTGCGACCTTGACCGCGTCCTTGTCTCCGCGGGGGCTGGTAGAACTGCACCCGATGATCCCGCTGGCGAGCAGCACTGCGATGGAAAGGGCGACCGGGGCCCTCAGGTGCGCGATCCGAACTGGGTGCATCGTTCCGACTCCATCCTCGTTCCGCGCAGCGTCTTCGGGGGTATCGCCGCGAGTCCCACGGTTCGGTCCAGGCGCCAAGCTACCCGAGGCAGGACCGTTCAAGAACCTGGTCCCGTCGGAACTCGCGGCACTCCGACGCCGGAACCTCGATCCATCATGCATCTTCCGGCAACACGGAACAGTCACGGACCGCCCTCTCCCGGTGGATCGGGGGTCGCCAGGGTCGCGATCCTCCCTTCTTGGTACTCGACATCGTGCTCCCGCGTCAGTTGGGCGACCACCTTCCCCGGGGGGAGCCCCTTCGGCTTGCGCACATGCTTCGCCTCGGTCCAGAGAACTCTCGCGTTGTCCGGCCCGCGCCACCCCGACAGGTAGGCGGCGAGGAACGCCGCGTCGTCGATGCTCTCGGGCGCCGCGGTGCGGCCGCGGGCGACGCGCAAGATCACGTGGGCTCCCGGGCGGTCGGCGCGGTGGAAGAACAGATCGTTCCCCCTGGCCAGGTGAATCGTGAGTCGGTCGTTCTCGCGAGCACTCCGGCCGGCGAGAATCTCGAGTCCCTCTCTCGACCGATATCGCCGGGGCCCCCGTGCCACCTTCTCCTTCTGACTCTGCTTCTTCTCGCCCCGCTGCTCGTGACGCCGACGTTCTCCCGAGGCGAGCCAACTCTCGATACGGGTGAGCACTTCTTCCTCGTGCACGATCTCCGCAAGGGGTGTCCGCTCGAGTTCATCCATCAGTGCCGAGACCTCGGCGAGCTCGGAGGTGAGCACAGCCAGTCGCTCCCCGAGCGGGCCGAGCGCCCGCTTCGCTTTCCGCGCTCGACGAAAGCAGCGTTCGACGTTCTCGAGCGGAGTGATGACCGGATCGAGAGGGATCTCGATCTGCGGCGTGTCCGGAGCGAACCAGTCCGTCACCAGAACGGAATCTCGGCCGCGTCGTAGCTCGGAGAGGCTTCCCTTGAGCAACTCGCCCCACTGCTGCCAACGCTCCCACCGCTCCGCCTCCACCTTTTCCCGCTCGAGCTTGTCCGCGAGCTGACGGCGCCGCCTCTCTTCGCGGCGGAGACGAGCCTCGCGGTCCTGGCGCCGCGTGACGCGATCCCGCCGCGCTTCTTCTTCCCGCATGCGGAGCTCGACGAACCGATGGAAGGGGGTGTCGTGGCTGCGGTGTTCCTCTGGGACGTGCGACCGCGGCTCGAAGGGGATCGGCCACGTTTCGCTACTCGGGGGCCGCTCCGGAGGATCGGGGAACCGATAGGGCTCTCCCCGCGCGATCCCCGCGCGGCCGTGACGGAATCGAACCCGCCGGCTGGTGTCGTCGATGACGAGAAGCCGCCCCGATCGGCCGAAGAGCTCCAGCACCAGGTCGGTGCGAGTCGATCGCTCCTTTGGTCCTCGGGCGAATCGGATCCGCATGATGCGATCCCCACCGGGCTGGTCGATCGCGTCGACACGCCCCCCCCCGAGGAGCGCGCGCAGCTCCGCCGCCTCCGCGGACGGGGTCCCGGAGAGCTCCCCCGGATCAT
The DNA here is from genome assembly GCA_032128395.1 of Planctomycetota bacterium. Lineage (GTDB taxonomy): Bacteria > Planctomycetota > UBA8108 > UBA1146 > UBA1146 > JAQBGV01. Next base: position 2,716 of record JAQBGV010000131.1, on the reverse strand, counting down.
CGACGAAGTGCAGCCGGGAGACCCCAGCGCGGGTCGTCACGAGGAGCCAGCGCTTCCCAGCAGAGGTGCGGAATCGCAGCACGAATGCGTGCGGAGGGCGGTCGAAGACCTTTTCGAGCCGTGCTCCGGCGAGTCTAGGGGCGAGTTCCGCGATGAGCGCGGCCACTTCCTCGGGACGCAGGGCGGCGCTCATCGCGCGGCCTCACTCCGCGGCGTTCCAGGGATCGTCGCTCCGGCCGTACTCGAGAATCTCACCGGCCGAGAAGAAGAGCTCGAGCTCCCGCGCCGCCGCTTCCGACGAGTCGGAGCCGTGGACCAGATTGAAACCGTTCGAGATTCCGAAGTCGCCCCGGATCGTGCCCGCTTCGGCGTCGCAGCCAAAGGTCGACCCCATCAACTTCCGACACACCGAGATCGCCTGATGACCCTCGAGGGCGATCGCCACCACGGGGTTCGAGGTCATGAATCGGACGAGGCCGGAGTAGAAGGGTTTCCCCTCGTGGGCACCGTAGTGCTTCGCGGCGAGTTCCTTCGAGATTTGCATCAGCTTCATGCCGATGATCTTGAGACCCTTCCGCTCGAAGCGCCCGACGATCTCGCCGATGTAACTCCGTTGGACGGCGTCCGGCTTGAGCAGGATCAGTGTTCTTTCCATCGTTCCCGTTCCTATCGTTGTGGAATCACCCCGACTCTCCCCGGGGGTCCGGCAAGGGAGAGGCCTACCCGACGGGGCGTGCATACGGGGGATGCTATACTCACGTGCGGCAGGATCCCGAAGCACCCATCCCGTCGGAGAATGCTCCGCTGGGACGATGGCGACGGGCGAGATTGTCTCTGATCGTGCGGGTCATTCCCAGAGGAACCAGACCCCGGGTTCAGTGCCGCGGGGGGGTCGCGACGGCGATCCCGAGATGTGAGCCAAACACACCCCGACGGCCGGGCGGAACAGGGCGCCCGCACACTGACGATGCCTCGATCTGCCGATCCACTCCCTGCCCCGATCGATGCCATCCTCCCCCCGGCCGAAACGGGGGCCAGCGACGGCTCGAGCGACCTCACCCGCAGGATCGAGCGTCTCGCAGAGCACCCGGCTCCCCGCGTCGCGCTGCTCGACTCGGCGATCGTCGCCGCCGGGGCGGAGCGCGGATTCCTCCTCGAACACACCGACGACGGTTGGGATGTGCGGGTCGCCCGCACCTTCGAGGGAGAGGATGTCCTCAACCCTCTCGACAAAGTGATCCTCCCTCTCGTCGAACGCGCCGTGGAACGGGGGGAAGGTTTCTCCTCCTCCGATCTGACCGCGGATGACTGCTGGCCGTCCCTCGAGCGCCAGCGCACCCCGCGGACGCGGTCCCTCAGGGTCATCCCCCTCCCCGACGGAGCCGGGGTCCTCTACCTCGACCATCGGTTCCAGGCATGGGAGTCTGCTCCCGACGCGGCCACCCTCAGTGCGGTGATCGCGCTCCTCTCCTGGGTCTCGGTGCGCGAGGAGCGAACGCGGACCGTCGAGCGATTGCAGGAGGAGTTGCGACGGGCCCGGTCGGAAGCGCGCAGCCGCACTGGAGCGCCGGCCTCCGGGCGCGTCGGAGCCGGTGACCGTCCCTCCACCGACGGTCCGGCGATCATCGGAGATCACGCGGAAATCATCGAGATCCAGCAACTGATCGACCGCGTGGCACCGAGCGACGCCCCGGTCCTGATCACCGGGGAGAGTGGGACCGGGAAGGAACTCGTCGCCCGCGCGATCCACGCCCGGAGCCCCCGAGCCACCGGGCCGTTCGTCTCCGAGAACTGCGGTGCGATCACCGAGTCCCTCCTCGAGAGTGAGCTCTTCGGCTGCGTCAAAGGGGCGTACACCGGGGCCGACGAGGACCGACCCGGGCTCTTCGAACTCGCCTCCGGCGGGACGATCTTCCTCGATGAGATCGGGGACACATCTCCCGGACTCCAGAAGAAGCTCCTCCGTGTTCTACAGGAGGGAGTAGTGCGTCGAGTCGGGGGCGGCGACGTGGTCCCGGTCGAAGTCAGAGTGCTCTCGGCGACCAATCGAGATCTGTACCGAGAGGTGCAGACGGGGAACTTCCGCGAGGATCTCTTCTACAGACTGAACGTGATCAACATCCAGCTCCCCCCCCTCCGCGACCGGCGCGACGACGTGCCGCTCCTCGCCGAGCATTTCCTCGCCCAATTGAACGAACGCAGCGGGATGGAGAAAGAGATCTCTCCCGAATGGATCGAAGCACTCCTCACCCACCATTGGCCGGGGAACATCCGCGAGCTCCAGAACGAGGTCCGCCGCTCCCACGCGCTCTCGGGTCGGGTTCTCGATCCCGCCCACCTCAGTCCCCGAGTCGGCGGCGGCGCGAAGGAAAACTCGACCGGGGTCAGCCTCGACTCGGTGCTCGACGCGGGCTCGCTGAAAGACGCGATCGAGAACTTCGAACGCCAAGTGATCGAGGCAGCGCTCCGCAGGTTCCGGGGCAATCGGGCGAAGGTGTGCGACTCGCTCGCGATCCCGAAGACCACGCTCTACGCGAAGATCCGGCGCTACGGCCTGGAATAGCGAGCCTGAGCCGCTGATTCTCTAAGGGGGCTGGCTCCCAGCCCCCTCTCGCTCGCGGCAGAGCCGCTCACGATTCACCCCAACGAGGCTTCGCTCCGCTCGCATTGGGGGCTGGTTCTCTAAGGGGGCTGGCTCCCAGCCCCCTCTCGCTCG
>JAQBGV010000130.1:0-27446 GCA_032128395.1 Planctomycetota bacterium | reverse complement strand
CGACACGTCGTATCATGCTGGTGGAACTAACGGATACTGATTGGTCAGACCCTTGCCGAGGCTCGAGACGACCCCGCCGGTGACGAAGATGAATTTGCTCATGTTCTCGAACCTCTCGGGTCCCCCCCCGCTTCCAGCACCCGTGCGACGAACCGACGGTAATCGTCCTCGGTGTCGATCCCGCCCATCCCGGCGCCGCCCTCCGAGGCCTCGACCACCTCGACCGAGATCCCGATCCCCTCTTCCAGAAAACGCAGCTGCTCGAGCTTCTCGGCGCACTCGAGCGCACCCGGCGGACACTCCCGGAAACGCGCGAGCGCCCCGGGGAGGAATCCGTACACCCCCAGATGAAGGAGCCACTCAGCCGGCGGCTCCCCTCCCCGCGGCCGGGGTAGAGGCGCCCGCGAAAAGTACAGCGCGTGCCCGCGACGGTCGCAGAGCACCTTCACCCGGTTCGGGTCTCGCCACCCCTCGGGGTCGACCCGCCTCGTCGCGAGAGTCGCGACCTGCACGCCATCACCGTCGAGCCGGCTCTGGGCGAGCCGCTCGAACAGGAGCGCCACGCTCTGTGGATCGATCTCGGGCTCGTCCCCCTGAACGTTTACGACGAGATCGGAAGAGTGATCGAGGTCGAGGGCTCGCACCGCTTCGGCGACCCGGTCGGTGCCGGTCGGCAGAGCGGGGTCGGTCAGGACCACCTCGCCACCGTAGGAGAGTACCGCCTCGCGGATCGCTTCCCCGTCCGCGGCGACGATGACCCGATCGACGCCCGGAACGGCCCGACATCGCTCCTGAACATGTCGAATGAGGGGCCATCCCGTGTCGGCCCGGAGCAGCTTGCCGGGCAGTCGCTCGGAAGCCCGCCGGGCGGGGATGACGATCACGCGCACCATGTGGGGGGAGGATACTCGCGCCGGGCGGGAGCCCGCAAGGGATCCCTCCCGACGCGAGGATCCTCCCGGGCCCGGGCGGGGGTCGCTACACGATCACCTGCTCACAGACCTCACGATAGTAGTCCTCCAACCGACTGATCGCCGTCTTCAGCGGGAAGTGCTCGAGCACGTACTGCCGTGCGCGGGATCCGAGGGCGTGGCGCCGCTCGGGGTCCCGGATCAGCTCGGCCACCGCCTTCGCGAGGGCGGGTCGATCGCCGGAGCGGGCGAGAATGCAGATTCCGGACTCTCCGAGGATCGAGAGCACTTCTCCCGAGCCGGTGGCGACCACCGGACGCTCGAGCGCCATCCCCTCGAGGAGGTGGATCCCGATCCCCCCCCAGTCGCTGACGAGGACCATCACGTCGGAGGCTCGGTAGACGTGTTCGACCCCGGCCCGAGGGGTCGCGAAGGTCACGACGTCCTCGAGGCCGAGCGCCTTCGTCGCCTGTCGGAGACGGACCTCGTCCGGACCCTCCCCGGCCACCATGAAGAGCACCTCGTCGAGCTCCTGACGCACCAGGTGGGCGACCTCGAGGAACTCCTCCAGTCGACGTCCCTTCTCGAGCCGCCCGACCGTGCCGACCACCGGGACCCGACGCTCAGCGCGCGGTCCCGCCTCGATCGGGGTGGGCTCCTCCACCCCGTACGGAATCACGCGGATCAGCCCCTTCGGGACGTTCATCGCGTTGACGAGGTGCTCGCGGATGTCTTGGTTCACGGCGACGACCCCGCAGATCCCCGAGGGGAGCTGGCGCACACGGTCCTCGAGGAGCCAGGAGTGGACGGTGTGGACGAGGGGCTTTCCGAGCGCGCGGGTGATCCGATCGGCGACGGCGAGCGGGTCCTTCCCCCCCACCGCATGGATCACCTCGGGATCGAAGTCGCGCAGGAAGCCGAGCAGACGCCGGAACGAGAAGAAGTCGCGGTGCACCTCGTACACCTCGACCCCGAGCTCGCGAAACGAGTCCTGGAGAGGACCGCCGAGCCCGGCGACCTGCACCTCGTGGCCCCGTGCGACGAGGCCGCGCACCAGCCCCTGGGCGTAGGTGGTCGGCGTCGACCAGGTGAGGCGACCGGCGATGCACAGGATCCTCACGAGGTCCTCCTTCCCCGGGGCGCGGCAGGCGGTTGTCGCTCCCGGTTCCCCTGCCGCATGATAGGAGTACTCCGCCCGGGCGGCCAGGCTGGGGAAAGGAGCGAGTGGTGGCGAATTCTCCCGGTGCAGTGGTCCTCCACAGCGGTGGACTCGACTCGAGCACGGTGCTCGCGATCGCTCGCGCCGATGGCTTCGACCCGCTCCCGGTGTCGTTCCGCTACGGCCAGACCCACGCGATCGAAGTGCGCGCTGCGATGAACGTCACCGCAGCGCTCGGGGTTCGGGCACCGCTCGAGGTCGACTTGCCGTTCGGGCAGATCGGCGGGTCCGCTCTGCTCGGAGAGGGTGAGATTCCCGCCGAGCCACCTGAGGGAGCGGGCTCCGGGGGGATCCCCGCGACCTATGTCCCCGCCCGCAATCTGATCTTCCTCGCCTTCGCCGTCGGGATCGCCGAGGCGCGAGGGCTTCGGGACATCTACATCGGCGTCAACGCACTCGATTACTCCGGCTACCCCGATTGCCGGAGAGAGTTCATCGAAGCGTTCGCGCGAGCAGCCGACCACGGCACCCGCGACGGCTCGACCGCGGGAGAGACCTGGTGGCGGATCCACACCCCTCTCATCGACGCGACGAAGGCCGAGATCATCCGACGTGGAGCCGAGCTCGGGGTGGACTACTCGCTGACGGTGTCGTGCTACGACCCCGATGAGAGTGGTCTGGCGTGCGGGAGATGCGATGCGTGCGGCTTGCGGCGGCGGGGATTTGCGGAGGCGGGGATCTCGGATCCGACTCGGTACCGGTAGAGGAATATCCTTGCGACCGTTTCGCATCGATTGTCTTTGGCCGGAGTACCGGCGACTGTCCGGGACAGACATCACCTTCGGTGAGCCAGTCCCACCTTTGGGGGGCGCCATGAGGGGACTGGCTCGCCGCAGGTGATGCCTGTCCCGGACGCTCGCGCGCTGGGCCACTGGGATCCGAGCGGATTGGTCTGAGGATTCGAGATTCGAGGGGTAGAATCGCCACGTCCAAGCGGGCTAGATCGTGCAAGGAAGGGTAGTTCAGGTGTCCATTCGCGTCTTGGTGACAGGGGCCGCCGGGTTCATCGGCAGCCACGTGTGCGAGCAGCTGCTCGGGCGCGGTGACGAAGTCATCGGTCTCGACTGCTTCGACGAATTCTACGATCCCGCGATCAAGCGACGGAATCTCGCGCCAGCTCTCGCCGCCGATGCCTTCACTCTCGTCGAAGGGGACATCCGCGACGCCGCCCTGCTCGAGAACCTGGCGCGGACCCGCAGCCTCGACGCGATCATCCACCTCGCCGCTCGGGCGGGAGTGCGCCCGTCGATCGAGGAACCGACCCTCTACACCGACGTCAACCTCGTCGGGACCAGCCGCCTTCTCGAGGTCGCCCAGCGATTCGAGATCCGAAACTTCGTGTTCGCGAGCTCCTCGTCGGTCTACGGCGAACGGACGGAGACTCCGTTTCGCGAGACCGACCCCGTCGACCACCCGGTGAGCCCGTACGCGGCGACGAAAAAGGCCGGCGAGCTCCTCTGCCACACGTTCCATCATCTGTTCGGGCTCGACGTGGCCTGCTTGCGCTTCTTCACGGTGTACGGACCGCGTCAGCGCCCGGAGATGGCGATCCACGCCTTCACTCGGCTCATCGCCTCGGGGAAACCGGTGCCGGTCTTCGGCGATGGCAGCGCTCGACGCGACTTCACGTTCGTAGACGACATCGTCGCGGGGGTGATCGCCGCGCTCGATCGCAACGCGGGTTACCGCGTGTTCAATCTGGGGAATCATCGCATGGTCCGCCTCGACGAGCTGGTCACCGCGATCGGCACCGCGCTCGGAGAGATCCCGAAGATCGACCGGCATCCGAACCAACCCGGCGATGTCTCTACGACCTGCGCGGACATCGAATTCGCCCGTACCGAGCTCGGGTACCAGCCGCGAACTTCGCTCGAGGACGGACTCCGGCGCTTCGTCGAGTGGTTCCGGAGCGAGGCTGAGGAGCAGTGACCCGTGCGGAGCACTGGTGCGTACCCGAGTGCGCTCTCGGACGCGGAAGCAGCCCCACTTTCCACTCGACCGCTCCTGAGCATCCCGGCTAGACTCCCTCACCCCACGGAGTGAGAGGTCGCCCGGTGCAGACGATTTCCATGGTCGCGGTCGGTCCCGACGACGACGCCGAACGCCAGGAATGGCTCGAGGCGATCGCCTCCGCGATCGATGACCGCTCCTTCTGCCTCGGCTCTGCGGTCGAGACGTTCGAAGCACGCTGCTGCGCGTTCCTCGACGTCCCCCATGCGATCGGAATGAACTCGGGCTCCGATGCGATTCGCCTCGGATTGCAGGCGGTCGGAATCGGTCTCGGTGACGTGGTGGTGGTCCCCGCGTACAGCTTCTTCGCGACCGCGAGCAGCGTCGCTCATCTCGGTGCGACCCCGCGCTTCGTCGACGTCGATCCAGACACCGGCCTGATCGATGTCGCCCGGGCGACGGCGGCTCTCGGAACCGGCTCCCCGGGATCGGCTGCGAAGGCGATCATTCCGGTCCACCTCTACGGCCAGGCAGTTCCGCTCGATGAACTGCTTCCCGCCTGCGAGAGCGCCGGTGTCGCCGTGATCGAAGATGCTGCCCAGAGCTTCGGGGTGCGCTTCCGCGGCCAAGCGCTCGGTAGCTTCGGACGGGTGGGTGCGTTCAGCTTCTACCCGACCAAGAATTTCGGCGCCGCCGGGGATGCTGGACTCGCCGTGAGTTGCGACACCGCGATCGCCGCGCGCCTGCGGTCCCTCCGGGTACACGGAGATGCGGGCGGCTACAACCACGTCGAACTCGGTTGGAACGCCCGGATGGACGGATTCCAGGGTGCGATCCTCTCCGCCAGACTCGGCCGCCTGGACCGCATCCAGGCGGCGCGCATGCGAAACGCCGAGACCTACTACGCCGCGATCGAGGCGAAGGGGCTCCTCGATCGCGTGCGCCCGCTCGCTCGAACCCCCGGCTCGGAACACGGCTGGCACCAGTTCATCGTGAGGATCGAGGACCGCGAGCGGGTGCGCCAAGCACTCACGGCCGAGGGAATCGGCAGCGGGCTCTACTACCCGGGCATCCTCCCCACCCAGCCTGCATTCGCGCAGCTCGGGCACCGCGAGGAGGAATTTCCGGGTGCGACCTCGCTCGCACGCAACGCGCTCGCTCTGCCGCTTCACCATCGACTCCGACCGGAAGATCCCGAGCGGGTGATCGACGCGATCGCCGGGGTGTTTCGATGATCTCACCGAGTCCTCGCGGCGCGCGCGGGGAAGAACGAAATCCAGACCGTGGCATCGCAGCTCCGCGGGTCGCGATCGCCCACGACTGGCTGATCGGAATGCGCGGCGGGGAGCGCTGCCTCGAAGGATTCCTCGAGCTGCTCCCGACGGCCACGGTCCACACGTTGTTCCACGAACCGGGAACCGTCTCGAAGAGAATCGAGTCGCACTCGATCCAGGCCTCGGTGCTCTCGAGATTCAGGGCGGCCCGCCGCCGGCATCGCATGCTGCTGCCGCTCTACCCCTTCGCGATGGAGCAGTTCGAGACCCGAGATGCCGACCGACTCTTGAGCTTGAGCCACTGCGCGGCCAAGGCGGCACCCAAGCGCGACGGTGCACGCCACACCTGCTACTGCTTCACACCGGCGCGATATCTCTGGGATCTCGCGGATGACTACCTCGATCGCGCGGGATGGTTGCAGCGGCTCGGCGGGCAAGCCTGGTTCGATGAACTCCGCGCCTGGGATCGCTCCACCGCAGCGGGGGTCGACCGATTCATCGCGATCTCCCACCACGTCGCCGACCGCATCGCCCGACACTACGGCCGCGAGGCGGAAGTGATCTATCCACCGGTCGAGGTCGACCGATTCCAGATCGCTCCCGAGAGCGAGGTCAGCGACGCATATCTGATCGTCAGCGCGCTCGTCGAATACAAGGGGGTCGACCTCGCCATCCGCGCTCTCGCGAAGGACCCTTCTCGCCGACTGAAGATCATCGGCGCGGGTCCGATGGCCGAGCGCTGGCAGACCCTCGCACGCGATTCTGGCGCGGGGCAGAACATCGAATGGCTCGGACGCGTCGACGACGCCCAGGTTGCGTACGAGATGGCGCGCTGCCGCGCGTTCATCCTTCCCTGTGACGAAGACTTCGGCATCACACCCCTCGAGGCGATGGCCGCGGGCCGCCCGGTGGTCGCACTCCGCAAGGGAGGCGCACTCGAGACCGTGGTACCGCACGGCACTTCCAGCCCGGCAACCGGTGTCTTTTTCTCCGAGCCCGACCCGCAGGCGCTTCTGGAAGCATTCGACCAACTCGAAGAAGGCCTCGAGGGATTCGACCCCCGAGCCCTCCGCGCTCGCGCCCGGGAGTTCGATCGGCCGATCTTCCTCGAGAAGATTCGTCGAGTCCTTCGAGAGGAAGGAATCTCGGTCGAGGGGTCGAGGTCGGAGGAGAAAGACTCTCGAGCGGGGCAGCGAGCCGATTCTCGGGCGAGTCAGAGCGTCGCCATGTCGAGATTGCTGAACACCCGGTTGTAGTAGCTCGCGTACTGGACCTTGCGCTCGAGGGCATCTATCACCTCCCCCGAGAACGAGACCCTCTCGAATTCGTAGGCGCTGCCGAGGCCACTCGGGCTGAACACGTTCACTTCCATCAGCTTGTCGCCGACGATGTCGAGACCGACGAGGAACATCCCGTCCGCGACGATCTTCGGGCGGACGATCTCGGCGATCCGGAGCGCGCGGTCGTCGACCACCGCCCGAGCGATCTTGCCCGCGGCGTGGATGTTCCTCCGGAGGTCCCCTCCGCCGCGGTTGCGCCGGAATGCCGCGTACTTGCCGCGGAGGCGCAGCGGTTGACCGTTCATCATGAACAGCCGCATGTCGCCGGTCTCCGCCTCCGTCAGGTACTCCTGGACGATCACGTATCCTTCGCGGCTCACCGCGTCGATCATCTGATTGATATTCGGAAGATCGTCGGGGCGCACCAAGAAGGCCTTGGCTCCTCCCGATTCCTGGACCGGTTTGATCACCACGGTCCCCTCCTCCTTCGCAAACGCGATGATCTCAGTGCGGTCGCGGGTGATCAGAGTCCGAGGACGCACTTCCTCGGGGAATAGTTGGAGATACAGTTTGTTCATCGCATTCGCGAGGACCCCCGGGTCGTTGACCACCACCACACCTTGCCGCACCGCGAACTGCCCGAACACGATTCCGACGTTGGTCGCCCAAGGACGGGTGACCGCATCCGCCGCGGGGTCGCTGCGGAGCATCAGAACGTCGAGGTCCGAGACCGAGATCCGCTCGACCAATGAGGGGGTTCCCTGCAGATCACCGAGGTAGCTCTCGAGGTTCTTGTACCGCTTCTTCGGAACCATGCGTGCGCGCGCGCGAATCACGTCGTCGGGGTCGTACGCGAAGTCGTTCGCGCCGATGTACCACACCTCGTGCCCCCGATTGGTGGCGGAATAGGCGAGTCGGGTGGTGGTGTAGCGCTTCTGCTCGGTCAGCACATCGTTGACGAAGAAGGCGATCCTCATGCGTCCAGTCCCCTTCGAGTCTCCGAGTCGGTGAGCAGGTGATCGATGCCGGCTCCCGCGCGGAGCCGGGCGAGGCGCGCCGCGGCCCCGGGGAACTCGAGGTAGCGAGGGAGAAGAACGGGACGCTTCAGGATCTCCCGTTCCAGCAGTTCTTCGACCAGCGCGACGTGACCCTGTGCGATCTTGCCGAGGAAGAGTAGCTCGAACTCACCCCCACGACTCAAGTATTCGAGGAGGCGCGCCACCCCCCGGAGGTAGATCACATCCTTGAGCGACCCCCCGGCGCGAAACGCCCGCATCGTGGTCAGGAACGCCGTCCGAGCCGAGAACCCGTGATCGACTCGGAGGAGGCGGTGGGTCTCGACGAAGGTCGCGTGGTCGAGCTTCGCCCGCGCCGCCACCACGCGCCCCGCGAGAAGCCGCAGACGCGCGACGGTCAGCTCTCCCACCAGGTGCTCGGCAAGGACCGCCAGCCCCTCCTGGAGCTCTTCGTACCCCGCGAGGCCGGTGGCGAAGATCGCGAGTGGCTGCTGGCCCCCGTTGTGGAACGTGACCACGTGGGTGCCGACCTCGTGCTGGAGGAGAGCCTCGACGCGATCGGTCGGCAGCCGCATGTGGCGATCGACGAAGAGCCTCCCCCGCGAGACCATCACCGATCCGAAGTCCCCACGGATCTTGACGTCGGAGCGGAAGGTTCGGTCCAACTTGCGGTAGTGCGACAGCTCCTCGCGGGCGCGCCGTGCGAACTCCTCGGCGTCGATGGTCTGGTCCGGCTCGTACTCCCCATGGGCCGGCGCAGCGAGGAGGCGCCCCGCCGCTCTCCAGGTCATCGCATCGATCTCCCCGTAGAGCTGATGTCCCGCGAGGAGATGGCGACGCGACCCGCGTTGGAGCAACATTCCCAGGCGCACGTCGAGTTCGTAGCGACGGTCCTCGTAGAGTTGCGCGAGCGCCGGATCGGCGATGCGTTCGATGGGGATCTGATAGAGCCGCCGCTTCTGCAGGCCCGGATCGATCGGGATCGGACGGTATCGAAATTCCGGCGCGACCTCGAACTCCTTCTCTAGGAACACATTCCACGCCTGCTCGGTGTTGGTCGGAGTGATCATCATCAGGAAGTCGAAGGTGGTCGCGATCTCTTCCAGGCGACGATCGACCTCGAGAACCGCTTTGACCAGACGCTGCCGGCCGAGTGCGAGGTAGTTGGTCGGACCGTGGTGGGTCCGAAGACGGGCGAAGCGATGGGCGGTTCGGCGCAGGACATGAGCGAGTTGGCGGCGGAGGGAGCGGAGGATGAGCGGGTAGAGTTCGTTCTCGGCGCTTCGGTAGACCGGCGGGATCCCCAGCTGGATCACCGAGACGTTCAACTTCGCGAGCGTCTGCGCCCCCACCAGGCCGACCAGATCTCCGGGGGGGCGGCGGTATCTCCGCCGCTCGACCACCGATGCACGGTGACGGACCCGGATCTTTCGCAGACCCTCCTCGAGCACGCTCAGCACTTCTTCCTCCGGACCGAGCGAGTGGGTCGCGATCAAGAACCGGTTCGCCACCTCGTCGACGGACTCACGCCCCCGAGCCCGGACCTCGATCACCAGCAGCGCCCCGTAGTCCTCGGAGAGCGCCTCGATCGCGGGGACGAGGAGCGCGCGCTGTTCCTCCTTCGACATCGTGCGGGAGGGGAACCAGATCGAGGCCTCTGCGCGCAGGAGCCTCGACGTCCAGAGATCGGACTGCTCTCCGCTCGGCGGGTGATAGGCGAAGAGGAACGGGAGCGGGCGGTCGATGTGCAACTCGCCTCCCCCCGGCAGTCGGAGCCGAAGGCGCTTCCCGGCGCGGATGATCGCGGCGGGGGACGTGGGATCCGGGGGGGTCGGGTCGATCACCGCCACCCGTTCCCTGCGCATCGCGCGCGCCACTCGGCGGCAAGGGCGCGACGACGATCTTCGCTCGTCATCTCCGGAGCGCTCCGCGCAATTCTGCGGGGGTGACGGTCGCCGCCCCCCGCTTCATCACCGTCAGCCCGGAGGCGACGTTTGCGAGGCGACAGGCGCTCGGGAGACCGGCGCCCGCGGCGAGGGCCAAGGTCAGTACGCTAGCGACCGTGTCCCCGGCCCCGGAGACATCGACGATGTCGGCACCGCCGTGGATCGGGATCTCGAGCGGGTCCTGCCCCGACTCGAGGAGCAGCATCCCGCGGTTGCCCCGAGTGACGAGGAGCGCCTCCCCGGCGAGTTCACCCCCGAGCGCTCGGGCTGCGGCTACGAGTTCACGCGAGCTCGGGTTCTCGAGCCGCGTCGCCTCGCACAATTCCGACTCGTTCGGTGTGACCACGGTGAACCCGGCGAAGGCACGGAGGCGATAGCGAGAATCGGCGACGGTCGGGACACCGCGCCGCCCCCTCCGCCGGGAGCGACTCCGCACCCACTCGATCGCCTGCGGAGTCGCCGCGGCGTAGCCGTAGTCGGAGACCACCCAGGCATCGACCTCGCCCCCGAGCTCTTCGAGCGTGGAGACCAGCGCGGAGATCTCGGCCGGGGTCGGTTCGCGCGTCGGTTCGCGATCGATCCGGACCACCTGCTGCTTCACGGTGTGCATGTCCCCGGCGAGGAGACGAGTCTTTGCGACGGTGCGATAGTCCTCGAGGATCCGTACCCCACGACAGTCGACCCCCGAGGCGACCAGTTGACCGAGGAGCCGCTCGCCGACGAGGTCGTCCCCGACGATCCCGACGGGGATCACGGTCGCTCCGAGGGCACGAAGGTTCGCGATGGTGTTCGCCGCGCCCCCGGGGATCAGCTCTTCACGTTCTTCCCGGATGATCATCACGGGTGCCTCCCGCGAGAGGCGCACCGGTTGACCGTAGGTGTAGAGGTCGGCGATCAGGTCGCCGAGCACCCCGATCCGCAGGCCGCTGAAGCGATCGATCAGGGGGCCGGCACTCTCGCACCACTCTGCGCGGTCGCTCATCCCTCGCTCCTCTCCTCGCCGCCCGCCCCGGCGCCCCCTCCCGCTGGGACCGGGCCCTTCGTCGGTTGGGCGGAGGTCTGGGGCAGTTCGTGCAGCTCCTGCATCTCGAGGAGGCGCGCGTAGGCCCCTCGTCGGGCGACCAGGTCATCGTGGGTCCCGGTCTCGATGATCCGCCCCGCATCGAGCACCAGGATGCGGTTCGCGTGCTGAATCGTCGAGAGACGATGAGCGATCACGAAGGTGGTCCGCCCCGTGAGCAGATTGTCGAGCGCGCGCTGGACCTCCCGCTCGCTCCCAGTGTCGAGAGAGCTCGTCGCCTCGTCGAGAATCAAGATATTGGCGTTCTTGAGGATCGCCCGGGCGATCGTGAGCCGCTGACGCTGCCCTCCGGAGAGTTTGAGGCCTCGCTCACCGATCACGGTCTGGTACCCCGCCGGCATCGCGTCGATCTCGTCCTCGATCGCGGCGGCGGCGGCGGCAGCTCGGACCTCCTCGTCGGTCGCGTCCCCCCGGCCGCCTCGGATGTTCTCGGCGATCGTGCTGTGAAAGAGGAACGGGTCCTGGCCGACGATCGCGAACTGCGCGAGAAGGGAAGCGTGCGCGCCGTCGCGGAGGTCCATGCCATCGACCAGGATCCGGCCATCGACGGGGTCGTGGAACCGCGCGAGCAGATCGAGGAGGGTCGACTTCCCAGCCCCGCTCGGCCCGACCAGTGCGACCGTTTCGCCCCGGCGGACGGTCAGGTCGATCTCGCGGAGCACCCACGGCTCCTCGGGCCCGTACCGGAACCAGACTCCGTCGAAGACGATCGACTCGGCGAGCGCCGGGAATGGAGGCGCACCCGGTCGATCGGTGATCGTCGACTTCTCATCGAGCAGGTCGAAGACTCGCTCCGCCCCCGCCGCGGACTCACTGACGGTGTTGTAGATCCGAGTGATCGACCGGAGCGGTTGGTAGAGCCCGGTGATCGCTCCGAGAAACATGGCGAAGTCGCTGAGCGGGATCTTCAGGGTTCCCCGCGTCAGGAGCCACCCACCGAGCAGGATCGCTCCCGCGGCCATGATGTTGTAGAGACCCTCGAGCGCACTCCGCGAAGTCACCTTTGCGATGGTCATCTTCAGGCTCGAGCGGACGAATCCGGCGTTGCGTTCATCGAACTCTCGCAACTGGACCGGCTCGAGACCGTACGCCTTCACCACCCGGATTCCCGAGAGCAGTTGCCCCATCGACTCGGTCACTTCGCCGAGCTTCTCCAGCGATCCCCGCCCATGTCTCTTCACTTTCCGCCCCGAGCGGATGATCGGGAACAGGAGCAGTGGAAACACGGGGAGCACCATCAGCGTCAAGGGTGGACTCGCGGTGAACGCGATCGCGATCATCGTCAGGATCGTAAACGGGTGCTGGATCAGATCCCCGAAGATGTAGCGGAGCGACTGCTGCACCGCGCCGACATCGTTGGTCAGACGAGAGATCAGGTCTCCGGACCGGCGACCGTGAAAAAAGTCGAGACTCAAGCCGGAGAGGTGCCGAAAGATGTCGGCGCGGAGCGCGGCGATGGTGTTCACCTGCACCTTGAGAGCGAGGTACACGCGACCGAAGCTCGTGGCGGCGATCAGCAGGGCGAGGAACATGCCGGCTAGTGCGATCGTCGCGAGCAGCGGGAACATCCCTTCCCCCGACCCCTCGGTGCGCGTGAGCCGAATCACCGCGCTCGTGATCGAGAACGGCGGTTCGAACCCCTCCAGCGGGGCGGGGACGATCACCGCCAGGGTCTGGAAAGGGGCGTCGCGCACCGTCGAACCGCCGGTGGAGGTCAAATGGGCGAGTCCATCGGCAAACTCGTAGCGCCAACCATCCGAGCTCCGCTCTCCCTCGATGGGAGGAGTCCCCGAGACGATCTCGAGCTGACTCACGTTCTCGGAGATCGTGAATGCACGCGTCAGAACCACTTGTTCCGGAAGGTGGGGCAGGACGTACTTCTCGAAGACCTTGGTCGCCTTGCCCTTCTCCGCCGTCCCATCCTGCGGGGTCAGGACGCCGTCGATGACGAGCCCCACGATCCCGAGACGCAGGCCGTTCGCACTGGTGTAGACCCCCGTCAGCAGCAAGACGATCGCGATCGTCCGCCAATAGGGAAACGAGTAGGCCAGGATCCGGCGGTAGGTCCGGCGGGACCGCCGCTTCGGGCGCGATAGAGGAGTGCCGGCGGCGTCGCTCACGCGGTCGCCCCCTCCTGCTCTTCCCACGCCTTCGCCTGCTCGACGAATTGGTAGGTGGCGAGCATCGACGCGATGAGGAACCCTGCCATGCCATCGCGGAACCCTCCTGCGCGGACGTAGCGGTTCCAGAAGACCGAGGCGCTGGCCGAGAGCCACGACACCGGGCGCGGAGGTAACGCTGTTCGGCGGCGCAATCCCCCCACCGCGCCGGCGGCGAGAGTAGCCGCGGACTGGCTGGTATAGCGGTTCATCTTCGCGATGAAGTCGTGCAACGTCGGATGTGCGAAGTGGACGATGCGTTCCTCGAGCCGACCGATCTCCCCTTCGACTTGCGGCTGCGCGTGGATGCGCCCCGGTGCGTACTGGCCCGCTCCGGCGCGGAAGAGGCGGAGGTGGGCGTCGTCCCAACCTCCGTGACGGAGCCAGCGCCCGAAGACATAGTGGCGGAACGGAATTCGGAACGCGGCTTCGGGGGGGGCGCGATCGAGAGTCGCGAGAATTTCGTCCCGGAGGGGGATCGGCACCCTTTCATCGAGGTCGAGCACCAGGATCCAACCGTCGTCGATCCATTCGAGCCCGCGCATGCGAACATCTTCGACGATGCCTCCCGGCTCGCACTCGATCAAACGGACCCACTCCCCCTGCGCTCGGAAGAACTCGCGCGTGCCATCCTCGGAACCGTGATCGACCACGACGATCCGATCCGCGAACCGAACCCCCTCGAGCCACTGCCCCGCCTGCCCCATCTCGTTCAGGGCGGCAGCGACGACGGTCAGTTGGGGACGGGAGCGGCGCGGCGTGTCCAGCGGGGGCGTGTCCGCGGGATCGTCGGGGGGTACGCGGATCGAGGGCGCGTCGATCGGAACTCCTCCTGCTTTCGAGAGTGCGATGCGGGGCATTGTGGCGGAGGGGGGGCGGCGGAACAACGGGTCGAGGGGTGGAGGATCGGGGGAAATGGCGTCTCCGTAGACGTGGGAGGGGGCTCGTGGGAAAATTGACGTTCCTCCTCCGCGCCCCGCCTCCCTCGCAGTAGGGCCCAGAAAAGTGCTCAGACTCCGACCAGCGCTCACCCTCCTGCTTCTCGGAACGTGGCTCGCCCCCGTCTCGGCGACCGCGTCCGACCTGCTCTGGTCGCCTCCGGAGGTCGCGGGAGGTGCGGTCGATAGTGCGACCATCCTCGAGCAGGAACTCATTCTGCGCGGTCGCGCGGTCACCCGAGTCGACTCGATCGCGGGACTCGACCTCTCCCTCCACGAAGCGGTGTGGGTCACTCTCGGAGTATTTCCACACACGCGTCCCCTCACCCTAGCCGAGGGTCAACAGCTGAAACTGTACCTCCTCGCCGGGGGCCGACTCTCGCTCGAGGGTGGAGACATCTGGGGATTCGACCCGCTCACCCCGCTCCACAACATCGACGGGATCTCCGCGTCCGCCGACGGCGGGAGCGATCTCTTCGCAATCTCGGGCAGCGCGGCCCCGAACGGAGCCGACTTCTCCGGGCTCTCGGCTCCACACACCGGCGAGAACCAATTCCTCGATCACATCTACCCCGACGAACCCGGGGCGGGGGTGGTGCTCTCTCGCGCGGGAGGCGCGTACGACGTCGGGGTGGTGCACTACGGACTGCTCTCGGGACTCGGCGACTTCACCGTCCTCGGCATCTCGTTCGAGTTCGGCGGATGGGGCGGGGACCGCGCTCCACTTCTCGAGAGGATGCTCGTCGCCCTCGGGCTCGAGGTTCTCTGTTCGCTCGAGGCACCCACCGATCCGACGTGCGGATCGAGCCCGAACGGCGTGCCGCTCGCCTGGCAGAATCTCGCCCCGTATTCCGCGATCGATGTCATCCGTGACGGGGTGCTCCTCGCGACCCTCCCGCCGACCGTGACCTCCTATCTCGATCCATCCCCGCCGGTGGGGACACACGAGTATCGGCTGCGCGTTCTCGATGGCTCCTGCCAGGCGTCGACGGCGCCGTGCACTACGACTGTCGCTCCGGTCGGTCAGTTCAGGCGAGGTGATCTCGACGGGTCGGGAAGTCTCGACATCACCGATGCGATCGCACTGATCGGCGCCCTCTTCTTTGCGGGGAATCCGCTCCTCTGCCCCGACGCGGGGGACGTCAACGACAGCGGTGGCGTCGACATCGCGGACCCTCTCGTCTTGTTATGGGCGATCTTCGAGAACGGACCTCCCCCGGCGCCTCCCGGTATCGCGGAATGCGGCGCCGACCCGACCTCCGACACGCTCCCCCGCTGCGACACTTCCTGCACTCCCTGAGTCGCGCGAACTCCAGCCGAACCGCTCGTTGCGCGGGGGTCCCCGAGTGATAGAATCCAGTCCATGGGCACGTCACAAGTCGTGCCTGGGCTCAAGTTTGCGTTAACAGGACGATCGATGTTAATCCCGCGGCAATACCACGCCGCAGGCAGGGGGAGATTTCGTCTTGAGTGCGAAAAATCATGCTGGGTCTGACCCCATCGCTCTAGCGGTGGGTGATATTCGAGGGCGGGAGTCGGGCGCCGTTCTTCGGGCGCCGGCTCCCGGGAGGAACCTACCCATGGGAGGTTCCTGGGGCGTCGAGGAGGGTCTCCCCCCCTCCTCGCGCTCCGGTTTTTTCAGCGGCGGCGTCGCGACTACTTCAGCACCTCTTCGCGGCGGCGTCGCGCCATCGGCAGGATTTTCGGGAGAGAGGAAGAGCGTCACCTCCAGGCCCCAGTTTTCCTGAAGGAGGATTGGACAGTCTACAGCCCAAGCGATTTCCAAGAGTGAGGAGATCGTTTCTTCCTCTCCCTTTTCGTTCCTTCTTCACTCCGTCACCGGTCCGGCGACGCGATCACTCCCCGCGGTGGTCGTCCGTGCGTTTCCGGGCGGCCTTCTTCGCGCGGAGCAGGGCGGTGGTGAAGGAGTCCTCGGGCTCCTTCGCTGGATCCCCCCGCTTCCCTCTAGGGCTCTCCGCCGCGGGTCGTGAAGGGGTCCCCGGCGACGCCTCCGCGATCGCGGTCCCCGTCTGGAGTTGCCGCTCGCGGGGGAGCTCATCGGTGACGGCGATGCTCGATCCACCTGCACCCGCGAGTGCCGGCTCGCGGCCGCGTCGCCCCACCGGACGGAGGAGTGCGACCCAGTTCACCGCGACTCGCCGCAGGAAGATGTCGACGAAGAAGAAGAGCAGGGCGAGCTGCAACAGCTCCTCCCAGATCGGTTGCTTGGCTGCCTGGATCGGAAGGTCCCGATCGAAGAGATCGTCCGCGGAGGTGATCACCCGACCCCCGGTCGCCTCGGCGAGTTCGGTCAGACGGTCGAGGTCGGCGTGGAGGTATCGATACTCGCGGGGATAGGAGACATCGAATCCTGATGTGACCGTTCCGGTCAGGTCCTCCCCCTCGAACGCGACCGAGAGGAGGTAGCTCCCGGAGCGCTCCGCCACGAACCCGGTTTGGTAGCGCCCGGGCCCGACTTGCTGGAGCCGCACCGTCTGTTCGCCGAGGTCAGGGTCGAGGATCCGCCCCGAGAGATCCAGTCCATCGATGAAGCGGCCATCGCCGTCGATCGCATCGATCGTCAGCGTGCCCCGCTCCCCTTCGATCGTGTGCGAGACCTCGAGGAATTCGCCGCCGCCACGACGGGAGATGCTCCGCAGGAGCTGCGCCCAGAAGGTCTCGTACCCCGGCCATCCGATCCATTCCTGCGCCCACCGAGTCGAGGCATCGCTGGTGAAAGCCGCGGTCCTCCCGAGCCCGTAGCGCCAGTGGGCCAGCACCGGGTCATCTTGATGACTCGTCAGCGCGATCTCGGCGAGCGGCTTCGCAGTGGTGATCACGTACCCGTGGAGGGTGGGGAACCCCTCCTGCTCGAGTCCGCGGATCGAATCGGTCACCACCCCGATCCGCGGGACGAACGGCTCCTCGAGGATCAGGTTCCTCCGGATCTGGATCGCCTCCCGGAAGAAGATCTGCGGCAAATTGCGTGGATCGTCCGCGCGGTAGTAGCGCCCGCCGGTCTCTTTCGCGATCAGCTTCATCACGCCGGTGTCCATGCCGCCGTGCGGCTGGATGCAGATCGTCGAGACCGAGATCCCGGCCTGCACCAGACCGTCCATCGTCCCCTGGGTCGGCTGGGCTGGGTCGCCATCCGAGAGGACTACGATGTGCTTGCTGACCGCCTGGGCCGAGACGAGCCCCTGGAGCGCGAGCCGCAGAGTCGGATCGAAGCTCGGCATGTCGGATGGTTGGAGCGCTCGGATCGTCCCGGTGATCGTCGATCGATTGCGAACCTTCTGAAGCGGAACCCCCCAGCGATCTGCCCCGAGGCCGTCGAAGAGGAGCACGCCGACCAGATCTTCGGGAGTCAGCGCATCGACCGCGGCGGTGGCGATCTGCTTCGCCCACATGTTCCCCTGCGGGAACTCGCAGGTGTGGAGCACGATCGCCAACGCTCCGTTCGGGATCGTCTTGCGCTGCCGGACGTCCATCTCGACCGGGAGCGCCCGTTCGATCGGGGTCGCGCGGAAGCCGCCCGCTCCGAAGGAGTCGGGGCCGCCGATCATCAGGAGCCCGATCCCGAGGTTTCGCACGACGCCATGGATGCGCTCCATCGCATCGGGACCGAGGTCGTAGGCGCTGACGTTCGCGAGCACGATCGCGCTGTAGGGAAGGAAACCCTGAGGATCGATCGGGAGTCGGGCCGGATCGGTGACTTCGCAGGCGAGACGCGCAGAGGCGAGCGCACCCAGGAGCTCCCCGTGGCTCGCCGGATCGCCGACGAAGAGGATCCGCGGCTCCCCCCCCACCATGGTGAACCCGAAGCCGACGTTGTTCCCCGGGAGCGTGTCGCGGCCGGGTCCGGGGAAGACTTGCAGTCGGTACTCGTACCGACCGTGCTCCGACTGCACTCGCGGGAACTCGATCCGGTTCTTCCCCGCGGCGAGCGAAACGGTGCGCTCCTCGACCAGTCGGTCGTTCTCGTAGAGCTGCACCCGGGCGTCGTCGGGGAGGTCGGAGTCGATCACCGCCTCGATCGTGTACGGCTCCTCGGGGTGGACCTCGCTCGGAACTCGCAGCAGATCGACCAGGGTCTCGCGGTCGTGGACGTACTCGATGGGAATCACGTCGATCACGGCACCACTGGTGGCGAGGTTCCGCGCCTCGAGGAGGGCGTCCCCCTCGGTCATGTTTCCGTCGGAGATCAGGACCACGCGACGCCCTCCGGTCGCGTGGGAGCTGGTGAAGACGCTGTCGGCGAGCCGCAGCGCCCCCGCGATGTCGGTACCCTCGCGATCGATCACCGAGGTCGCCCCCGCCGGGCGAAGTTGCTCGATCGGAGGTTGCTCCTCGGCGGCATCTCGACCGAAGACCAGCAGACCGATGCGATTCCCGGTATCGAGCTTCCCGGTGTTTCGGGAGATCTCGGCGACGATCCGGTCTCCCTCCGCCGTGGGCACGGAGGCAGAGAGGTCGCGCAGCACCAGCACGGTGATCCCTTTCCCCCGAAACACGAGCGACAACCCGCCGAGTGCGAGGGTGACGAGGACGAGGATCACGATCCGCAGCCACAGGGTGAGACGGGCGATCTCGCGCGGTTGGCCGGCGAGCGAGCGGTGGGCGACACGGACCGTGCAGACCAACGCGATGGCGAGGAGGACGAGGACCCACGGGTGCTCGAGGGCGAGGGGGAAACCGCTCATCTGCCGCGCCCTGCTCCGCCGGTCGGAGATCCGGGCCAGACGAACACCTGCACCCGATGATTGTTCGTGTCCGCGACGAAGAGGCGATGGCCGTTCTCGGTGGGGAGCACCGCGATCCCGCGCGGGGTCGCGAAGTGCCCAGGATCGTGTCCCGGTCCACCGAACGACCCGAGGTGCGTGCCGTCGGGGCCGAAGCGCTGCACCCGGTTTCCTTGGAAATCGACGACGTACAGCGAGCCGTCCGGAGCCGCGGTGATGTCCATCGGGAAAAGGAACTGTCCCGGTCCCTCACCGATCGCGCCGAACTCGCCGACGAACGTACCGTCGGGGTGGAACCGCAGGACGCGATGGTGCCCGCAGTCGACGACGAAGAGGTCCCCCCCCTCGCCGATCGCGAGCCCCTCCGGGCGAAGGAACTCCCCCTCCCCCTCGCCGCGGGCTCCGATCGTGCCGAGGTGGTTCCCCGCTCGGTCGTAGCGATGCACCCGGTCGTCGGTCCCGTAGTCCGCGACGTAGATCGTCTCGTCGAGCCCCACGGTGATCCCTCGAACGATCTCGAGGTGATCCTCCTCGCCGATCCTGCGGAGTTCCGAGCCCTCGAGGTCGAACTCGATGATGCGCGCGTAGTGGGTGTCGGCGACGAGCAAAGTCCCCCACGGGGTGAGGGTCAGATCGATCGGCTGTCCCTCCGAGAACTCAGGGAGGCGGAAGGAGAGGAGAACGCGACCTTCGGAGTCGAAGCGTTGGACCCGCCCGCTCCGGTCGATCACCACGCAGGAGCCGTCCGGGAGTGCTTCGATCGCACGTGGTTGGTGGAAGAGTCCCGAGCCCTTCCCCGGCCCGCCGATGACGAACGGCGAGGGAGCGGCGGGGAGGGCGTCTGCGGCGGAGCAACCGGAGAGAGAGCCGAGCAGAGCGAGAGAGCACGAGGCGAGTCCTAGAATCACCGCGTTCATCGGGTGGGCGTCGTGGATCCCCTCTGATGGTCGCAACTCAATCGTCTCCCTGCGCGCGTTTCGTCAGGCGGTCGAAGTAGTCGCGAGCGACGCGCCGGAGTTCCGCGGGGATCCGTTCCTTCTCGAGAGACTCCTCGGCGACCCGAGCGCTCGCCCGGAGCGCCTCCACCACCTCGACGCGCGCCTCACCGACCGGCGCCTCACCCTTCTCGAGGAAGCTGCCGATCATCTTCCCCTGGTGGCGATGGCCGCTGACCTGATCGGGTTCGTTCCCGGTCTCGCCGGGGGGGGCTTCCCCCGGGGGGGACGATCCTCTGCCCACCCCGCCCGTGCCCCCGGCACCGGCTCGCCCGGTGACCGCGACTCCAGCTCCGGCGCCCGCTTCCGGCATCGACTGTGATCCCTTGAGGTGGACGCGACCGCGTCCTTCGCCGGAACCTTGTCAGGTCCCGCCGCCCTTGAGCTGTCAGGTGCCCTTCAGGCAATCGGGGCAGATCTCGGGGGGGGGGCCGGTGCGCCACTCGGTCGGCAGCTGGGCGAGCTCGTCCTGCGTGAACTCGATCTCCTTCGAGATCTGATCGAGGAGGTTCTTCTCGCGCATCAGTTGCGCGAGTTTCTCGAGGTCCAGCGCGTTCTCGCCGAGCGCCTGCGCCGCACCGGAGAGATCCCCCGCCTTCAGCTGGGAGAGTGCCTTCGCGAGTTCCTTCGAGATCTCGGGGAGGGATCCGAGGGCGGCGGCCAGTTTCTCGAGGTCGCGCGCGTACCCCTGGAGCTCGGCGTCGCTCATCTCGCCAGCGGACGCGGCGAGCTGCTTCGCGAGGGCTTGCATCGCTTCCGAGGCTCGCTGGGGACTGCCCTCGGACATCGCGCGACGAGCTCGCTCCCCTTCCGGCGTCTCCATCCGTTCGTCGATCCCCTGCATCGTGCGGAGGAGATCATCGAGCCCCTGCATCGCATCGCGCTCCCTGAGCGTCTCGGCTCGCTTCTTCAGCGCTTCGAGGTCGGCGAGGGGCTTGCGTGCCGCTTCGCGTGGGGTCTCGGTGCGGGGGAGTGAACGCGGTTTCTTCAGATCGGCGAGCAGTCGCTGGGTCTCCGGTGAGAGCGGGTGTTTCTCGGCGATCTCTTCGAGCCGAGTCGCGCGCTCCTGCAGGCTGCGCGCTTTCTCCTCGATTCGTTTCTCTTCGCGCCGGGCGCTCTCCCGACCCTCTTCCCGCCCGAACAGATCGAGGGGAGGGATGAGTCCCCAGGCGGCGAGCACGAGCACACCCAGGATCCCCGCCGTGCGCGCACTCCTCGGAGTCCCGATCGGCACCGCGCGGATCACATCGACTCGTGCCGCGTGACTCTCACCGTCGGCGATCACCAGCGCAGCGAGTTCGGCGTGGCACTCCGTTCTGGGCGCGCGTTCGGCGTAGAGCGCGCTCGACAAGCGCTCCTTCATGAGGTGGTGTCGCTCGAGCTCGATCGCGGCGCCGAGTTCATCCGGTCGACGTCGCATCCGCCCGATCGCCGCTCCCACCAGTACTCCACCCGCGACCAGAGTGCCGAGAGCAAGGGGGAGGGACCAATCGGGGCGGGCCAAGCGGTGCCAGATGACGGAGAGGAAGGACAGGGCGAGACCCACGGTCGCCCCCGCCGATGCCGAACCGAGCAGAGCCCGAAGACGACGCCGACCGATCGCGACCTGGAGGACGTGGTGAAGGGGATCCGGCACTGGTGCAGGCCTTTCCCGCTCGGGGGGGAGGGTCATGTGGAGACGAGCCCGCCGATAGAGTCTAGTCCTCGGGGGCTGTGGCGACAACGCGGCGAGGGGTCTGCACCGCAATTGGGGTGCCTACTCCCCCATCATGAACCCCTCGGGGTCGACCCCCAGCGCATCCGCCACCCGATTGATGTGGTTGAAGTACCCGATGACATGGACCGCTTCGAGAATCGCCCCTTCGGAGAGTCCGGCGCTCTGCAGCGGCTCGAGGTCATCCGGCTTCATGCGGCCCGGGGTCCTCGTGAGCTTCTCAGCAAACCCGAGCAGCGCACGCTCCCGGTCGCTGAACAGTGCCTCCGAGTCTTGCCATCCGGTCTTCGCCGCCGCTACCTGGTCGTCGCTCCCACCCTGGGAGCGGAAGTCCTCCCCGTGGGACTCCTTTCAGTAGAAGCAGTCGTTGACCTCGCTGGTGACGGTGGCGAGGAGTTCCTTCTCGCGGGAGGGGAGTTCGGTCTCCCCCTTCATCAGCTGCACGTAGAACTGGATGAAGGTGCCGAGGAGGCGGGGACGCTGGGACATCACTCGCAAGATGTTCGCGACGCCACCGGCGCGGCCCCTCGCGCCGGTGTAGATCCGGGCGAGTTCGCCGGTCGCTTCTTCCTCGGGGACCTGGTGGATCCACGCCATCGGCTCACTCTCCCATCGCGGGGAGGTGGTGAACTCACCGGAAGGTTCTGTTCTCCCCGAACCTTCAATCTAGTGGAATGTCCTCTCCGAGTCACGAGAGGGGGGCGCGTGGAGCGCCAGCGGAACATGTCGAGATCTCGGCCCCGCGGCGACCCGCGCGCGATTCCCACCCCTCTCGGCCGTTGGTACCGCGATCACCGCCGCGACCTCCCCTGGCGCCACACGCGCGATCCGTACGCGATCTGGCTCTCCGAAGTGATGCTGCAACAGACGCGCGTACAGTCCGTGATCCGCTACTACGAGCGCTTTCTCGGGAGATTCCCGACCGTCGGCTCCCTCGCCACCGCCTCCGAGGATGAGGTTCTCGAACTGTGGGCCGGGCTCGGCTACTACTCGCGCGGCCGCAATCTTCGTCACGCCGCCGCGATGGTCGTCGACCAGCACGATGGGAAATTCCCCTCGACCCTCGAGTCGTTGCGCGCCCTGCCGGGGATCGGCGAGTACACCGCGGCGGCGATCGGGAGCATCGCGTTCGACCAGCCCACCCCGGTGATCGATGGCAACGTCGAGCGCGTCCTCTGTCGGCACGGTGGAATCGCCGGGGATCCGAAGCGCGGAGAAGCTCGCCGAGCCGTGCGGCTCGCGGCCGAGAATGCCCTCGACCCAGCGGATCCCGGCGACCACAACCAGGCGATGATGGAGCTCGGCGCGATGGTCTGTCTCCCTCGCGCACCGCGCTGCGGGGAGTGCCCGATCGAGTCGAGCTGCGTCGCCCGCTCACTCGACACTCCCGAGGCGTTCCCCCCCCCGCGCGCCCGCAGAGATCCCGAAACCCAACACTGGGTCGCCGTTCTGGTCGGCGACGGGGAGCGTTTCTGGGTCGTCCCCCGCGGCGATGACGAAGAGCTGCTCCCCGGCCATCGTGGGCTGCCGCTCTCGCGGGTCGAAGAGGGCACGGCGTCCGATCGACGCCGCGTGGCGGTTCGGGTCCTCCGCGGACTCACGGGGCGCACTCCTGGTGGGGGCGAGAGTCTCCCGGTGGTCCGGCACTCGATCACGCACCGCCGATTGAAGATTCACCCCGTCCGGTTCACGGGAACACTGGAGTTGGCAGGGGCGGAGGCGATCGGACCGGGAGAGGTCGGTCGCTTGGCCGCGCTCTTTCGGAAGATCGTGTCGGCGGGGTGGGGAACGGGGCGGTAGGGGCCGTTCTCCCGTCCCTATTTTCGGGCCCGAGTCGAACTCCCCCGATTCGCCGACTCTGCCACCCCCATCGTAGCCTGTGGATGGACCCTGTCCGTCGATCCCCCTCGGGATCCTCGAAGCAGGGGAGAAGAGGGGAAATGCACCAGGATTTCATGAGGCACGAGGACTATTCCTCGCCCACCCGACGACGCCGCTCCCGCAGATCACGCGCCCTCCGGCGCCTCGTTCTGCCGATCACTCTTGCCATCGTTCTCGCGATGTTCGCGATCCCCATGGTGAGTCTCCAACTGCACGGGGTCTGGGAGAGTAGAACCGCCTCCGCGGAGCAGGTTCAGCTCGTCAAACTGAACGAGCTCCCCCGGACGCAGCGGAGCGAACTGGAGTCGCTGCGAGATTGGCTGAAGGAACACTTCGACGACGATGAGATCGAGGAGATGCGCGACCGCTTCGTCGCTGGACGCGATCCTCATCAGGTCCGGGAAGAACTCCAAGAACTGGCGGAGGCCGCCGCCCGGGGGAACTACTCGCAGATCCCGCGTTACTACACCGACCGGGTGAAGGGACGTCTCGGCGAGGGCCGCACGAACATCTTGCGAGGCCACCTCGATCGGATGGAACCCTCGTCCGAACAGCTGCGCGGTCTTGCGATCGAAGAGATCTACCCGGATCGAAAGCTGCGCTGACCGGCGCGTGGCTGGGGACTGGCTCCACACTCTCGAGGTCCCCACACTCTCGAGATCCCCACACTCTCGAGATCCTCAGCGAAGCGCAGCGACTCCCGCGAGGAATTTCCGCTTCCCGCCCATCGACGGGTGACGGACATAGCTCGCCGTGATCCCGATCTGGCCGAGCCCCTCCTCCGCGATCCGACCGACCGCCACCGGCGTCGCGTCGGGAAACAGTGCGAGGAAGTTGGGGAGGAGCGCGAGTCCCGCATCGATCTCGCCACGGTTCGGACGGCGATTCGACAGCGGCTCCCCGGGGCGGTGCGGGTGCCACGGGACCGTGTTCCAGAGCACGCAATCGCGCCGGTCGCGGATCCCCTCCCAAACGATACGTGCGGAGTGTTCCTGCCGGAGCGATTTTCCCGCACTCGATCGGGCGAGCCGGTAGTCCTCGGTCCACGGGAGCGGGTCGTCGCCGACGAGCAGGTCTTCCCCGGTGAAAGGGATCCCGGAGAACCTGCAGCCGTTGTACCCCGCCGCCTCGCCGAGGAGCACGTAGCGCGCGCCTTCGTGTGCGTGCAAGTAGGCGCGGAGGTTCGCGGTGCGGCGGCTGGTGGCGGCGGCGAGGTCGAGGGCAACGTCACGGTCGCGGTAGGGGTTGAAGAGTGCTCTCGGCCCAGGGGCGCGGAGCGTGGTGATGAGGCGACCGAGTGCGCGGTCGAACGGGGTCATGGGCCGTGCTCTCCGACAGCCTCCTAGCTGCTCGCCCGCTCGAGGAACTCTCCGGTGTCCGTCGAGATCTTCACCGAGTCCCCCACCACGATGTGGTTGGGTACCTTCGTCTCGAGCCCGGTCTCGAGCGTCGCGGGCTTGAACACGTTGCTCACGGAGTCCCCCTTGAACCCCGGTTCGGTGTCGGTGATCTGGAGCGTCACCGTGGCGGGGAGATCGACCGCGATCGGCTTCCCCTCGTAGAAGGTCACGACCACGGTCTCGTTGTGCTTGACGTAGGGCATCTGCTCGCCGACGAACTCTTTGTGCAGTCGGAACTGCTCGTAGTCGTCGGTGTCCATGAAGACGAACATCTCCCCCTCGGGGTAGAGATACTCGCAAGTCTTCTTGTCGAGGTAGGCGACTTCGACCTTGTCGCTCGAGCGGAACCGATTCTCGATGTGGTCGCCGCGGACCAGGTTCTTGAGTTTCGCTTGCATCGCCCCGCCCCCCTTCGAGAGCTTGACGTGCGTCAACGAGACGACGACCCACAGGTCGCTCTCGAACTCGATGACCTGACCGCGTTTGATCTGGCTGGCCGGGATGCCCATCAGCTCGGCTTCCTCTCTCGGGAGCCTCCGCCGGACGGGGCCCGGCGGGGCACAGGGTCGGAATGGGAAAATTCTGCCGAGAGGGTAGCATCCTCCCCGCGAGTCCGACCAGAGCGCCAGCGGGATATCCGGCTGGAATCTCGGTCCTCAAGTCACGTCGGCGGGTACGGGTGGAGCGGGGGGGGGAATCCCAGCGAGCGGGATCTCCCCCTCCCGCGCCGCGATGATCGCGGTCCCACAGGTGTCGCTCCACACGTTGACCACGGTGCGGCACATATCGAGGGGGCGGTCCACCGCGAGGATCAGTGCCGCGCCCTCGAGGGGCAGGTGCAGGGTGCTGAGGATCGTCAGCATCATCACGATTCCCGCCGACGGGATCCCCGCCGCGCCGATCGAGGCGAGGAGGGCAGCGATCACCACCTTCACCTGCATTTCGAAGGTGAACTCGAAGCCCCCCGCCGAGGCGTAGTACTGCGCGAGGAAGACCACCCCGATGCACTCGTACAGCGCGGTCCCGTCCATGTTGACGGTCGAGCCGAGGGGCGCGACGAAGCTGGTCACCTTGTTCGAGACCTTCCCCCGCTCCTCGATCGTCTCGAGGGTCACCGGGAGAGTCATCGACGACGAGCTGGTCGAGAACGCGGTCAACAGGGCCGGGCTCATCGCCTTCGCCCACTGTAGCGGGTTCACCCGGCCGACGAACCGCAAGAGCAGGGGGAGCACCACCCCTGCGTGGATCACCAGAGCGAGGAAGACGACCACCATGTACATCGCGAGCGGTCGGAACACCCCGAATCCGGTCTCCCCGACCACCTTGACGAGCAGGCAGAGCACCCCGACCGGAATCGTCAACATCACAAAACGAGCGAGCGCCAGGATCACCTCGAACGCTGCTTGGACGAACTTCGTCAGGAGCTCGCGGGACTCCGGGTTGGCCCGGGTGATGAAGTATCCGAAGAGGATCGCGAAAAAGATGATCTGGAGCATCTGACCGTTCTCGGAGAACGCCGAGAAGATGTTCTCCGGAACCATGCGCAGGAAGATTCCCCAGAGCGACTGCTCTTCGTCCCCGAAGTCGGCATCGACACTGAGTCCGAGATCGGCGCCGACCCCCGGACCGATCAGGTTCACGAGGAAGAGGCCGAGAGCGGCGGCGAGGAGCGAGGTCGTGACGTAGTACACCATGGTGCGACGACCGAGTCGTCCGAAGTCGCTCCCCGAGCCGAGACCCGCGACCCCACTGATGATCGAGGTGAGCACGATCGGGACGATCAGCATCTTCAAGAGCCGCATGAAGAGGTCCGCGATGAAGCGGAACGGCTCGATCCAGCCGTTGCGGGACGAGGTAGGCTCGAGCGCGATCTGGACCGTGCGCCGCGCACCCGAGGCGCATTCGAGGCTCGCCACCATCCCGTAGCCGACTTCGGTGAGGGTCGCGAGGAACCCCTCGGCACTCTCGATCGGGAATCGCTTCTCGCGATCCTCCACATCTCGGTCGAGGACGAGCGCGGTGAGGACGTCTCCCTCCGCGAGTCGCTGTGAGTTCGCGCGGCCCTTGGGGAGAAGGTTGTTGTCGATCGCGACGACCCGCACGCCGCCCGCATGGTCTTCGAACTTCGCCCCGATCGACCCCGGCCCGACAGTCAGCGTCTGGATCAGGGTACCGATCCCGATCCCGACCCCCATGCAGATCAGGATGATCCAGTGGAGCTTGAGCCCGCCCTTCTTCCCCCCCTCGGCGCCGTTCACGAGACCGCTCCCTCCTTGGGCAGGATGACCGAGGTCGCGACTCGCTCCGGATCGAGGTGCTCCTGACAGAGGCGATCGAGATCGGAGAGTTCGAGGGAGTGGAGCGCATCGATGATGTCGAGAAGATCGATGCCGAGGAACTGGTATCCGCAGAAGTTGTTCGCGGTGAATTCGAGGGAGTTGAAGTAGCGGATGAAGCTCCCCATCACCGCGCGCTTCTGACGTTCGAAGTCTTCTACTGCGACCCCATCGCGGCGGACCCGCTCGATCTCGCGAAGGATCTCTCCCTCGAGCCGATCGGGGTCGGGGGTCTCGCCGCCGATGATCGAGTGCCCGACGTCCGCGAGCGAACTGTGCGAACCGTGGAATCCATCGTCGATCAGCTGTTTCTCGTACAGGTGCCGATAGAACTCGGTCGCTTGCCCGAACACCAGCTCGAGGAGGATGTCCGCCGCGAGCTCGCGCCGCAGCAGCTGCGGACCGGCGATCCCCGGATGCACGTCCTTGAACCCGACGATCATCCGCGGGATCGAGACCACCATCCGCTCCTCACGGCGACGCTGTGCAACCTCGGCAGGCTCATCGGGGAAGAATCGCTCGAGATCACCCAGGGGCTCCCAGGTCCGTTCGGAGAGCACGGGGTCGACCTTCGCGAAGAACTCTTCGCGGTCCTCGTCCCCGA
>JAQBGV010000129.1:0-7416 GCA_032128395.1 Planctomycetota bacterium | reverse complement strand
GCGAAGCAGGGGGAGCGGCGGTCGTGACCGAGGCAAAGGGCGGTTCCCTCCCCCTACGTAGGGAGGGACGGGGTGGGGGTCCGAAGACACCCTTAGCGGTCTGACCGAAAGTCAGACCGCTAAGGCCCGATGGAGATCGCCCCAGAAGCGGACCACGCGCCCTCTCGGAAGAGCAGGAGCTGGATGCGGACCGGCGAGTTCAGGGTGACATCGGATTCATCGATATCGAGGTCTAGGACCCCGGTGCCATCGAGATCGAGCGCGATCGTCCCCGTGATGACCGAGGTCTCTGCGGGGGTGAACGGCAGGTGGAGATCATCGTAGACGGGGAAGAGGCCATCTCCATCTTCCCGGGAGACGAGGAGCGCGTAGGGAACGGTCTCGCCCGCCGAAGTTTCGTCGAAGATGGCGAGAGAGATGTCCATGAGATCGGTCGAGTGGAACAGCGCGTTCGTGAGCACGGTCTCGGGGTGGTTGATGTTCAGCAGCTCGATCTCGCTCGTGATCACTGCACCCGACAAGGTGAGCAGGCGCACTTCGAGGGCAACCTCGCCGTTCGGGAGCTGCGAGGTGTCGATGAAGAGCGTGCACTCACCGGCGGTCACCGGTTCGATCGCGATGCGCTGGTTCCCCAAATAGGCGGCCATGCGATGAGCAGCCGGATGATCCACGTCGTACTCGAGCAGCAGGACCGATCCGAGCAGCTCGCCGTCGTTCGGCTCCGAGCAGGTGAGGATGGCAAATGGGATCGGTTCGTCGGCGGGGAGGGGAGCCAGCGAGAGAAGCACTAGGGAGAGCGCAAGAAGCGAAGCGGTCAACCGATCGAATGGCACATACACGCGCCAACTCCGCGCCGGAGCGGTCGGTCGCATTCGTTCTGAATCCTGGGCGCTCTTCCGCGGCAAGCGGACCTCCTGCCCCATCGCCTCGGGGGCTTCTACCCCCGGTGAGAGCGTGCGCGATCGGCCTTCTCACCTCGTCGGTCGACGGCGAGGTCGGGGACGGACCCCGGACGTACGCTCCCTCGGGCCCATTGTATCGGTGATCTTGGGGGGGGCAACTTGCGATCTGCTGCATCGGACTGCTCGCCACAAGTTACCTTGCAATAACAACTTAGGGTGATCGACGGGCGGCTGCTACGGATCGTTCCGGGGGCGTTGGATCCCGTATTTTCTCATCAGGCGGTGAAATGACTCTCGGGTGATCCCGGAACGCGCCGCCGCGTGGGAGACCACCCCTTCCGCGGCCGAGAGGATTCGCTCGAGGTAGCGGCGCTGGAACTCCTCTTGTGCATCCTTCAGCGGAATCTCTGTGAACGCCTCGGGAAGATCGATCGGATCGGCTCCGCTGCCATCGGTGGTGTCGAAAAAGAGGTCCGACACTCCGATGATCGGAACGTCTCCCAGGATCGCACCCTTTTCGACGATGTTGCGCAACTCCCGCACGTTTCCGGGGAACGGGTATCGGGCGAGTTCGCGCAACGCCTCGATGGAGAATTCCTTCGGTCCCAGGTGCTGCGACTCGACGACCTGGTCGAGGAAGTGCTGAGCAAGAATCAAGATGTCGTTGCCGCGATTGCGCAGCGGGGGAAGTTCGACGCGCAGCACGTTGAGCCGGTAGTAGAGGTCCTCGCGGAATCGTCCCGCCTGCACCAGTCCGTAGAGAGGTTCGTTCGAGGCCGCGAGCACGCGGACGTCGGTGTGGATCACATCCTCGCCGCCGACCGGGCGCACCTCGCCTTCCTGCAGGACCCTGAGCAGTTTCCGCTGACTGCCGAGCGAGAGCTGATGCACCTCGTCGAGGAAGAGGGTCCCCCCTTCCGCACTGGCAAAGAGACCCGGGTGGTCTCGATCCGCACCGGTGAACGCTCCCTTGACGTGTCCGAAGAGTTCGCTCTCGAGGAGGTTCTCGGAGAGCGCGCCGCAGTTCTCGCTGACGAACGGTGCTCGCCTGCGCTCGCTGTTGTAGTGGATCGCTCGGGCGGCGAGTTCTTTCCCGGTCCCGCTC
The DNA here is from genome assembly GCA_032128395.1 of Planctomycetota bacterium. GTDB lineage: Bacteria > Planctomycetota > UBA8108 > UBA1146 > UBA1146 > JAQBGV01. The sequence goes on along the minus strand of JAQBGV010000129.1, from coordinate 5,409 downwards.
TCCCCTTCGACCAGCACCGGAAGGTCGGTCCCCGCGATGCGATCGAGGAGGCGGAACACTTCCTGCATCTCCTCCGACGAGCCGATCATGTTGTGGAACCGGTAGCGCTCCTCGAGTTGCTCTTGTTGCTCTGCGATCGCCCGGCGAGCCACCGCGAGCTCCCGATCTTGCTCTTTCACCCGGTCGCGGAGCCGGTCGTTCAGGTCGGCGATCTCCTGAGTGGAGACCTCGAGCTCGTCGGTGCGCCGGACGAGTTGGTCGTGCAGCCGCGCGTTTGCGATCGCCTGGGCGGTCTGTGCCGAAAACGCTTCCAACAGGCGCATTCGCTCTCGGGGGACGATCTGCTTGCGAAACCGATTCTCGATGTAGATCACCCCGAGCATCTCCTCCCGCCACACGAGAGGGAAGCAGGCGATCGCCTGTAGTTTGAGGTCGTGCACCGAGTGGGAGTCGCGCAGCCTCCGGTCCTTCTGCGCATCGTTGGTCAGGAAGATCCGGCCGGTCTCCACGACCTCCCTGGCGATGGAGTGCGAGTACTTGAACTCGGGGGACTCGACCTCTTCTCGCTCGATGTCCCGCGCGACTCGGATCTGCTCCTCGCCCCCTTCCAGCAAGATCAGGAACCCGCGCTCGGCTCCGAACAGCTCGAGGACCTCGTCGAGGATCCGGTCGAGGAGCACCTGCAGGCTCCACTCCGAATTGAGGAGTAGAGTCACCTCTTGGAGCCTGAGAAGGTCCGCGGCCTCGGGAGACACACCCTCGGCATTGCCCTTCGCTCGGCCCTCTCCGGGACGCACCGCGAGCGGCTCCTGTTCGCGCGATCGCCACTCGGTGAGCAGCTCGAGCCGCGCGCCGCTCGCGAGGTACGACCCCTGGAACTCCGCCGGAAGGCCGTCGTGGATCGTCTGGAGCTGCTCTGCTGCTTGTCGGAGTTGGGTGCTCGCCGCGTCCTGTTCTCCATCTCGTTCCTCGAGCTGAGCGAGGTCGCGATGCAGCCGCCAGATCTCTTCGGGGAGGTCGAGGTCTTGCGCCTCTTCGAGTCCTCGCTCGAGCAATCGACGCGCGATCGCAGGATCGGGGCGGGGCCCGCTCGCGGCGAGTCCACCGCGCAGTCGGTAGTATGTGGGCTGCAGGTCGATCAGGCCGAGCTCTTCGATCGTTGCGTACGACTCCTCCAGGAGCGGCCAACCCCGCTCGACGCTGCCGAGCTCCAGTGCGAGCTCCGTTTGGACGAGCAGCACCTGGGCAAGCTCTCGTCGGCTTCGCTCGCGCCGAAAGATCTCTTCGGCGGCGACGAGCTGCTCCTCGGCGGCGGAGAGATCTCCTTGTTCGAGTCGTGCGATCCCCAGCGCGAGCCGGGCGAGGCCGACGTAGAGCTCGAGCTCTTCGCTGCTGGCGATCGCGAGCCCTTCCTCGGCGTGCCGGACCGAAGCATCGAGGCGTCCCATGCGGACTTCGAGCAGAGCGATCGAGGTGAGGATCGTGCAGCGTCCAGCTCGGTTGCCGAGCGTGTCCGCGAGGGAGAGGCTCTGGCGGAGGGACCGGTTCGCCTCGTAGTAGCGGGCGCGGGCGGTCTGCAGGTCCCCGAGGAGTTTCTGCGAGTAGACGAGGTTGTGTCGGTCCCCGAGTTCTCTTCGCAGTTCGAGCGACTTCGCGGCAAAGTCCGCGGCGCGGTCGAGTTCGCCCTGATTGCGATATATATTCGCGATGCGGTAGTACGCGAACGCGATCCCGCGGCGATTGCCGGATGGCTTGCGGATGTCGAGGGATTGCAGGCTGTACTTGAGGGCGAGCGGAAAGCTGCCCTTGAGAACCATGATGTCCGAAAGGTTTCCGAGGAGGGCGGCGACGTCGTCGGGGGGGCCGAGTTCTTCGAGGATGCCGAGACAGCGCCTGAAGCATGCTTCGGCGGCCTCGACCTTGTTCTGCATCTTGTACAGGAGACCGATGTTGTTCAGCGCGCGGGCGACCCCGCGGCGGTCGCCGATCTGCTCTCTGAGTCGCAAGCTCAGGCGGTGCAATCGGGTCGCTCGGCGGTGGTTGCCTCTGGCGTAGGCGACCCGGCCGAGTGAGATCACGACCGTGGCGAGGCTCGCGTAGTTCGCGATTCTTCGCTCGAGCGGGAGGCTCCGACGCCAGTGCGAGAGCGCGATATCGAATCGGCCGCGCCCGTACTCGATCTCGGCGATGACGTTGTGGAGATGAGCGAGCGTCGCGATGGGGAGTTCTTCACCACGACTCTCCCGGAACGCTTCGAGCCACTCGGCCGCCCGCTCATTCCAACCCTGTGCGAGTTGCGCCCGGGCGAGCTCGAGACGGGCCTCGAAGTCGAGGACCGGGTCGGAACTGGTCCCGGACTCCGCCTCGGTCACCGCCTCGACCGCCAGGAGCGCCTCGGCATGGGCACGGTCCCCGACCCCTTCGCCGCGGAGAACCTGCGAGAGTTCGGTGTGGAGGTGAACTCGGAGTGGGCTCGAAGTGTCGGGGGAAATCAGGTCGATCGCCTCTTCGAGTTGCTGGCGTGCTGCGGGCAGGCGACCGAGACGCCGAAGGAGTTCTCCCCGAAGACGCAGCCACTCGAGGGCGACCTCTCCTTCCGCTCGCGCCCGGCCGATCGCCCGATCTGCGTGCTCGAGAGCCTCTTCCTCGCGCCCGAGGTCGCGAAGGGCCTCGACCCGGAGAGAGTGCGCGTCCGACGGGAGGATCTCCGGCGGGGCGTGCGCTTCGACGCGGTCGACGAGTCGGACGAGACTGGCGAGATGGAACCGACTCGAGAGGTTCTCGAGCGCGCGTGGGAGCACCCCGGCGAGCGAGTGCCAGTCTCCACCCGCCTCGAAGATCGCCGCGGGTCCGGTCGGATCGTCTGGGTGTCGCAGGAGGAGTGCCCGCCCGAGCGCCCGGGCGAGTCGAGCTCGAAGTGGCGGGTCGGACCGAGTTCCACCATCCGGGAGCGGGAGTTCGAGACGCAGCCCCTTGCGGTCGTCCGCGATCGAGACCACCCCGAGCCATCCTGACTCCTGCAGTTCGACGAGCCGCTCTTCCGGCCCTCCGATACCGAGTTCCTGGGCCGCGATGATGAGCACGGTCCTCCCGATCGGGCCGGCGACGAAATCGGTCAGGGAGAGGAGCAGTCGATCCTCCTCCGAGAGTCGCGCGTGCGCCTCTGCGCGAAGCAACGGGAGCGAGGCCGCGGCATCCGGGTCGCCGACCCACACCCACCCGGGACGCTCCTGACGAAGGAGACCCTGGCGGTGACTTTCGCGCAGGAGTGCGAGCAGCGGTCGCGTCAGTCCGTTTGCGAGAGTGTGCAGCGTGTCGACGACCTGCGCGGGGAGATGGCAGCGACCGAGGGTCGACTGGACGACTTGCCGCGCCCGAGTGCGGGTGAGGGGCTTCAGCGTGATCCGCGCGACGTGGGATTGGCTCGCGAGAGCATCGAGTCCCGCACCCTCCTCGCCGCGTCGCTGGTCGTCGTAGGTGCAGAGAAAGAGGATGCGCGGCGCGGGGGCGCGAGCGACCGAGTGTTCGCGCGGACCTTCCTCGAAGCCCTCTTCGGGGGCGGGGTCACGCTGCGAGTGCAGCCGATGCGAGACGATGCCGAGGATCTCGAGCAATTCCGGAGACGCACGGTGGAGGTCCTCGATGATGAAGAGCACTCCGTACTCCGCCCCGAGGCGTTCGAGCACGGTGCCCACCCGTCCGAATCGCCGGGCCCGCTCCTCTTCGACCGTGGGCAGGCTCGGGAGCATCGCCTCGTTTCCTCTAGAGTCGACGCGCAGCGAGTGGACCAGGTCAGCGAGTTCTCGCGGGTCGGGTCCGCTGATCAGGGGATCTCGCCGAATCTCCTCGAGCAGTCTCGCCAGCGGTTCGAGCGGGGGTTCGACGATTCCACCACACGTGACGTGGACGGCGTGCAATCCCTCGAGCCGGGCGCGATCGCGAAGCCGATGAGCGACCGCCTGCCGGCCGATGCCGGTCTCGCCTCCGACGAGCACCAACGTGTTGCCGCTCTCTCCGAGTCGCAGTTTCTCGATCTCTCGGTGGAGATAGTCGAACTCCTTCTCGAGGCCGACCGGGCGGAGGGGTTGCCACGAGATCGGCTCTTCGGAGTTCAGCTGAGGAGGGAAGCCGTCCCCCCTGCAGATCTCCTCGAGGACCTCGGCCGCGCTCCCCGGTCGATCGGCGGGGTCGGGTGAGAGGAGACGGCCGAGTCGTTCGCTCCACACCGAGGGGAATTCGGGAATGCTCTTCCGAAGGTCGGGGAGGCGACCGTCTTCGGCGAGTGCGCGCGCTCCGTCCGGGCCGTGCTCTCCGATCAGCGCCGCGCGGTCGAGTGCGTGGTAAAGCGAGGCGCCGAGCGAGTAGAGATCGGCGCGCGGATCGACCATCGACTCCTTCAGGACCTCGGGGGCGATGTACGGGACCGTCCCTCGAACCCGCGTGCCGAGCGGCGTCGAGTCGCGATCGGAGAGTTCGAGGTCGATGAGCACCGCGCCCGGGATCCCCGGGGCGACCTCACCGGTGGTGAAGAGGATGTTTCGCGGGCTGACATCGAAATGGAGGAGCGAATGCTCGTGAAGGAAGCGCAGGGCGGAGAGGAGTTGCGCCGCCAAACCGTCGAGCCAGCGGGAGATCGTCTCTTCCGTCGGCTGATCCGCGAGTAGGGCATCGCAGCGGGTGAAGAGGTCGCCACCCCCGTACCACGGAGTGACGAAGAAGAGCGGTCCCTCCCCACCTTCCGGTGTAGCCGCCGGCTCGCCGCGTTCGAGCGCCGGCTGCCAATCTGGACCGGGGGGCGAAACCGCTTCCTCGGACCGAATCGCGGCAAGGCGCCCGAAGTCGAGGAGCGGGGCGAGGTGGGGGTGCTCGAGGGCGGAGAGGTAGGTCGGCACCGCATCGCGACGGAGGCTCCCTGAGACCGGCGGATGCCAGATCTTCAGGGCGCAGGGGATCGGCCGCCGCTTGTCCTCAGCGAGATACACCCGCCCGTGGGGTCCCTCGGAGACCTGTCGCCAAAGGCGGTAGCGCTCGTTGATCAGCCAGGTTTGCATTGCCCCGGAATCCGATCCCCACCGGGTCCTAAGCGAAAGGTCACAGTGTGACCAAGAGGATACGGATTGATCATAGCAGGTCGGGGACGGGACTCAAGGTAGGGACTCAGTCGCAAGATTGCGGACTGGCACCTCTCTGGCGAGCCAGTCCCCACGCCCTGTCGGACGGCTAGGTCCGGACTGCGAACCATCCCCCCCCGAGCCGGAGTCGAGCTCGTTGGGGTGAATCGAGAGCGGCACTGCCGCGAGCGAGAGGGGGCTGGCAGCCAGCCCCCAAAGGAGCGAGCGGAGCTCGCCTCGTTAGGGTGAATCGTGAGCGGCTCTGCCGCGAGCGAGAGGGGGCTGGGAGCCAGCCCCC
>JAQBGV010000128.1:0-15371 GCA_032128395.1 Planctomycetota bacterium | reverse complement strand
CCGATTCACCCACAAACGCCTCGCCCTTGGCTCGGGTTGGTTGACGGGGGTTGCCTGGTTTTGAGGGAGCTTTCGTATAGCCCCCTCTCGCTCGCGGCGGAGCCGCTCCCGATTCACCCACAAACGCCTCGCCTTTCGGCTCGGGTTGTCGGCACCTCGATGGTGCTCGAGCTTGCGTCTCCTTGCGATCTTTGCGATCTTTGCGCTCCTCGCGAGAAACCGCTCGGTACATCACGGTATCGGCGGAATTCCGCGATGAACCCACAGAGGGAGGGGAGCGAGCCCGATGGCCGATGCGCAATCTCCGGGGGAACTCCGACTCGGTGCCGACGACGTTCGTCGGATCGCGAGCCTCGCTCGACTGCATATCGAGCCCGACGAGATCCCCGCACTGGTCGAGCACTTTTCGAAGATGCTCCATTTCGTCGAGCACCTCGCCGAGGCGGATGATCCCACCCTCGAACCTTGGCGCCTCTCCCCCGCGGAGTTTCTTCGGGCGGATGTTCTGCGCGCCGTAGGGGAGCCCGGCGCTCCTGTTTCTCCTGAGGCGTGGCAGGCGAACGCTCCTGAGTGCGACGGTCCGTACTTCGCTGTTCCGCGAGTCGTCGGCTGAGCCCCGTGCCTGGGGGGGGCTACCGAACTGCGCTCGAGTGTCGCGACGCGATCGCGCGAGGTGAGGTCACCGTCCACCAAGCCGTCGAGCGCGTGATCCAGAGCATCGAGATCGCAGACCGTCTGTCGGATGCGCTCACGGACCGATTCTTCGAAGCGGCGCTCGAGGTCGCAAGGACTGCAGACCAGCGCCTCGCCGCCGGCGGACCGCCGCGCTCCCTCGAAGGGATCTCGTTCACCGCGAAGGCGAACATCGCGACGACCGAGGGTCGCACCAACGCCGGCAGTCGAATCATCGAGTCGCACCGAGCCGCGGAAGACGCGACCGTGATCGCCCGCCTGCGCTCCGCGGGCGCGATCCTGGTCGGGAAAACGAACTGCGACGAGTTCGCGATGGGGTCGTCGACCGAGAATTCCGCCTTCGGACCGGTGCGCAATCCGTGGGACCCGACTCGGGTCCCCGGCGGCTCTTCGGGAGGGGCGGCCGCGCTCGCGGCGATGGTCGAAGGGTGCGTGCACCTCGGCTCCGACACCGGCGGGTCGATTCGGCAGCCCGCATCCTTCTGCGGCGTGACCGGGATGAAACCGACGTACGGGACCGTGTCGCGTTCGGGACTCGTCGCATTCGGGTCCTCGCTCGACCAGATCGGACCCCTCGCCCGTGATGCGCGCGACGCGGGGGCGGTCCTCGCCGCGATGGCCGGCCCAGACCCCCTCGATGCGACGACGCGCCCGGAGCGGCCCGACGATTTCACCACGGCCGCGACTCCCCGCCGAATCGGAGTACCTCGCGACTATCTGACCGATGCGATCGAGCCCTCGACGCGGAGCGCGGTCGAAGCCGCGATCGAGGTATTCCGCGCCGATGGAGCCTCCGTGGAAGAGGTCTCCCTCCCGATGACTCCCTACGCGAACGCCTGCTACCAGGTGGTCTCGACCGCCGAGGCGAGCACGAATCTCTCCCGGTTCGACGGAGTTCACGTCGGACGCCGAGCCGATGATCCGACCGACCTCCTCGATCTCTACACGCGCAGTCGCGGGGAGGGATTCGGCGCCGAAGTTCGGCGGCGCATCCTGCTCGGCACCTTCGTGCTCTCCTCGGGGTTCCAGGAGGCCTACTACCGACGCGCCCTCCGGGTGCGCCGGCGCATCGCCGACGACTTCGCCGAGGCGTTCTCGCGGGTCGATGTTCTGGTCGCTCCGACCAGCCCGTTCCCTGCGTTCCCGATCGGCGAGCGGGTCACCGATCCGCTCGCGCTGTACGCCTGCGACATTCTGACCGTCGGCGCGAACCTCGCCGGCATTCCCGCCATCTCGATCCCCGGCGGACTCAGCCCGGAGGGGCTGCCGATCGGGGTTCAGATCTTGGGCCCGTGGGGAGGGGACGGAGCGGTCCTCGCCCTGGCCCGCCGCTTCCAGGAACTGACCTCGCACCACACCGCGCTGCCCCCCGAGGGGGAAGCATGAGCGCCTCCCACTGGGAGATGGTGATCGGGCTCGAGGTGCACGTGCAGCTCGACACCGCGACAAAACTGTTCTGCAGCTGCCCGAACCGGTTCGGGGACGACCCCAATCGCAATGTCTGCTCAGTCTGCCTCGGGTATCCCGGCGCGCTCCCCGTGGTGAACGCGCAGGCGATCCGCAGCGCGATCCGAGCCGGTCTGGCGTTCGGTTGCCGGGTCGACACGCTCTCCCGGTTCGATCGGAAGAACTACTTCTATCCCGACCTCCCGAAGGGATATCAGATCACGCAATTCGATCGCCCCTACGCCACCGGCGGCCAGGTGGAGTTCGAACTCGACGACGCGACGTGCGCGGTCCCGCTCGTGCGCATCCATCTCGAGGAGGACGCCGGAAAGTCGCTCCACGAGGGGGGAGGCTGCACCCGAATCGACCTGAACCGCTGCGGAACCCCGCTCCTCGAAATGGTCACGGAGCCGACGATCACCTCAGCGGGGGAGGCCGCGGCGTTCCTCCGGGCGGTGCGAGACACGATGCGCTGGATCGGGGTCTCCGACGCAAACATGGAGGAGGGCTCGCTGCGCTGCGACGTCAACCTCTCCCTCCGTCCCGCCGGGAGCACGACCCTCGGGACCCGCACCGAGACCAAGAACCTGAACAGCTTCTCCTTCGTGGAGCAGGCGATCGCGGTAGAGCGCGGGCGCCAGGAAGAGCTGCTCGAGAGCGGGAAATCGGTCGTGCAAGAGACGCGGTTGTTCGACCCCGATCGCGGCGCGACCTTCAGCATGCGGGGGAAGGAAGAGGCGCACGACTATCGCTACTTCCCCGAACCGGACCTTCGCCCCGTCGCGGTGTCGGCGGCTGAGATCGATACCGAGCGCGCGGCCCTCCCCGAACTCCCGCTCCACCGGAGGCGACGCTACCGCGAGGAACTCGAACTCTCCGCGGCTGACGCATCGGTCCTCACCGCGCTCCGCGGAACTTCTGAATACTTCGAATGCCTGCTCGCGGAGGGAGTCTCACCCCGATCCGCGAGCAATTGGATCCAATCGGAAGTGCTGCGGGCGCTCCATGAACTGCGAGTGCCGATCGAGGAGTACCCGGTCGCGTCCGCACCACTGGCCCGGGTGATCGCCACCGTTGAATCGGACCGCATCAGCGTCTCCGCCGGAAGAGAGATCCTTGCCCGCGCAGCGACCGAGGGACTGGATGTCGACGTGCTGCTCGCCGATCGAGGAGAGCAAGTCTCCGACGCGGATTCGCTCGCGGTCTGGCTCGACCGAGTCATCTCTGAGAACTCAGAAGCGGTCGAACGGATCCGGAGCGGCGACACCAAGCCCCTCGGGTTTCTCACCGGAGAGGTGATGAAGCTCTCGCACGGAAAGGCGAATCCGAAGCGAGTCACGGAAGAGATGCGGAGGCGGTTGGTCGAGGGGAGCTAGGAGCCGGCTATTTCCGCGGTATCAGCTGCGGAGGGATGAACACCCATATCGGCGCCCACGCCCACTCCGGTGAATCTCTGCTCCCCGGCTCGGAATCGACCCCGGATTGTTCCGCGGAAGGGGCGGGGAGCAGGTCGATCTCGATCTCCGGCTCTCGCGGATCTTCGAGGCTGACCGACTTCTCGGGGTAGTCCGGGTGGTACAGACGGATCTCGATCGAAGTGTACGGCGACAGCTCGACGACCAGAGGAGTGGTGCCGACCACCTTTCCGTCGATCTCGATATCCGCTCCCGAGGGGTTGGAGACGATGCGGACGGGGAGTAGGGCTCCGGCGCTCGCTTCGGCGCTCGGGTACCGGTCGACGAGTTCTCGCACCAGGCGGAACGCCTCGTGACGGTGCCCCTCGCTCCGCGCGACCTCGGAGCGCGCACGCAGGTCGTTCGCCGCGGAGTGGACTCCCTCGAGCGCCTCGAGTTTCTCCCGGGCAAGGGCGCTCCACCTCGGGTCCGCGGAGACCCGGGCGAGCTCGCGGTAGATGCCGCGCGCCTCATCGACAGAACCGCGGAGTTCCGCGAGTCGGGCCCGATCGACGAGGTCGGAGAGGTAAGTTTGCGCCGCGTGCTCCAGCCCCTGCAGCTCGTTGATCCAGGTGTCGAGACTCTCGCCGAGGCGAAGGGTCGTCACCTGCACGGGGTGCTGGCTCCGGACTTCGTCGACTTCGGTGAGGAGCTTCTGCCACCGGTTGCGGAGTTCTACGTGCTCCTGGGTCCCGACGCGCGGGATCGGTTCCTGAAGGATCGCGTCGGCGCGTTGCTCGAACTCCCCGCCGAGAACCCACAACCAGCTCTGGTAGATGGTCGCCACGCACAGCGCGAGCACGACGAGATAGAGGACCGGGCGTCGCCGTCGGGTGCGCCTGGGCCGTTTCGGAGCGGGGGGGAGCGTCGGTCGCGCTCGGAGTTTCGCTCGGAGTTCCTTCGGGACGCGGTTGGGATCGATTCGGATGATCTTCTCGAAAATCTGGCGCGCGTCCTGCGCATGTCCCCGGACCAGCAGCTCTCTCGCGAGCATTTCGAGCTCGCGGAGCGCCTGCTCCGCCATCCCGTGGTCGAGAAGGAAGTTGATGAAGGTCTTCCGGATCACGTCCGAAGTGGGGTAGGTCTGCAGCACCAGACGCAGGAAACGCAGCGCGCGCTCCCCTTGGTTGTCCTGATGCAGCATCCCTGCGAGTCGTGCGGCGGTACGCGCCGCGGCTCGATCATCCTCCGCGTAGCTCTGCACGATGCGGAGCTGAATACTCTCATCGTGCGCACGCAGGGGGAGCGCTTCTTCGAGGTGGCGGCGGGCGGTCTCGGGGTTGCCGTCGGCCAGCGATTCATCCGCGAAGTGCTCGAGGAGGCGGGCGAGACGGCCGCACGCCTCCGGCGACCTCGGCGCGAGTTGCGTCGCCCTGCGATAGGACTCGAGAGCGGACGCCCATTCGCGTCGTCCCGCCAGCTGGTCGCCGACCGCGATCAGTTGCGCGACCACCGGCCCCCGGTCTTCCTGGCGCTCGAGGATCGAGATGAGGTGCCGGCGGAGGGGCACTTCGTCGACCGCCATCGGGATCGCCTCGACGAGGCGCTGGGCGAGATCCGCGAGCTGCTCGGGGCGGAGCGTGTCGAACCTGAGCCCATCGAACTCGGGGAATCGCTTTTTCCGGACCCAGTTGCGCCGGACCGCGGCCGCGAGGAGCTTCTCGGTGAGATGGGGGAAGAAGAGACCATCTTTGCGAATTCGGCGGAGGTCTCGGAATCCATCGACGAGGTCAGCGATTCGGGCGAACAGCCACTGCCGATTGCGCTGGCGCTCGGAACTTCCCTCACCGGTGAGGACCGGCATCTCCTCCGGATGCGGGAAGATCCGCTCGATCAACTCGCGTTCGTGCACGCGCTGGCGGAATGCTCCGAGGAACTCCGGGTTCGTAATGCCGAGCGGCGCGTCCTCGTCGGGGAGAAGCACCTCTTCGGGCACCGTTCCCGCCTCGAAGACGAAGCGGTCTCCCCCCGCTTCGAGGATCATCAGCGCTTCCTCGATCGTCTCCTTGCTGCGGAGCTCGTCCTTCTGCTCATCGGAAAGGTCGTAGTCCTCGTCGAGCAGTTTCGCCAGGCTCTTGGGTGATGACCCGAACCGACCGAGCACGATGTCGAGCTCGGTCGACGGCACCACCGATCCGTCGATCACGAACGGGAGCGGCAGGAATCGAATCTCTCGACCGGCATCGACGAGGTACACCTCGTTCCCGGAGAGGAAGACCTGCCGCATCTTCCGGCCTTGGCCGATGAAGAGCGACCCGATCTCCCCCGAAGCGAGGGCCTTCTCGAGAACGGTGACGAGGCGGGAGTCCATCGATCACCTCCCGTCAAGGTCGAGCATGGATGGATGGGGTCGCCGAGCGCCGTAGCGGTGCGGTCGGGTGAGCAACCGCTCCGCCTTCTCGGCGAGCGGATCTTCTTCGGAGCGAGAATCTCGGAACGCCCGCAACATCGCGGCCGCTTGCGGAGTCCTGGTGCGGGCGAGCCCTTCGAGAGCGAGCGAAACCATCTGTGGGTCGCGGGCTTCGAGGAGGACTTGGTAGGCGCGAGCTGCACCGGGCACCCCCGCCCGCCCGAGGTCTCGTACCGCGACGGTGGTCAGCTCGGGGTTATCGGAGGTGAGGGCTTCCTCCCACCAAGGACGTGCTTCGGCGATCTGGAGCGTCGCGTACGCTTCGAGCAGTCGCACGCGCTCACTCGTCGCCGCCCCGTGCCATGCGAGCAGGAGGTCGGCGCGGTCCGTCGCTCGGCCGTGCGCGGCGATCCCGCGGAGCGCCAGATCCGCGAGGACCGGGTCATCGGTCGTGATGAATCGATCGACGAGTCCTGCGGTCGGGATCGCCCACCCCCGGATGAGGTAGAGCTCGAGGGCCGGCCGGAGCCAGCGGGGCTCATCCCCGGAGAGGGAGGCATCGAGGGCCACCTTCGCCGTTGCGCTGGGTTCCCCCCCGCGTTCCCGCCACCAACCGATGGCGATGAGACGGGCCGGAAGCCACTCCGATCCGAGGAGGACGAGCGCATCGTCTTCCGAGAACGGCGAAGCATCCGGCGTGGGGGAGACCAAGGCGCGGATGCGAGTGCGCACTCGGTCCTCGGGCCATCCGGCGAGGAACCCGCCGACGAGGATCGTCCCCTCGATCGTCGAGAATTCCGATCCGCGCGGATCGTGGATCGTCGCGAGGTAGAGCCCTCGCGCCCCGAGTGTGATTTCTGTCCCCTCGGGGAGTCCGACGACGTGGTCGGCGAGCCGAATCGGGGAGGGCTCGGCGGTGGCCTCGTCCTCGGGAAGGATGACGAGGAGCCGCGAGGTAGATCCGGTCGAGGAGTGGATGAAAGTCCCCCAGGCAGCGAGATCCGCGACGTTCACCAAGGGCCAGGGATCGTCCGACGCCTCCGATCGGCCTCCGGGGAGACCGATCGAGAGCACGGCGCACAAGATTGAGAGGCCGCGGATGGTCGAGGTGCCGAACATGGAAGTCGCTTTCGCTGCCGGGGGACTCAATTGCCGAGAAGGGTCCAATGACGGAGGTACGCTTCGTTCAGTTCGTTGAACCGGTATCCGGACGATCCGGTGATCAGTGACGAGCTGAAGCTGAGTGCAGATGCCATCAAGTTGTTTCCGGGAGTGTCCAAGTGGAACGAGGAGGTGTACGGGCCGGAGAAGGACGCGGAAGTCACCCCGCCGAACAGTCCGAACGGCGGCGGGCCGTTGGCGCACAGCCCGATCGAGTGTCCGATCTCGTGCGCCGCGATCACCGCATTCGCCCGCCCCCACGCCTCGATGGCATTCCAGATCGCGTCATAGCGGTAGTTCGCGACGACGTGGTTCGTGGGAGAGAAGCGATCGAAGTTCGGATCGAGGACGATGACGTCCCAACTGTCCTCGCCGACCGGAGTGCCGATTCCCGGCATCAGCGTCTGGAACCGTTGCCGGAAGTAGTAAGTGTTCACGTAGAACTGGATGAGGTTCGTGCTGAAGACCCCGAGATTCGGTCCGCGGTTCATGTTGGGGCCGGCGTTGCGAGCATCGAAGAACGCTCTCCCGAGCGCAAATCCGGGTTCGACGTCATCTCCACCGATGCGGATCCCTGAGGTCGATCCCGCTTGCTCGAGCGTGAACTCGAGATTCGGGGCGAATCCGGCGGTGTCGCCGTCGAAATCGGCTCCGTAGGCTTCGCGCAGCCGGCCGACTACTTCCTGCTCGGCCCAGCCGCGCACCCGAGCGTTCGTCCCGATCGCGACGCACGCGGCGAGCGGGTTCTCCGACTGCAGTCCGCAGATGCGTAGATCCTCGATGTGGTCGGGAGTCCCGTTCGCTCCCGGGGTGACGACGACGGAGACCGAGCTCGTCCCGCTCGCGGTGATCGCGAACTGATCCATTCCGAAGTCGATCCACCATCGATCCAGCCAGTCGAACGGAAGGTTCCCCGAGGTTCCGGGGTTGCTCTCGAGGGCGATCGTGGCCCACGTGGAGATGTTTCCGTAGACGTCCCGGACTCGCGCCGAGAAGACGGAGACGCCGATGGGAAGCGCGTGGCTCGCGGGGAGGACCGCGCTCTGCCCGTCGTCGTCACCCGAGAAGAGGGTCGAAAGATCGGTTCCTGCGAGAGCCGATCCGAGGTCGCGATTGCAAGTCACCTCGAGGGTGGCCGGATCGACGCTCGCGCCGCCCGGTCCCGGCTCGGTCTCGATCGAGAGGGCGAATCCATAGGTGGGGACCCGGAGCATGAACGCGCTCAGGCCTCCCGGCACCGCGTATGGGGTCGAGCCGTTCATCGAATTTGGAATCGCCCCGAGCGTGAGCGCCTCTATCTCGGGATCGATCAACTGGACCGAGAAGATCGCGGTGTCAGCGATTCCGCCGGTCTCGATGTCGACCGCGGTCATCCGTACCTGAGCGAGGGTGCTCACCGTGTCGTTCTCATCGACGGTGGCGTTCCAAGACGCGACCTGCGCGGACCCGGTCGGGGATGACGGAACTGCAGCGTTCCCCGGCCCGGAGGTCCCGACCTGCCAGCTGCTTCCCCCGTCGAGGGAGTACTCGATCAAGATCTCGATGTAGTCGGACTCCGCGTCGGCGATCACGACGGGAAACTCGATGAGTCCGCCTTGGATTCCGACCGGTGTGGTGACCGAGACGATCGTGGGTGGGGTATTCGCACCGATTCCGAAGACCGCGGATACCGCCGCGCCCCCGAGTCGGCCCGTGCTGGCCTCCCGCGGAGTGACGCGCAGGCGCAGGTCGGACTGCTCCGGAATCTCGAGGTCATCGCCGTGTGACCATTGCAACTGGTACGTTCCCCCTCCAGGCGGGGCGGTGAACGAGTTCCCGTCGAGTCCGACGAGGGCGGTGGCTGCGTAGGAGAGCCCGCGATCCGCACTGAACTCGATCTCGACGATCTGCGCGGAGCCGGCGGGATCGAGGATTTCGAACGTGAGCTCCGTGGTCCCATCGATTCCCGGGGTGACTTCGAGGGAAGTGGCACTGGCGACCGGAGGCGCGATGCCCCCGCCACCTCCACCTCCCCCGCCGCATCCGGCGAGTCCGACGATCAGGATGATCCCGATCGGCGACCTGTTGCGTCTCCAGGTCGGGATCGCCCCGTACACTCCCCAGAACACGCTCCCCCGATCCCCTTTTTCAGGCGTACGATGATCAGGGGACGGACGGGGAGGTCCCGGCGGCCCGGCTACCCTTCCCGGTGTGGGATGGGGCCCGTGGCTTTGCGTCCTGCCCTTACGGGCAGTTTGCCCTGATCGGGATGTCGCTGGCGCTCACCGAGCGTCGCACGCCCGGGGGAGACTCGCGTCTCCCGGGTACGAGGTGGGCTGGAAGAGCGGCTCCTCGTTCATTCAGGGAAGCATACAACGAGGATCTGGAGGGTGTCGAACCGCCGGGTCCACGGCTTGCAGTACTCCCCCGCGTGGCATCGTTCCCGGCCGATGGTTAGAATCCGCGACTCGGGAAGAAGTTCCGCTCCACCTCGGGGAAGAGACGCGTGGGGCGTTCCATCCTAGAAGCAGGAATCTCGTTCGACCGACGTCCTCCACTTGCGGGAGGTCGGTATTGCTCGGGACGCGCCCTCCCCACGGAAGGACCCCCAGTGCCACCACAGCTCCATCGGCCACCACAATTCCATCGATCACCGACGTCACGGGGGCCTCGCTCGGTTCACCGGCTTCAGTCTCTCTCCCTCGCGATCGCCGTCAGCGCCGTCGTGGTGTTCGCAGCGATCTCCCCCGCCTCCGCGGAATCGGTGCGTGAAGCGAGAGGTCGCCTCGCCGCGTCGATCGTGAAGAAGGACTTCCCGGGCGCTACCGCCGCGGTCGACGCTCTGATGGAGATCGGGACCCCGAAAGCGATGGAAGCGCTGATCTCGGTCGGCATGAAGGGGGACTACTACGGACTCGAGCAGTACATCGGCGGTCGCATTCTCGGACTCCCCAAGGGGGAGGCGTTCGAGCGGGTCTGCGAACTCGCTAGCGCCGAGCCAAACCCCCGGGCTCGTGTCCTCCTCACGCTGGCCCTCGGCATGCGCCCCGAGGGGTCGGCGTTCACGGCCCTACTGCAGAACCTCTTCGACAAAGATGACGGAGTGGTTCTCGCGGCCATCGAGAAGGTCCAGGAGAAGGACAGCACCGCGTCGATCGGTCCTCTGATCGATGGCCTCGCGTACCAGGAGAAGCGGGGCCGGGCGGATGGCTTGCTCGCGTTCGAGATCCGAAAGACGCTGCTCCAGCTCACCCGCGAGGACATCGTTCGCTCCGAGGATTGGCGAAACTGGTGGGATCCGCGCAAGGAGAACTTCGAGCGACCCCCGGAGGGAGCCGCCGAGGGTGTGGTCACTTCGGTCTACAAGGACCCCTCGCGATTCTTCGGGATCGAAGTGCCGTCGGAGAAAGTGGTCTTTCTCCTCGACGTCTCCGGGAGCATGAGTGAGGTCGACCCCGCCCCGGAGGAGAGCGGGGACGACGCCGGCGGGAGGGGGCCGATCCCCGAGAGCCGGCAGCGGCTCCGGAGGATCCAACGGGAGTTGATCCGGACGATCGAAATGCTCCCGGAGAAGACCCAGTTCAACATCATCACCTTCTGCCACGAGATTCTGCCGTTGGAGGAACATCTCCTCCCGGCGAACTCCCGGAACAAGAGCAAGGCGATCAGTTTCATTCGCGACTTCGAAGCGAACGGCGAAACCTGGACCGATCACGCGCTCCTCCGCGCGTTCGAGGTGGAGGGCCTCCGCGCGATCTTCCTGCTCTCCGACGGTGCCCCGAGACGTGGCGACACCCCGCTCGATACCGAACCAATCCTCGAGTGGCTGCGCGAGGCCAATCGATTCTCCCGTGTGCGGATCCACACCATAGGGTTCGAGCAAGCGGGCAAGAGCATGCGCGCGTTCCTGAAGAGGATCGCCGTACTGAACCACGGCGAGTATCGGGAGCTCCGGTGATGCGGAAGCTCGCGTACGGCTGTATCGTGCTGCTGGTTCTCGCACACGTGGCTCTCGCACACGCAGTGGCGGGCACAGACGACGACTTCGACAAGTTTCAGAAGCGACTCCAACTCGCGCTCGATGCGGGGGGACCGATCGGAATCTCCGATGCGGTGACCGCACTCGCGGAGACCGGAGATCCGCGCGCGGTCCGCCCCCTGGTCATCGTCGGCGGACATCACCCCGAGGATCCGATCCGAACCGCGGTCGCGAAGGCGCTCGTCTCTCACGACGAGCCCACGTGGATCGCCGCCCTCGGCGATCAACTCGCAGCTGCGAAGAGCGACACCGTGGCGATCCTCACGATCCAGGCGCTCGCGACGATCGATCATCCTGCCACAGCAGAGCCGCTCGTGCTCGCCCTGCACGCGGTGCGATCGAACGTCGTCGTCACGGCGCTGCGCGCTGCCAGCAGGAAGCGGGAGCGCGTCCTCGTCCCCGCGTGCATCGAAGTCCTCGCAGCCAGTGAGAAGGACTCGGGGCTCGTGTGGGCGGAAGCTCGGATCGCGCTCCAGACGATCACGGGCGAGCGATTCTTGATCGCAGACGATTGGCAGAAGTGGTTCCAGTCCCGCCCTCCGGAGTGGATCCCGAGGGCATCGAAGGGTGGCGAGGACCGTGCGAAAACCTCCGTCTACCGACCCGACGAGGGGTCGGGCAGTGGGCTGCCGCGCATCTTCGGCCAGGAGATCGCGTCGAAGCGTGTGGTCTTCGTCATCGATACTTCGCAGAGCATGGAGGAGATCGATCCGACGACGGGCGAGGAGGGGTCGAGCACCGGCGCCCGACGCACCCGACTCCAACGTGCTCAGCGCGAATTGATCAAGGCGATCGAGGATCTTCGCCCCGAAGTCCAGTTCAATGTCATCGCGTACTCGACCCAGGTGACCCCCTGGATCCCCGACAAGCTGGTGACGGCGAAGAACTCCTTCAAGCGCAAGGCGATGGAGTTCGTCGGAGCGCTGAAACCCGAGGGCTATACCAATACTGGCGAAGCGCTCCTCACCGCGATGGACCTCCCCGAAGTCGATACGATCATCTTCCTCTCCGACGGCTCTCCGACGATTCCCGGACAAGGATCGATTGCGGAGATCCCGCCGATCATCGAAGCAATAGTCGTCGCGAATCGGACAAAGAAGATCACGATCCACACCCTAGGATTCACGGGCTCTCTGGTATCGTTCATGAGAGCGATCGCAGCAAAGACCGGCGGAACCTACGCGGGGATTCGTTAAGGGGGCGTTCGGAAAGTCCCCTCTTGCTCGCGGCGAAGCTCACTCCCACTCACCCACAAACGCTCGCCGCTGGCTCGCAGGATTCCACCGGGGGGCCTTCGTAGATGCTCGCCTCTGGCTCGCAGGTTTCCCTCGACCCACCCGAAAGCGCGCGCGAACCGACTCGTCGCGGCAAAGCCAAGACGACTCCTTCGGATCGGCGAACCGACGGCAGCTGTCGGTCTGGACGGCCGAAGACGCTCACCCCCGGTCGCAAGAGGAAGCCTTCTCAGTGGCCGAAGGTCCACTGCAGAAGGCGCGAGCTTGAGGGGCCCCAAAGGGGTCCCCTCAAGCGGCTCTTGTGCGGTAGGTACGATTCTGATATACGGCCCCCCTCTCCCAACCCCCGCTGCCTGTGGGGGATACGCCGACCAATCCCCCGCCTCCGCGGGCTGAAACGAGTGTACGAATGGACCTTCTGAAGAACCCGGCGATCCTCTGGTTCGGGGTCGCGCTCTCGGTGATCGCGCTGGTCTACGCCAAAGTCCTGACCGGGTGGATCCACAAGCAGTCGCCTGGAACCGAACGGATGCAGGAACTCGCCGCGGCGGTCCAACAGGGTGCGATGGCATTCCTGAAGACCGAGTACCGAATTCTCGGGGTCTTTGCGCTGGTGGTCACGACCGCGCTCTACTTCGGGATCAACGGTGCCACTGCGCTCGCCTACATGATCGGCGCCCTGTCGAGCGGAATCGCCGGCTGGATCGGAATGCGCACCGCGACCGCCAGTGCCGTGCGCACGACGGAGGCAGCGAAGAGCAGCTTGACCGGCGCCCTGACCATCGCGTTCCGCTCCGGGGCGGTGATGGGTCTGACCGTGGTCGGACTCGGGCTCCTCGGGATCTCTCTCTTGCTCTACTTCCACTACGGTTCCGCCGACGGGATGAACTTCGTCGAGCCGATCTTCGGATTCTCCTTCGGCGCTTCGAGCATCGCGCTGTTCGCTCGCGTCGGGGGGGGGATCTTCACCAAGGCCGCCGACGTCGGTGCGGACCTGGTCGGGAAAGTCGAAGCGGGGATCCCCGAGGATGACCCGCGCAACCCGGCGACGATCGCGGACAACGTCGGCGACAACGTCGGCGATGTCGCGGGGATGGGGGCCGACCTCTTCGAGTCGTACGCCGGTTCGATCATCGCCAGCATGGCGCTCGGTCTCACCGCGTTCGGAGTCTTCGCCATGGACGGGGGGATGGACTCCGCCGCGCTGGACAACGCTCTTCCTTGGGTCTTCCTGCCGGTGGTGCTCTCCGCATTCGGGATCCTCGCCTCGATCATCGGGACCTTCGCGGTGAAGACGGCGGACGAGTCGAAAGTCCACTCCGCGCTCTTTCGGGGGCTGCTCGTCGCGAGTGTCCTGTTCGCGGGAGCGGCGGCGATCGTGTTCACCCAGATGCCGGATGTCGACGCATCGATCTTCGCGAAGGGAAAGTGGGGGGTGTACGCGACCCTGGTCGGCGGACTCGCCCTCGGGATCATCATCGGGAAGATCACCGAGCACTACACTTCCGAACAAGCGCCACACGCTCAGAAGATCGCCGCGGACTCGGTCCAGGGGACCGCGACGAACATCATCTCGGGGCTCGCGATCGGGATGCAGTCCACGGTTTGGCCGATCCTCTGGATCGCTGCCGCGATCGGCGTGGCGAATTGGCTCGGGGGGCTGTACGGAATCGCGCTCAGCGCAGTCGGCATGCTCGCGACGCTGGGGATCTCCCTCGGCATCGATGCCTACGGACCCGTGGCGGACAATGCCGGGGGGATCGCGGAGATGGCCGGGTGCGATCCGGAGGTCCGCAAGCGCACCGATGCGCTCGACGCGGTCGGGAACACCACGGCGGCGATCGGCAAGGGCTTCGCGATCGGGTCTGCCGCCCTCACCGCGCTAGCCCTGTTCAGCACGTTCGTCGCGGCCGGCAACATTCTCATCGGCCGACACAACGTGGATCTTGCCAATGCCGACAACCAGTTGAGCGAGATCATTCTCAACATCCAGAGCGCGGAGGTGATGATCGGCCTGTTCCTCGGCGCGGTCATGACCTTCCTCTTCTCCGCACTGACGATGAAGGCGGTCGGCCGGGCGGCGGGAAAAATGATCGATGAGGTTCGCCGGCAGTTCCGCGAGATCCCCGGGATCCTCGAGGGGACCGGGAAACCGGACTACGCCGCGTGTGTCAGCATTTCGACCGCTGGCTCTCTCAAGGAGATGATGCTCCCGGGGATCCTGGCCGTCGCAGTTCCCGTGGGCGTGGGGCTGTGGGACATGAGCGCCCTCGGGGGCCTTCTCGCGGGCTCGCTGATCACGGGGGTTCCTTTCGCGATCTTCATGGCGAACGCCGGGGGAGCCTGGGACAATGCCAAGAAGTACATCGAGACCGGCGCCCACGGCGGAAAGGGTTCCGACGCGCACAAGGCAGCGGTGGTGGGTGACACCGTCGGTGACCCGTTCAAGGATACCAGCGGCCCATCGCTCAACATCTTGATCAAGCTGATGTGTATCGTGTCCCTGGTGTTCGTGCCGCTCTTCGTCAAGGCGATGGCCAGCTGAAACTCCGGAGGGTGGACCGAAGCGGAATGTCTGAAACCGCAAGGAAATCCGAGAAGAGGCTCCTCGATGTCGGGGAGCTCGAGGGGGTCGCAATCGAGGTTGCGCGATTCCTGGATGAGAAGCGCGCCGAGGATATCGCCATCCTTCGGGTGAGGGAGCTGCTGCCGATTTCTTCATTCTTCGTGATCGCTTCGGCGACTTCGACCCGCGGCGCTCAGACGCTGTCGGATGGTACGGAACGATTGCTCAAGCCAAAGCCGATCCCCCGCCTCGGCGTGCACGGCCGCACGGAGGGGCGCTGGATCTGTCTCGACTACTCCGAACTGGTGATCCACATCTTCGAGAAGGACACTCGGCGATTCTATGACCTGGAAAATCTCTGGGCTGGCGCGCCGCGGGTGAAGGTGGAATTTCCGAGATAGGCGGTTTTTTTTTGGGGGGGCTTTCGAAAAGCCCCCTCTTGCTCGCG
>JAQBGV010000127.1:0-14619 GCA_032128395.1 Planctomycetota bacterium | reverse complement strand
GGAAACGTTTTTAGCCCAGTCTCTCGGCGCTCTACATAGCTTCTGTCCCGGACGCTCGACCGCCGCTCCACCGTTCTCGAGCAACGCCAGCGTCCGGGACAGGCAGCACGGCAGAGCCGCGAGCCAGTCCCATCATCCGTTCATCCGTTCGTCCGCCTGCGACCTGCCGCATCCATGATGGGACTGGCTCGCCGAAGGTGATGCCTGTCCCGGACGCTCGACCGCCGCTCCACCGTTCTCGAGCAACGCCAGCGTCCGGGATAGGCAGCACAGCAGAGCCGCGAGCCAGTCCCATCATCCGGGTTCATCCAGGCGCTCTGCACCGATCCAGGGATGCTCTGCACGCAGCGCAGGGCAAGCCGACGACCAACGCCACTCTTCCGGACTCCCCGAAAGCCCGGCCTGAACCGGATTCTGATGGATGTACTCCACCACCCTCGCTAGGGCGATCTCACTCGACAGCTCCTTCGAGTGAATTCGGCTGCCCCAGAGCAACCCTTCCACGTTCCACTTGCTTCGGTAGATCCTGCCGAATCGGGTCAGCCACCTCTGGAGCCATGCGCTCACTTCGCAGGCCTCTCGGAGGAACACCGCAAGGTGGAAGTGATTCGGCATCAGGCAGAGGGCATGGATTTCGATACCCGCCGACAGAGTGTCCCGGGCAGTTTCGAGGAAGAGTCCGTACTGTTGATCGAGGTGGAACAACTGGCTGCCTCGCAGCCCCCGGTTGTACATGTGATGCGCAGATCCAGCGCGGAAGCCTCTCGGTCGACGCGGCATCTCTACCTCTCCAGGGGTCGAAACGCCGGAGAGAGGACGATGCGAGGGCCCGGTTCCTTCAGAAGAAACAGGGCAAGGCAGGGGCCCGACTCGTCCACCACCGAAGACCCTTCCCCATCCGCCCCCAGCCGGTCATCCTGGCCGTCCCCGGACGGAGAGGACTCGTCATGCAACTCGAGGGCGCGCGCATTTTGGTCACCGGATCGAGCGTCGGCATCGGATACGCGATCGCCGCGATGGCCAAGGAGAAAGGCGCACACGTCTTCCTGAACGGCCGCAACGCGGCGCGGCTCGCCGCCGCCGAGAAACGAATCGGCGCCCCCGGTCTCGCTGCCGACGTCGCCGATCGAGACGCCGCATTCGCCCTCATCGGTGCGGCGCGCGAATCGATGGGCGGGATCGACGTCCTGATCAACAACGCGGGGTGGGGTCGCCGCATGACCCTCGAAGAACTCGATCCCCAAGTCGCTCTCGCGATCTGGCAGACCAACGTTCTCGGCGTGATTCACTGCACCCAGGCGTGTCTCGATGACCTCAAGTCCGCAAAGGGCGCGATCGTCAACATCGCGAGCACCGCGGCGACTCGCGGGTACGCGGGCGGCACGGCGTACTGCTCGTCGAAATTTGCGCTCCGCGGGCTCACCGAGTGCTTTCGCGCCGAATTGCGGCCGCACGACATCCGCGTGATCCTGGTGAACCCGAGCGAAGTGCAAACCTGTTTCGGCGGAGAGCCGGAAGTCCGCCCGCTCGATCCGAAGAAGCTTCTCTCCGAAGACATCGCGCATGCGGTCATCAGCGCGTTGTCGATGGATGACCGCGGATTCATCCCCGAGCTGACCGTCTTCGCCACCAATCCTTGGCCCGCAGTGTAGCCAGGACACGATGCGCCCGAGCCCGACCCTCCTCGGCCTCTTCATGGCCCTCGTCGTCCTCCCCGGGTGCGCCGGTGTCGGCACGTGGACCCGCGCGCGCGGGCGCGATCTCGGCGACTGCGTGCGGGCGTCGGTCGGACTCGGGGTCGGACTCTACGTCGAGGCGCAAGCGACCAGCGCGCTCTACCCGAGCGTCGGCTTCGGCGATGTCTCCCTCGCCCCGAAGCGCACTCTGGGATGGGACCCCCGCCCCCTCCCCCCTGGGCGAGTGCGCACCGCGGCCTTCCCATCGATGCTGGTCGGCTGGCCGATCTACCGGCAGGAGATGATCTCGATGGGGTTCGAGGACACTTCTCCCGGCTGGCGAGGCGCCCTCTCCCCTATGATCCTGCTGGGGAACCACCACGTGGAAGGACGGGCGAATTCGCTCTTCGGCCTGCACCGGGCCATCCCCAACCCGCTCCTCGGAGAACCACCCCCCGAAACCTCCCCCGATCGGTGGAGCCGCCGGAGCTGGTTCGGCGCGAGCGGCACTCTGGGGGTCGTCACGTTCGATTTCGGGGTGAACCCCCTCGAGATCGTCGATCTCCTCGGAGGGCTCGTCGGGTGGGATCCGATGGGCGATGATGGCCGCGGGAAACCCCGGAAGGACCGTACCCCCGGCCCCTCACCCTTCGAACCGCTTCAGACGGGGGGGTGACGCAGCCGATGGAGCGAGACGGGGTCTCGATGCCCCACGGGGGGGGACTTCGGTCCGGGCAGGAGGTGCGATGATCTGGCTCTTCACGTTCGCCGTCCTCTGGGTGATGGCCGGCCTTCTCTACACCGGTCGCACGAAGCTCGCCTGGGTCTTCCCCGGCATCGCGATCCTCGGTCGGTGGGCCGTCATCGACGAATTGGTCGTGACCCCACCCCTCCTCGTCGGATCCTCGATCTTCGCCGCCCTGCTCCTGGTCCTCGCCGTCCCGCCGATCCGCCGCGTCATCGTCACCGGTTCGGTGATGGGCTTCGTCGGGAAGATCCTCCCGCCGATGAGCGAGACCGAGCGCATCGCCCTCGATGCGGGAACGGTCTGGTGGGACGGCGAACTCTTCTCGGGCCGACCGAACTGGAAGCGCTGGTTCGACACCCCGACCTCACAGCTCACCCCCGAGGAGCAGGCGTTCCTCGACGGCCCGGTCGAACAGCTGTGCTCCTTCGTCGACAATTGGCAGGACCAACAGCGCAATGACCTTCCCGCCGAGGCGTGGCAGTTCCTGAAGGACAAGGGCTTCTTCGGGATGATCATCCCCAAGGAGTACGGCGGGCTCGAGTTCTCCGCTCAGGCCCACTCCGCCGTCGTCGCGAAACTCGCCACCCGCAGCCCCGCGTTCACCGTGACCGCGATGGTACCGAACTCGCTCGGGCCGGGAGAACTCCTCGCGCACTACGGCACCACCGAACAGAAGAACCGCATCCTCCCCCGGCTCGCCCGCGGCGATGAGATCCCTTGCTTCGCGCTGACCGAGCCGGGCGCGGGGAGCGATGCCGGCGCGATGACCAGCTCGGGGGTCGTCTGTCGCGGTGAAGTCGACGGCCAGCAGACCCTGGGGATCCGGCTGAACTGGGAGAAGCGCTACATCACGCTCGCCCCGATCGCGACCCTGCTCGGCCTCGCCTTCAAGCTCCACGACCCCGACCACCTCATCGGCGAGGTGGAGGACCTCGGCATCACCTGTGCCCTGATCCCCACCGACTTGCCAGGAGTCGAGACCGGCCAGCGTCACAACCCTCTCGGCGTGCCGTTCCTGAACGGCCCGACGACCGGCACCGACGTGTTCGTGCCGCTCGATGCGATCATCGGTGGACGCGAAATGGCGGGGAAGGGGTGGATGATGCTGATGCAGACCCTCTCCGTCGGCCGCGGCATCTCCCTCCCGTCGATGTCGGCAGGGGCGGCGCAGCTCTGCCTGCGCGTCGCGGGCGCGCACGCTTCGGTGCGCGAGCAGTTCGGCCTCCCGATCGGGAAATTCGAGGGAGTGCAGGAGCCGCTGGTGCGGATCGCGGGGCTCGGCTACGCGATGACCGCGGTTCGCAAGGTCACCGCGGGCGCGGTCGACGCGGGCGAGAAACCGAGCGTCGTCTCCGCGATCGCGAAGTGCTACACCACCGATGCGCTGCGGACCGTGATCAACGACGCGATGGACATCGTCGCCGGAGGCGCGATCTGCAAGGGGCCCCGCAACACCCTCGCGGCCGCCTACGAATCGACGCCGATCGGCATCACCGTCGAGGGTGCCAACATCCTCACGCGCACGATGATCATCTTCGGGCAGGGCGCGATCCGCTGTCACCCCTTCGTCCAGAAGGAGATGGCGGGGATCGCCGACAAGGACCGCAAGGGCTTCGACCGCGCCTTCTTCGGACACGTCGGCTTCGTCGCGAGCAACACCGCGCGGTCGCTCCTCCTCGGACTCACCGATGGACGGCTCGCGGGGAGTACGTTCGACGGCGGACTGGGGCGCGCACATCGGCGTATCAGCAGGATGAGCGCGGCGTTCACGCTCTGCGCGGATGCGGCGATGGGAACCCTCGGCGGCTCCCTGAAGCGCAAGGAGCGCCTGACCGGTCGCTTGGCTGACACCCTCGGATGGATGTACATCGCGAGCGCCACGCTGAAACGCTTCCACGAAGAGGGGCGCCCGGAGCGGGACCGCGCGGTCGCGACGTGGGCGTGCGAACACGCGCTCTTCGAGGCGCAGACCGGACTCAGCCGTTTCCTCGAGAACCTGCCGAACCGCCTCGCGGCGAACGCGCTGCGGCCGGTGGTCTTCCCGCTGGGAGCCCGGTACACCCCGCCGAACGACCGACTCGGCGATCGCATCGTCCGCGGGCTCCTCGACGGCGGCGAGCTGTGGGAGCATCTCACCGAGGACGTCGTCCTCCCCACCGAACCGGGGCCGGGACTCTTCGAACTCGAGGACGCACTCGACAAGGTGAAGGACCTCCGCCCGATCGAAGTGGCGGTCAAGCGGGCGGTGAGCGAGAAACGTCTCGAGAAGCGTCCGGCGGAGACTCTGTACGAACGCGCCGAGGAGGCGGGGATCATCGACCGGGTGCAGCTCGAGCACGTTCATGCGGCGCGTGAGGCTCGCCTACGCGCGGTGACGGTCGACGCGTTCGGGAACGTGGCGGTCGAGGCGTCGTAGACAGTCCGTGGTCCTTCGCGCCCTCACGCTCTCGCAAGTTCACCGGTGGGAGAGCCCAGTGCCGCGGGGGAATTCTCATCCCTCTCACGATCGACTTTCCGCGCCCCTACCTCTGCCGGAGTTCCGCGAAGGCAGAGGGACGATGCGGTCGCATCGCCCCTCATTCCACACCGAGGTTTCCCGTATCAGAACCCCGGGCTGTCCTCGACGCTGATCGACGTGCTGCCGGTCGGCTCGAACGTGAAGATCGAGGGCATTTTCCCCCGCAGGGCTTCGAGCTGCCGATCATCGAGGAGGCGCAGGATCTTCGCTTCGCTGGCGAGCTGCCAGCGGAGGTACTCGCGCTGAAGTCGTTCGCGTTCGATCTCGGAGATGCTGGCGAGGCTCTGCCCTTCCTCGAGGTTTCGCCCCATGATCTCGCGCGCCCCTCGGTCGTACTCCCCCATGATCTCGAGGAACGCCGGCTCCTGGTTGGCGGAGATCCCATAGTGGCTCCGAAGGCTGTCGGTCACCCGCTCGGGGAGCCCTTCGCGCCCCTCCATTCCGAGCTGGTACTTTCTCGTGGGGCCCTGGAGCAAGATGCCCGCGATGGGAGTGATGCGGTCGTACATCGCGAGTTGGTCCGGGTTGAGGGAGGAGCGGAGGGCAGCATCCATCCCGCTCAGAATCTCTTGTCGGGCCTGGTACACCTCGAGCGGGGACCCCTCGCGAGCCGCTCCCCATGCATCGAGGAGCGCGAAGCTGCTCGCTTCGATCGCCCCGAACTGATCCTCGTCCATCCCGAGCGTGCTCCCGAATATGGTGGAGTAGATGTTCGGGAGCACATCGGCATCGAGGAATGGTACGTCCGCCTGCTTCCGGGCGATCATCGCGGCATCCATCCACGCGCGCTGAAGCTCCTGCATCAGCATGCGCTCTTCGGTCGTCAGCTCGTCGCGGAGGTTCGCGTCGCTCGAGATCAGACCCGAGATCCGCAGCAGGAAGTCCTTGTTGTCTGCGAACTTCGCAGCGAGGGCGGCCCAGTCGATCGTCTCCACGGCGGCCGCAGCTGCTTCATCCAGGTCCGTCGGGACTTCGGCCCCGCGCGCGGCGAGTTCGCGCTTGCCGGCGAGTTCTGCGGCGAGTTCGGCTCGCACCCTCTCGGATTTCGCGAGTGAACCTTGCAGCTCCTCACGCTGGAGGCGGAGCCCCTCGAGCTCGGTCTCGAGGGACCGTTGTTCGTCCAGACTCAGGTGGGACTTCTCCCCCCCGTCGGTCCCCTCGGTCGAGGGACCGCTCGACTTCCCGATCCCCCACCCGGCGGCGAGGGAGAGCGCGGCAACGGCGACCAGAGTCGCGGCGATCGCTTTCGACATCGTGATTCCTCCTACGATGAAACCCGCACCTGCTGCCCCCATCCCCACCGCGGCGGCCGCGGCAGTGGTCGGGATCTGCAGGAGGGACTCGGTGACCGCCGCGGGTGCGGCGTAGCAGTCGGAGCGCCGGAGCACGACCTCGACCACCGGGATCAGCGCGAAGTGGCCATGACGCCGGAGCGAGGCGCGCAGATGGTCGACCGCTCGACCCAATCGCGACTGCACCGTGCTGCGGCGCAACCCGACCGTGCGGGCGATCTCGTGCTGAGAGAGACCCTGCTGGTAGTGAAGGACGATCAGGGTGCGCGATTCCTCCGGGAGCCGGTGTAGGTGCTCCTCGAGGATCCGCGCCTCCTCCGTGCGTTCCAGCTGGTCGCCGTCCGATCGGTGGCGCGATGGCACGGGGACCTCCTGTTCACTTCTCCGTCTGCGCTTTCGCATGCGCCGGTGGCCGCGGACGACGTTCATCGCCAGCGTGTAGAACCAGGGGCGGAACTCGCGCCCCGGGTCGTAACGGTCCCGCTTCCGCCAGACGGTGACGAAGATCTCCTGCGTCGCGTCGGCGGCGTCGGCTTCGTCCCGAAGGAGCCGCAATGCGAGGGAGTAGATCGGATCCTGCCACGCGGCGACGAACCGCCGCCAAGCGGCGGGGTCATCGTCCCGGGGCGGGTTCGCGGTATCCGGAGCCGGGGCTGCCATGTCGCGGTCCGGCCGGACAGATCGGGTCATCTCCGTCGCTCCTCGCGAGTCCCCGGCGCCTGCGGGGGGCACCTTCGTGCACATGGGACGCACCTTCTACTATGCCGCTCGGGGGGGGGTGGACGAGGAAAAGTTCGGAAGGCGGGGGTCGGGGGTGGAATCCTGGGCGCAAGGTTGCGCAGCGAACATCTGTTCGCTACTGTCAGGCCGGAGGAGACATGCCGCCCAGATCGCTCGTCCTACATCTCGATATCGATGCCTTCTTCGCCTCGGTCGAGCAGCTCCGGAACCCCACCCTGCGCGGGAAGCCGGTCGCGGTCGGCAGCGGGGTGATCGCGTCGTGCTCCTACGAAGCCCGACGCTTCGGACTGCGGAACGGGATGCCCCTCGCTCGCGCCGAGCGGCTCTGCCCGCGCCTCGCGATCGTCCGAGGGCACTACGCGATCTACCGCTCCTACGCAGCGCGGGTGTTCGAACTGTGTAGTGGCTGGTCTCCGAACGTCGAGTGCCACCTCGACGAGGCGTACTGCGACCTCGGCGGCACGGAGCGTCTCTACCCCGATCCGGGTGTGGTCGGGCGAGAGCTCCGGAGCACGATCGTCTCGGATCTGGGGCTGCGGGTGACGGTCGGGATGGGGCGGAACCGGATGTTCGCACGGCTGATCGGCGCCCGCGCCAAGCCGGACGGGCTGCTCCGACTCTCCCCCGCCGAGGAGGAGCCATTCCTGTGTGCGCTCCCGATCGGCGACCTCCCCGGGATCGGACCGAAACGCGCCGCGATCCTCGAGCGACTGAACATCCCGACCGTCGAAGCGGTGCGCAGGCTCTCTCGCCGGGCGCTGGTCGCCATCTTCGGTCTCGACGGCGCGACCATTTACGAGCGCGCGCGCGGCGACGACCACCGCACGATCGGCGATCGGGAGATCCCGCGGACGATTCAGCGGAGCACTTCGTTCGAGGAAGACACCGAGGATCCCGCGCGCATCGACGGCATGCTCGAATACCTGACCGAGCGCGCCGGTCGCCTCCTGCGGTCGCGGGGCCTCGAGGCGGGGGGGATCCACGTCTCGGTCGCCTACTCCGACCGCCGCCGCGACGGGCGTTCGCGCCGTCTTCCCTCCCCCACCGCGCTCGACCCCGAGCTGGTCGCGGCCGCGATCGAGCTGCTCCGGGCGCTCGCCGGCCGGCGGGTGGCGCTGCGGTACGTCGGCGTGACTCTCGACCGGATCCGCAAGGCACCGCTCGTGCGACAATCGGAGTTGTTCGAGGAGCTGCACCACGGCGGGGACAAGGCGACCGAGGAGATCGCCGAGACCGCACGACCGATCGATCGCGATCGGTGGACGCGCCTCCTCGGCAGCCTAGACAAGATCCGCGACCGCCACGGACACAGCGCGGTGTGGATGGGCGGCGCGCTGCAGTGGCTCGACGGGATGGAGCGCGATCGGCACGGGCTGATCCTGAGGACGCCGTCGCTGACGCGGTGACGAAGACAGAGAGAGCGTGAAGATGGGACTGGCTCGCCGAAGGTGATGCCTGTCCCGGACGGTCGCCGGTACTCCGACTGTCCACGATCGCTGAGAGACGGTGGTGGGAGGTCGTTGTCCTGGCTTCACCCTCGGATCGGTGCGTTTCCTGCATCCATTCGGCCGTTTCGCAGCCGAGGTGGTCGGTCGGGGTGCCGTCGACCGTCCGGGACAGGCATCCCCTTGGGTGATGCCTGTCCCCACAGATCCCCGCCCCACCGCCACCTACGCCAACTCCCCCTCCTCCCGCCCCGCGAGAACCATCCCTCCGATCCCCGCGCAGCCGACGCCGATCGCGGCGAGTGTCCCGACGAACGGGATCGCGCCGATCAGTTGCAGGGCGAACAGTCCCGTCGCCAGGGCGGCCACCTCCCCTCGGCCGCGGCCGAACGCGCGTCGATGGATCCACTCGCCGAAGCAGAGCGCGGTGACCGGCACCGCTAGATAGAACGGCGCGAGCCACAGACCGCCGAGCGCGAAAAGTCTTCCGACTCCTCCGACGGGGATTCCCCCTGCGGTGAAGGCGGCTCCGATGAGGCAGAGCACCGAGAAGAGAACCACGGCCACGACGCCGTAGGCGATTCCCCGGGCGGGCGCACCCGAGAGAGCACCCGCCGAACGCAGCATCGCGGGTCGGAAGAGGCGGAGGAGCGTGATCCCGAGCAGAAACGTGCCGATGAACATCGCCCCGTGCGAGAAGACCGCCCCGATGACTCCGACCGCTCCATCACCGGTCGAGGTCTCCCCCCCCCCGGCGTCGTACGTCACCCCACCGGCGACGACCCCGACCGGGATCTCGACCGGACTCGGCGTCGTGTACCGAAGGTCTCCGCCGATGCGCGCCCCATCCTCGATCTCCAACGAACCGACCGCGGCATCGACATCGCGGCCGACCGACCCGGACAGGGTCAGCGTGCCGGCACCCACCTGCACCGCGCCGTGGACGTCGCCTGCGACGAGAAGCCTCTTCCCCGCAGCGACGACGTTTCCTCCGACCGAGGCTCCCGGCTCGATCCGGAACTCCTCTCCGCTCGCATAGACGTCTCCCTCGACGGTTCCGGTCAAGTACGCCGTCTCCCCGAAGAAGAACAGGTCACCGCCCACGATCCCCGAGATCCTCGCAGTCTGACAGCCGAGGAATGCGTTGTCGTTCACGCGCCCATTCAAGTTGATGTTCTGCGCGCACGAGAAGAGGTCGGGCACCACCCCGTCAACGATCGCGGTCTGCCCGAAGAGCAGCGTGACGTTCTCGCGCTCCTCTCCCAGAGGGACGCGCGCGGTCTGGGGGGAATCGTTCGATTCACCAGAGGCCGTTCTCTCCTGGGCGCCTGCGGTGGGAACGACGAGAATTCCGGCGGTGTACAGAACGCTCGCGGTGACGAGGAGGAGCGAGCAACCGACGATACCGACCAGCAACAGGGCCCCGAGCGGTGAGGGAAAGCGTCGTGAAGTCATGGGCCTCCTTTCGCGGGGGCGGGGTGGCTCCCCCCGGCCTCCGAGTATCGGGAAGCCTGAACGCGTGGAAGGCGAGATCCGCCGAACGGTCGAAAGTAGCCGTGAACGGTCGTGGGAGGGGGGCGAGCGTCGCGGCGCCAGACCCTGGTGGAGGACCTGTGGACCTGCGGGCGAGCGTCCGGGACAGGCATCACCTTCGGCGAGCCAGTCCCATCATCATCCCAACCCGGGGGCGGAGGCGAGCGGGCGGATCAAGGGCGGGGCTTCGTGAAGTGAGCCGCTACCCCTTCGCGAACAACCCCAGCGGCTTTCCGAGCTTGTCGTAGTCCGGGAAGAAGCGCTTCTCCTTCGCATCGAACTCGTACAGGCCGCCGAGGACCTCGGCGAAGACGTCGCGGAAGTCGGTGTGCACCGGCAGGTCGCGGTCGCGGTAGAGGGAGCGCGGGCCGAGTCCGCTCCACTTCCCGTAGATCTTCCCGCCGGCGATCATGCCACCGACCGCGAGCATGAATCCGCCGTGACCGTGGTCCGAACCCTGGCTGCCGTTCTCTTTCACGGTGCGGCCGAACTCGGTCATCGTCACGATCATCGTCTTCTTCATCTTCTCGGGGCCGAGGTCCCGGACGAACATCGCGATCGACTCGCTGAGGTGCGCGAGCATCCGGGAGAGCTGATTGTTCTCGTAGGAGTGATGGTCCCAACCGCCGTAGTCGATGGCGGAGATCTCGAGCGGCTCCCCGGCCTTGATCACGGTCGCGATGTCCGCGAGCTGTCGTCCGAGCGGACCGTTCGGATAGCGGATGGTTTGGTCGCGCTGCGCGAGGATCTTGTTCAGGTGACGCAGCTTCTCGACGGTGTTCACCCCCGCGTTGTGGATCATCGGGTTCATCTGGTCTCGGGTGACCGGGGGCTTCGTCGGTTCCTGCTTCTTCTTGCTCTTCTTCTCCTCGTCGACGACGAGCGGCGGCGTCGGAACGTCCTTCGGGCGATAGAGCTTCTCGAAGGCGCCGAGGGCCTCTCCTGATCCCGCCCCCGGTGCGGCGAGCACCGAGTAGCGGCCGCGAAGCGAGCGCGGTAGGAGCGGTTGCGGGCTGAAGGCGCGCAAGAAATGGTCGCTCGGCTTCTCCGTCTGAGTCAGGTAGCGATTCAACCAGCCTTCCTCGATCGAGCGCACTCCCGGTGCGGCGCGTTCCATGAAGTCCTGCGCGTCGAAGTGGCTGCGCGTTTCGTGGGGAGAGCCGACCGAGATGATCGGTGCGAGCATCCCCTGCTGGTACAGCTCGTGGAGCGGCTCCATCGCCGGGTGGAGTCCGAACAGACGATTGAGGGGGAGAACCGGTCGCACCCCGTCGGGGAGATCGGTCGCACCTGGCCGGGGGATCGCGATCGTCGGGCGGTAGGAGTAGTAGTCGTCATCTCCGTAGGGAACGATCACGTTCAGCGGATCGGAGCCGCCGCGCAGGTAGATGATGATGAGTCGCTTCGGAATCCCCCCCACCCCGGTCTGGGACCAGATCGCAGGGGCACCGATCGCACCGAGTGCAGTCGCGCCGATGGCTGCATTCACCGAGGTCTTCAGGAACTGGCGTCGCGAGGGCGACATCGCGCCTCCTTCACTGCTGCTGGAACGCTGGCGATCCGAGCACGAGTCCGAGCAGGTACGGCGCGGATTGCGCCTTTGCGAGCGCTTCCCGCTCTCGCTCCCCGAGCCCGTCGGGGAGTGCGAGCTTCTGGATCGCTTCCAGGCGCGCTCCACTCGGGAGCGGTCCCAGGCTCTCCAGCACCAGAGGGGACATCCGGACCCCCTCCACCCGACCGCTGACGAGGCGAAGTGCGAAGTCCCATCGATGGACGAGTACCCCCGGGTCGAGCCACGCCTCGGTCTGGTCGAAGTAGCCGGTCGGGTCCGCGCACTGATACAGCGGCTGTCCCATCCGGTGGAGCATGAAGAGGGTCGTCCGAGGATCGTCGATCGTGACATCGGTCGCGCGCATCGCACTGACCACGTATTCGAACGGCGACTTGAACTTCGCACGGTAGTTGCGGGTGTGGATGAACTCCGGATCGAGGATGATCGCTCGGTACACCGAGGGGAGGTGGCCGCGGGTGTCGCGGAAGACCTTCGCGACGCGGGCGAGGAGCGCTGGCTCGGGTTCATCGTTCACCAGGTACCGACAGAGCTTCCAGGCGAGGAAGTCCGCGGTGCCCGGGTGGCGGGCGAGCATGCGGACGGTATCGACCCCCTCCTTCTCACCCCCACCCTTCTTCAGGCGAGTGCCGAGGATCCGCTTCGGGTCCTTGTCGTGGACCGGGTCCCGGAACTGGAAACCGTATTCACTCTCGTACGGCATCCCCTGCCAGCCGTGGGCCCATCCGGTCAGGGTGCGTGCCACTTCGAACACATCCTGCTGCGTGTAGTGGTTGTCGACCCCGAGGGTGTGGAGCTCCATCAGTTCGCGAGCGTAGTTCTCGTTCAATCCCGACTGTCGTTCGAGGTTGCGCGCGAACTCGCCCATCATCGCGTTCGGTTCCGCGAGCCGCTTCTTCCGGATCAGTTCGAGCTGGCGCAACTCCTCCTCGGTCAGCGGCTTCTGCGAGACGTCGTTGTCGAGGTAGATCAGCATGGCGGGGTGCTTGGCCGACGCGATCAGCATCTCCTCGAAGTGACCGAACGCGTGCTTGCGGATCACCCGCTCTTCGTAGTCGTTCACGAAGTAGCGGCAATTCCCCTTGTTCTGGTCGATGTTGAGGTGGTTTCGCCAGAACTCGACCATCACTTCTTGGAACTGACGCTTCGAGTGGGCGGCGCGATAGAGGACCGATTCGCGCAGCTCCATCTCCAGACGTTGCAATCGCTCGTTGCGATAGGCGAAGAACTGGTCGCGCAGTTCCTGGGTCAGCTCTTCGAAGTCATCGGGAACCTTGGGCCAGTAGGCGGTGTAGGACTCACCGATCGGCATGAAGAGGGACGGGTACCGGAGCGCGGCCTGGGTCGCGCACTCGGTGTCGTCGATCGAAGCGGGGTCGAGCTGCGATTCGACCCACTCGCGCCACTTCGAAGGATCGCCGGGGAGCTCGCCCAGTCGCGGACCGAACGACATCCGATTGCGCATGTGCCAGTCGAGCTGGGTCTCGGTGAGCGGAGCGAGCTGCGGGGCGTCCCCCGGAGCGACGGATTCGGGAGTTCCGGGAGCGGGAGGATCCTGCGATGCGACCGGCTGAGCGAGGATCATCCAGCCAGCGGCGCACAGGAGAATCGCAGCGAAAGAACCGGGGATCACGGTCCGACAACACGAGGGGACCATCTCGGACCTCCTCTCGACCGCCAGACTAGCGTCCCCGGTGGCCGATGGAAAGGGCTCGACCCTCGCGGGAGATGCTGGTGTGATCCAGAACCACCCTCGAACCCCGCGGAGGCTACCGTGAGCAGAAGAGTGACCCGGCGTTCGTTCCTGATCACGGGGATCTCCGCCGCCTGCGCGAGCCCGCTGCTCGGGCGGGGTTGGTTCGACGGCCGACCGAACGAGATCCTGAGCGTCGCGCACATCGGGGTCGGCGGGATGGGAGCCAGCGACCTCAGCGACGTTTCATCCGCGCAGCAGGTCCGCATCGTGGCGCTGTGCGATGTCGACCGCGCGAACCTCTCCGCGGCACTGCAGCTCCACCCGGGTGCGCGCCCCTTCGCCGATTTCCGCGCGATGTTCGAGATGATCGCGGACGAGATCGACGCCGTCGTGGTCTCGACCCCCGACCACATGCACGGACCGATCGCGATCGCCGCCCTCGAACTCGGCAAGCATGTCTACGTGCAGAAGCCCGCCGCTCACCACCTCGCCGAGGTCCGAAGGATGACCGAGCTCGCGACCGAGAAGGGACTGGTCACGCAGATGGGCGTGCAGATCCACGCGCACGAGGCGTACCGGACGGCGGTAGCGACCTTGCGCTCCGGTGTCATCGGCAAGGTGAGTGAAGCGCACCTCTGGGTCAGCAAGTCGTGGGCGGGCCCTCCCGGCGGCAGGGCGCCACGGGCCGACCCCATCCCCGTCGCTCTCGAATGGGACCTCTGGCTCGGCGTCGCGAACGCACGCCCCTTCGTCCAAGGTGCCTACCACCCGGCGAATTGGCGAGGGTGGAAAGACTTCGGCACCGGCACCCTCGGCGACATGGGATGCCACATCTTCGATCCGGTGTTCTCTTCGCTCGGACTCGGTTCGCCGCGCACGGTCATCTCCCGCGGCCCACAGCACTACGAGGAGACGTTCGCGCCGGACAGCGACATCGTCTACGAATTCCCCGGCACCGAGCAAACGACCGAGACTCTCCGCCTCCGCTGGACCGACGGCGGGGTGACTCGGCCCGATGCGGCGAAGGCGCAGCTCCCTCCCGACGAGTCCCTCCCCGGCGCGGGTTCGTTCCTGGTCGGAGAGCACGGCGTGATGGTGATCCCCCACTGGTCGATGCCGAGGGTGTACCGGGGAGGCAAGCGACTCGAGTTGCCGCTCGAGGTTCGCGAGAGCCGAAATCACTATCACGAATGGGCGGACGCCTGCCGCGGCGAGGGAACCACGTCCACCCCGTTCTCCTACGCGGGGCCGCTGACCGAGTCGGTCCTCCTGGGAACGATCGCGGGTCGGTTCCGCGACGAAGAACTCCGGTGGGATTCCGGGGCGATGCGGTTCGGTCACGTGGGAGCGGATGCGCTCGTCGAAAGAAGCTACCGCCCAGATTGGTAGGGGACTGGCAC
>JAQBGV010000126.1:0-38691 GCA_032128395.1 Planctomycetota bacterium | reverse complement strand
TCCCGCACTACTGCCTTGTTGATTAGGGGTGGATCAGCGAGCGAGCGTCCGGGACAGGCATCACCTTCGGCGAGCCAGTCCCATCAACCGATTACCCCATCACCCGATTACCCGATCTAGAGGGCTTCGAAGAAGCCCCCGCAACGCCGCAGACGGTGCCTCATCGGAGCCCGGGCCCGCAAATACTCATGATTCTTCGACCCAGTTCGATTCACCATCATCGAAGTGTTCGCGCTTCCAGATCGGGACTCGGGCCTTGAAGGTGTCGATTGCGAATCGGAGCGCGTCGAATGCTTCGGTGCGGTGGGGGAGGGAGATCGCAATCCCGATGCTGACCTCGCCGATCTCGAGGGTACCGAGGCGGTGCACGATCGCGACGCGGCTGATCCCATCTCGGCTCACCAGCTCCGCCCCGATCTTCTTCATCTCGGAGAGTGCCATCGGGGCGTACGCCTCGTAGTCGAGTCGGAGCACCACGCGACCGTGGTGTTCGTTGCGCACCGTTCCGAGAAAGAGCGCGCTCGCCCCCGTCATCGGATCGGCGACCCGATGTGCGAGGGCGCGGGGGTCGATCGGTTCCCGGGTCAGCTCGACCTCGACCGGAGTCACCACGACGCCCCTATCCGCCGCTGACCGGTGGGATGATCGCGACTTCGACCCCTGCCACGAGCGGGTGTTCATCTTCCCGGAACTCCCGGTCGACCGCGACGCGACTCGAAGAGAGTCCGGCGCGAAGTTCGGGATGGGCGGAGGAGAGGGCAAGCCGAAGGGCGCCGACGGTAAGGTCTCCATCGAGGTGAACGCGCACGCTCGGCGCGCCGGCTCGATCGCGCAGCGAGGCGAACAGCAGAACCTCGATCTCCATGATTCCTCCGGAGCCTTGCGAGCTGAGGACTTCGGCCAAGACGAGCGAGCAAGCCCCCCGGATCATCGTCGATCGGGGCCGCCCCATCTGCGCCACCACCGTCGCCACTCATCGACTTCAGCGGCTCGTGCTGGTTCGGGTGCGTTTTGCCAGAACCCTGGGTTGACCACTGTCGGCTTCTGTCTCGAGAGGCGGGCGAGGGCCTTGGCCGAGGACGCGCGGATCTTCCCATCGCTGTCCTCGAGTGCCTCGATCAGAGGTCCGATGTACACCTGGTATCGAGATCCCTCTTCTGAGATCGCTTCGGCGATCGCGAGCCGGACCTCGACGCTCTCGTTCGGATCTGCGAGTGTCTTTGCGACGCGCTCGTTCAGGCGAAGCCGCTCTCCCCGCCTCATTCCACGCCCGGAGCTGTTCGCGAGTCGGGCTGCGCGCGCCCAAGTCTCGGGCGAGATCCCCGACTCGGGAGCGAGTTCGGCGAGGAGCGGCTCCAGAAACAGGCTCGCATTCGGCCAAGGGAGCTCGACCCACCGGTCGAGGCACCACCCACGGAGGGTAGGGTCGTTCTTCGCGATTTCTGCGAGATGGCGGTCGGCGCCGGAGGCGAGGACCGAGACCAGTTCGTCGATCCCGGTCCGGAGTTCTTCCGGACTGAGAGAGACGATCTGCCGCACTCGTTCGTCGATCGATCCCTCTCGAGTGCGGAATAGTTGCCAGAAGAGACACCAGGAGTAGGCGTAGTGGTGGTTCTTCTCGTCGGAGTGATGGAATCGGAACCAACTGGCATCGAGAAGACTCTCGACCTCCTGACGAAAATCTTCCTCGCCATTCTCTCGCAGTAGCCGCCGGGCTTGGGTGAAGAGACCGAGGTGGAACATCGGCGAGACGAGGCGCCCCTCCGGGTCGAAGTAGGAGACCTCGAGTGAACAGGCGAGGCCTTCGTTCAGCCAGTAGCGAGACGAGGTCCTCGGGTACCCGGAGATCAGGAAGTGATGCGCCATCTCGTGCAGGATGACCGCAAGATCGTCCGCGTCTCCCCTCGGGCGTCGCGGCGAGAGATGGATCAGATCGAGAGCGGGGAGATAGAAGCCTTCTTGCCGCAACTCCCCCGTGAAGATTCGCTCCTGGGAGAGGGCATCCTCTTCGTAGAGCACCCGGGCGCCGCCGACGCGGTCTCGCAAGGAAGGGAAGATCTCCCGGTACGCGTCGAAGGTCCGTTGGATCGTGTCGCCGGTACGCTCGAGGGTCGGCTTCGATTGATTTCCGTAGAGCGAGAAGTCGTCGTACTCGAGGTGATGGCGGTAGAAGAGGCTGCACCCGGGGAGGAGGAAGAGGGCCGACAGGAGCGCAGCCACCGCCCATCGGGTCAGCCTCGCTCGGGACAGCCACTCCATTGCGTGCATCACTCTGACCCCGAGGGAAGCGCGCGCACGATCGTCTGAGCGTGCACGAGCGGCCCGTTGCCACCTTCATCGCGTCGGAAGGCGACCTCAGCGATCGTCTCGCGCCCCAACCTGAATCGGTACCAGACTTCGTAGATAGGGATCCCCGGATACAGCTCGTTCACGGGTTCGGTCCCGAGCGAGGCGAGCTGTTCAGAGGCCCAGTCGCGGTATCCGCGTGGACTCGTCGGTTCGGCGATCTCGATCTCGTAGATCAGGATGTCCTTCTCGGGGGTCTGGAGTTCGATATCGAGCGGCCGCATCGGCGCGGCGGCATGACAGCCCCCGACTAGGACGGCACCGATGACCAGTACCCCGAGGCGAAGGGTGGACTTGGGGAGAATGAACTCGAGAGCGAACCGATGCATCCGGCGGCGGCGTCGAAGCTGCTCGGCGAGCCGGAGTTCCTTCGGTTCCATCGGGACCCTCTCTTCGTGGCCCGAGCGCAAACGGCATCGGGACGCGCACGGCGCCGATGGTACCACAGCGGGCCCGAACTGGCCCCTTCCCGGTCCCGGCGGCGTCCAGCGGCGCGAAACCGCAGATCATCGGCGACGGGTGATCGCTTCGTAGGCCCGAACCAACTCCTTCCAGCGCCGCGTCGCCTCTTCGAGCTTCGACGGGTCTCGCTGCTTGTCCGGGTGCCACTTCCGAGCGAGTTGATGGAATGCGGCGCGCACTTCTTCCTCGCTCGCTCCCGGTTCGATCCCAAGGATGCGGTAGGGGTGGGGCACTCCGGGAGCACGGACCCGCGTTGGGGCGCGCTGTTTCGAAGGAGGATCTCTCGAAGGACGCGATCGGCACCTCGACCGACGCAATCGCGCGTAGAGTCGCCGGACGATTCCCCCCGAGTACCGCCGGTCTCCGGCGTCCTCGAAGAAGTGCCGCCGCGCCTCTCCGTTCGCTCCCTGCCACTCGAGGATGCGGAGGAAGTCCTCCGGTGCGAGCGGTTCGATCCACCCGAAGAGGTAATCGAGGACCGACATCTCCTTGGGGGGGCTCGAGAAGAGTTCCCCTCGCCGGTTCTCCTCGATCTTCGAGTGCTTGAAGCACCGCGGGCATCGGTACTCGCGGAAAGGGCCACCCCGTGCCGGTTCCCGACCGCGGATGATCCCGTCGCGGCGCACCGCCTTGGGGCGCAGGGGGAGTCGACATGCCCAGCACCTCAGCATGCGGCTCCGCCATCCGGGAGGATGACCATCGCATCGCCGTAGGAATAGAAGCGGAAACCTCGCTCGATCGCAGCAGCGTAGGTGGCGAGTGTCCGTTCGAGTCCGTGGAATGCGCTGACGAGCACGAGCAGCGATGAACGGGGGAGGTGGAAGTTCGTGATCAGTCCGTCCGCGTGTCGGAACCGGTACCCGGGGAGGATGGTGAGGTCGCACTCCCCTTCGATCGCGGGACCGGGCTCGAGATCGGGGAGCGTCTCGACGACCCGCAGAGAGGTGGTGCCGACACAGACGAGACGTCGCCCCGAAGCGCGGGCCTCCGAGAGGCTCCGCCGCGCCGCTTCGGAGACCTCGAACAGCTCCGGGTCGACGCGGTGGTCCTCGACTCGGTCCACTTGGATCGGCGCGAAGGTGCCGGGTCCGACGTGGAGCGTGATCGGTACGACGGGGATCCCCCGAGCGACGAGGAGGTCGAGAAGCTCCCGGCTGAAGTGGAGCCCGGCGGTCGGCGCGGCGACCGCGCCCGCACGGCCGGCGTAGACGGTCTGGTATCGGTCGCGGTCGAGCGCAGCGAGCCGCGGGTCACCGTTGCTGCGCAGGATGTAGGGAGGGAGCGGGACCTCCCCGATGCGCTCGATCTCTTTTGGGGCGAGGCGGACTCGCCACCATCGCCCTTCGCGCGACAGGATCTCGAGAGGAGCGCCGGAGGTCCGGAGACACTCCCCTTCGTGGAGCCGCCTCGATGGCGAAAGCCAGGCGCGCCAGGTGTCATCTCCCTCCGACCGGAGGAGGAACGCCTCGATCTCACCCCCCGTCTCCCGCTGCGCCCGGATCCGCGCCGGGAAGACCCGGGTGTCGTTGACGACGAGGCACTCATCTCCCCGCAGTCGAGTGGCGAGGTCGCGGAACAGTCCTTCTTCGATGGAGTCTTCGCCCCGGCGCAAGAACAGCGCCCGCGACCGATCGCGGTCGGCACGCGGCTCCTGCGCGATCCGCCCGGAGGGAAGGTCGAACGAGTAGAGGTCGGTCGAGGTCACGTCGACATCCTGCGCATCGAGGCGGAGGAGTCCAGAGTACTGAGACCCGGGGTAGCCGTCTTGGTGCACGACGGTGCCCGCGGGCGAGCGTCCGGGACAGGCATCACCTACGGCGAGCCAGTCCCATCATCGTTTTCCCGGATCCCGCACCAAATCCACGCGGAGGTCGCCGAGGAGGGTCCGGCAGACGGGCCCTCATCGGCGACCGGACCCGCCTAGGCAAGGGTGTCGAGGGTGATTCCGATGTGCTCGCGAAACGCCTTGGCGAGGTGGATCCGCTCTTCGGTCGGGACTTCGCGGAGGATCTCGGAGGTGTCCCGATCGATCACGCTCCCCTGGAGGGAGCGCTGCAGATCGGGGTGGACCCGATAGGTGACCACGTGATTCCGTGGGCGGATCCCGGCCCGATCGAGGTCGACTATGGGGAGGGCCGGGGCCTTGGGTTCCTTCTCTTCGGCGGAATCGGAATCGACGCGCTCGGCGGGAGTGCGGGGAATGTCCCGGGTCCGCTCGGCGGAAGCGTCATCGGAAACGGCGAGAACCTGATCGACAGGGAGTTCGACGGGTCTGGTCTCACCACTCCGGCTGGGGGGCGCTTTTTCTGCGGACGGGTGGAGAGGGATCGGAGTGGGGAGAAGTCCGGAGCTGGGTAGAGCGGGAATCGGTCCCATGGCGACCTCCGACATTTGGTGTGCGAGAGAGAGCCATCTGAAGAGTAGCCCGCTCGACGCGCTTCGTCCACCGGGCCAGCGGCATCCCCAAGCGAGGCGGGGACTTGGGGACTGGCTACGCACAGGGGTGGCCGTCCCCATCTCAGCCTGGAGGGGATCCGAGAAGAGTGCGCGCTACGCTTCCCCGCCGCAACTCAGCGCGTCGGCCGTCGGGTCGATCCCTGGAACGGTCGGCCCGACCGGTTCCGGAGTGGGAGCTGGGGGTGGAGGCCCTCCGGCGAACATGTACTGGAGGATGTAGATCGCATCCCCGATCGAGACGTTGCCGTTGTCGTCCGCATCCGCTGCGTCGAGGCAGGGGCCCGGCGCGATGCCGGCGAATACGTACAGCAGGATATGCACCACGTCCGCGATGGAGAGCAGGCCACTGCCGTTCATGTCCCCTCGGACGAAGCGCTTCTGGCGCAAGAAGAACGGGGTGGGGGGCGCTCCGACCGCGCCGATCATCGGTCGGAACAGGTACGTGTGCTCTCCGGGGAGGATCGAGAAGTCGGTCCAGAGGGTCGTCGATCCGGGGAGTGTCATGTACGGGAGGCCATCTCGCTCGACGATCACCTCGGTGTACGCTGCCCCGGGACTCCAGGAGAACGTGATCCCGCTACCCGTCGCGAAATTCGAGTGGTTCAGGATCGGGGCGACGGGGATCGGATCGGTGAAGAGTCCGTGAATGGCGAACGAATCGCGAATCTCGAGCTCGTGCGGAGTGCCGTTCGAGAGATCGGCGTCATCGTCGTCTGCGAGCAGCATCACGGTGACGAGTCCAGAGTCGATCGCTGCGGGAAGGAAGAACAGGCTCTTGAACCAGATCTCGGCGGTGAGTGCCGTGCCGGCCTCGGAACCGAGTTGGTGCGCGAGTCGCGTCCGGAGGTCCCAGACCGAGCCGGCGAGCACGAGCCCGCGGATGTGCGCTTCCCCGGAGACCGGGTGGATCAGATTCGGTTCGAC
This sequence comes from Planctomycetota bacterium, assembly GCA_032128395.1. Lineage (GTDB taxonomy): Bacteria > Planctomycetota > UBA8108 > UBA1146 > UBA1146 > JAQBGV01. The sequence goes on along the minus strand of JAQBGV010000126.1, from coordinate 32,502 downwards.
ATCGCGAAGCTCCTGGCCGGTCCCGAAGAACCCACGTCCCACATCGCGGTCGATGGAGAGCAGCACCGCCCCGCAGTCGGCGATCCCCTCGTGCAGGTCCGATGGAGTGAGGCTCCCGAAGATCTGCCACGCGGCAGCGTGCATGTACTCGTGGGTGATGATCGTCGAGTACGCCGTGTTGGGGCAGGACCCTCCGGCCGGAAGGAAGAAGATCTCCGGGACGTTCGGGTCGAACGCCGCATTGCAGGTGCCGAAGCTGGGGCGGCTCACCCGAGTCTGGAGCGGAAAATCCATCGCTGTGAACGGGGGAGAGATCGGCATCGCCGCGAGCCAGTCGTGGGCCACGTTCACGTGGTGGAACGCACTGACCTCGGCGGTGTCGTCTTCGTTCGGGGTCGAGTTCAAGATGAGTGAGAGTGGCGCGCCGGGAGTGAGGGTCCCGGAGAGCTCGATCTCCGGACCCGACGCGTCGAGCACTCTGACGAAGGGTCCCCAGAGATTTCCGGAGATCGTCGCCGGGACGCCGCCGAGATCCACACAGAACAACCCGTTGACATCAGTGGTCACCGTTCCCACTCCGCTCACCACGACATCGAGGTGGGGGAGAGGGAGGGGGAAGATCGGGGTTCCCGCGACGTCGGGGCTCAGGTTGATCGGCATCTCCGCCGAGATCGACCCTTCTCCATCGACGTGGCGAACCAGATCCTCTCGGTCGAGGATTCGCCCGCTCCCGATCTCGATCACCAGCTGTTCTTGGTGCTCGAGCCCCTCGCCGGTGAGGACCGCCTCGATCGCTGCGACGTGACGCTCTCCGTCGAACCACCACCCCTCGCGGTCATGCTTGAGGTGCTGCCCCGGCGCGAGGAACCGCGCGCTCAGTCCGTTCCGCTCATCGACGGTCGGCCAGGTCGATGGTTTCGTGGCAGGGGCGTGGAGACGCTCCGTGTCACCGAGGATCGCGACCAGGCTTCCCGTTTCGGAGATGATCACACGCAGGGGGGGGCCGAACGCTGAACGGCCGTTCTCTGCAAATCGGAGGTCATGTCGCTCGACGCGATCGATCCTCCGGCCGCCTTCCCAGTGGAGGACCCCCCCCGGGAGATCGAGCATCTCCTCGAGTGTGGTGAGGGTCTCGGGACCGAGCGGATCCGGGTACGTCGTATTTCCTCGGCGTACCTCGGTCAGTGGAATCGGTGGGCCGTACGCGCCATCGGGACCCGCCCGCCACCCCGTCGGCCACTCGGCGATGACGCGAGCGGGAGCTGTGGCGAAGGTGATCGCGCAGAGCACAGCAAGAGGGGAAAGCAGGGCAACACAATTCCGTGGGAACATAGTCCTGTGGAGCCTCGAATTCTTTCGATTCGGTCCCGGTGACAGATCACGCCAGGATAGCACCTCCGGCGTGTCGATCGAGTCAGGACGCGGTCCGATGGCACGTTGGACGCGATTGACAGGTCAGCAACGTTCGACCGCCCGACTTCACTGAATCAAGAGCAGACGCTATACCAATTCAGTCCAGAACGGTCGCAGCCAGCACACTCCCACACAGACTGCTTGTTCGCGCCGTCGGGCCTGTGCGCGATCCTACCGTCGATGGGGGAGGTGAGTCAGCAAATGAAGTTGGGACAGGAACGCCGAGGCGAGCCTGTCCCAAGAATTGGCCAATATTAGCCAGCGAACTACTGGAGCTTGAATTCGTCATCCTCGTAGTCGTCGTCGAGGGGACCGCGCGCGCGTTTTCGCCGGCCTCGCTCGAGGGACGCGGACTCCGACTCCGAGTCTCCCGCAGGTTCACGCTCCTCCCGCGATTCCCGTGGTTCGCGTTCCCGCGTCTCCCGCGTCTCCCGCGTCGCTGCGCGCTCGGGCCGATCGGGGCGCTCTCCACCCCCTCCACCATCGGGCGGGTTCTGGAACTGCGCGCCGGGGAGGAGGACCTTCTCATCGAGACGGTGGAAATACTCACACGCTTTCATCAGCTCGGCGGCGGTCGACTCGGGGAAGCTCGCGACTTCCACCCGAACCCCTCGGACCCGGAGGAACTGACAGAGGGCTGTGAAGTCCCCGTCACCGGTGACGAGAACCACCGCATCGACCCGCTCGGCGAGCGCCACCATGTCGAGGGCGATCCCGAGGTCCCAGTCCCCCTTCTGTGAGCCGTCCGCACGTTCGATGAGCACCTTCTTGTGCACTTCATATCCGTTGCGGCGCAGAACTTCGATGAACTTGTCCTGCTCCATCCCGGGTCGCTCGACGATGTACGCAAGTGCACGGCAGAGCTGACGTCCACGACCGAGGAAGCGCAGGAGCTTTGAGAACTCCAGCTTCGAGTTGTAGAGATTTCGCGCGGCGTAATACATGTTCTGCACATCGACGAACACCGCGACGCGCTGCTGGGTGACGACATCGTATCCGTCGTCCCAGTGATGGGTCGGCGCGGCGGAAGCTCGTTCGGCGGGGACGGAACTCTTCCGCATCCGATCGACGGCCTCCTGCCCCTTGCGCATCTCCGCACGAAACTGTTTGCGCTCCTTTTCGAGATCATCTTCGAGGTGCTGGATGCGTTCCTGCAGCGCCTCTACGGTGACCTCGTCCTCGCTTGTCGAACCGCTTCCGGTCGGAGGCGAGGGATGACGACGAATCATCGGTCCTCCCGAGTGGGGTAGCAGAGGGTCCCGTCGAGCGTGCAACGCCGAACGCGGTTCCTCAGGCAGAAGAGCCGAGCTGCGGAACGGAGGATCCCCTCGTCGATCCGTTCCACATCGAGGACCAATTCGGCGAGGCCGTCCGGTCCCACGAAGTACATCGGCTCGTCAGTATCCAGGTCGAGCTGCGGGAATTGTTCCCGCAGCGAATGCATGCGATCGTTCTCCGGATGCGCCCAAGGTCCCTCCGGTGGAGTCTCCACCCAGAGATCCCGAGTGCAAACCGCGAGCGGGGTGAACCAACAGTCCTCCGGGTCGGGCTCTCCGCCTCCGAGCGGGGAGGTGGCGAGGGCGAGGTCTGCCCACTGGCTCGCAATCCCATCCTCGATCTCCTCGGTGGAACGGGGGCGGGTGATCAGCTGCACCACTCGCAGGCCTTGCAGGACCCGCCGGAGCACTGATTCCGCGGGAACGCGTTGACCGCGCTCCAGCGCATCGAGGATCCGTTCGGCGATGGCGCGCGCACTCCGGAGCCTCCCGTGCATCTCGCACTCGGTGATGAGGCAGACGAAGAGGAGCGAGATCTCGACCGATGGGGAGTAGACCGTGGAAGTCGGGTATGCACCGCTCGAGATGATGCGATAGGTTTCGAACGACCAGTCGGCGAACGAGGCGCTCCCGATCCGACCAGCGACGTAATCGGCGAGCGGACGGGAGAGAACGTGCTCGTCGAGCGCGATCTCCGCGTAGTCGTGTTCCCCGAGCTGGATCCCATCCAAGAGTTCGTCCAGCCAGCCGAAGTTCTTGGAGCGCACGAAGCCTTGCAGCTCGTCGAACGTCAATTGGCCGTGCACGAACCGTCGGAGGACCGAAATCACCTCGGTTCGCGATCCCCTGGTCACGATCCCACTCCATCCAAATCTCGAACCGGCGGAGGCCAGCCTCTCGGACGGGAGACCCACCTCCCTGACCGAGAGACGCCGTTGCACCGTTCCGGATTGCGCCGCGGGGGGGGCTCGGGGATAGACCGGGCGCGACCCGCGCGAGAGCGTTCAATATCGGGCTACGGCAGCCCCCGGAACGCTCCCCTACGGACCTGCTCCGGTCATCGGCAGTTCGCCCGACGACCCGAACCAATTCCCCCCAGGGATTTCTCCCCACTCAGTTCCGCGGGCCCCAGAGGGCCCAACCCGGCCATTCTAGCCGGGACCCACGATGCAGGTCGAGGGCGAATCGACCCGGAGTACTGATCCGGAGAGCCCCGTTCCGCTCGAGGACCGCATTTGGTCGATCCCGGTCCATTTCCCGCCCCAACGGGCGAGCGGCGGCGGGGAGGAATGCGCTTCGCTGGAGGCACAGGAGGCGAGATCGAGGCCTATCGGTGGGAGGTCGAACCCAATACCCCGGTTCAATCCTCCTCGGTTGTGGCGGGGCCGACTCGGCGCGGGCGCCTTCGCGGCAAGAGATGCCAGCCATTGTATTCCAGTTTTCCATGGATGTGGAATGCAGCAACGCATAGGGTTCTTCCATCGTGGTCTTGTCAGGTTCGGTCCCAATCACGGTATTCCCACGTTTGGCTTAGAGTTGTTTCCCCGATAGAGATTCGGATTGTCGAGTATCGACTGTTCGATGCTCCCCTCGAGTACCCGTCACCCCAGGTCGGGGTGCTTACTCCGAATGGACGTGCGTCGGCGCTCCCGGCGTCGCGCACCGAGGAAGGATTCGCCCTCGATGGCAAAGAAGAAGCGGCGCACGAGCCGCGCGAAGAAGAGGCCGCTGGCGCGCAAGCAGTCCAAGCGCACGGCAAAGAAGTCGACGAAGACGGGCCGAACGCGCGCCCAACGCCCCGCCGCTGCGTTGAAGAACCGCTACTCCGAGGAATACCGTCGCTCGGTCGCTGAGCACTCGATCCTGCACGGGATCCATGCCGCGGCGAAGAAGTTCGGGGTGAGTGCACCGAGTGTGACCAACTGGCGGAAGGCGCTGGGGATCACCCGGGCGACGAAGAGGGCGGCTCAGGCGGGGAAACAGGTGAAAATCTCTCGCACGGCGCGGACCATCCGCGGCGAGGGGCGCGGCTACTCCGAGCAGTACCGTCGAGAGGTTGCGGACTACTCGATCATCAACGGGATCCAGAGAGCCGCGAAGCAATACCAGGTCAGCGCCCCGAGCGTGACGAGCTGGCGGAAGAACTTCGGGATCACCCGCGCCAGCAAAGCGAAGGCGATCGCGTCGATCTCTTCCTCGGCAACGTCTGGCTCCCCGCGCATCGCCAAGGGTGAGGTCCGCGAAGTCCGGAAGAAGCTGGATGGTGCGTTCCGGGCACTCGATCGGCTCCTCGGGAAGCTTTGATCCAGTTCGCAGCGGCATTTTCGACTGGGATGAGAAGATCGGCGCCTATCCGCTCTCTCCCTCCCCGAGGAGCTTCTCGAGCTCCGCGGGGAGGGGGGGCCACGGCGGGAGCCAGCTGCGGTTCATCGTGAGTTTGAGTTCCCGGTCGAGGGTGCTCGCCGTCGCGTTGAGGTCGATGAGATTCGGCTCCGGAGATGGTCCACGAAAGCGATCGAAGTTCGGGAACTCGATGCGAAGGATCTCCCCCCTCATGTCAGCGAGGGGTGAGGGGAGCGCGCAGAGGAAGGTCGCGGACTCCCCCTCGAAGATCCAGCGCTCCCCCTTCGGTTTGAGCTCTTGGATGAGGGGCACCAGGTGCCGCCCCGACGTCGTGTGATACTTCGCGACCCGGACTCGGCCGAGCACCAGTCCCTCCGGTGGCTCGAGCGGTTCCCACTCCGCGAGCTTCTCGTCGTAGGTGGTCCGGAGCAATTTCTTCGGGTCCCCGGGAAAGATGTGGACCGTCCGGGGTAGCTTGCGGTCGGAGTCCTCCGGCACCACCCGGTGACGCAGCTCGACGCTGAGACCGGGCCTCCCCGCCGCCTTTGCCAGCTCCTTGCGTACCTTCGCGAGCCGCTTCTCGACCGCCTCGGTGGTCTCCTTCTTTTCGAGTCCCGCGATCAGCTCTCTCAGCAGCACCCACTCGAGCGCGTCGGGAAAGGCCACGATCAGCACCTGGAGATCGTCGAGCTCCTTCTCGACGCGGCTCGCACCTGCGATCGCATCTCGGTGGGTTCGGGCGAGCGAGAGGATCTGCTCGCCGGTCGGAAGTTCGCCCGTCAGACGATCGGGAGGCTGAGCAGCGGGAGGCTGAGCGGCGGGAGGCTGGGCAGTGGGAGGATGGGCCACCGGGGGAGCGGTGGCGGGAGCGCCCGTTGGGACTGCGAAGAGGGTCGCGGCGAGGGCGGCGATCCAGAGCATCGGGGCTCCTTCCCTGGTCCCGCGCATTCTACCCGGGGTGCGCTTTCCTGGCAGTCCGATGGAAGAGATCGATTTCTGCCGGCCCACATCGCCTGGATTCTCACCGGAGCCGCATGGATCGAATGCGCGGGGGAGGTACCTTCTCCGCTCTGGCTCCGACCGGAGAGGACCCGCAATGCCGCCGATTCCACGCTCCCAGACCGGCGATCGGTTCGCCTGCGACGCTTTGGTGATCGGGGCGGGGATCGCGGGGCTGATGCTGGTGCTCGAGCTCCACGGTCGAAGTCCCGACCGGAAGATCCTTCTGGTCGCAAAAGGGTTCCTCGGCGATGGGAACAGCCGCTTCGCCCAGGGGGGGATCGCGATCGTCTCCTCGACAGATGATTCGCTCGATGCGCATCTGAAGGACACCATCGAGGCGGGCGCGGGCCTTTGTCACGAGCCGGCCGCGCGCTCGATCATCGAGCGGGCTCCCTCCGCCTTCGAGCGGCTCCGGAGTCACGGTGTCTCGTTCGATGAGAATCCCGGGGGTGATCCCGAACTCTCCCTCGAAGGAGGGCACTCCCACCGTCGCATCCACCACCGCGGCGACAGTACCGGAGCAGCGATCATCGATGGACTCCTCGCCGCGGTGCGCGCCCGACCGTCGATCCAAATCCTCGAACGGACGACCGCGGTCGACTTGATCCTCCAGACCCACCGGCACCGTCCCGGGGATGAGGGCGAGGTCATCGGTGCGTATCTCCTCGATCAAGAGTCCGGTCGAATCCACGCCGTTCAGTCGCGTGTGACCGTTCTTGCGACGGGAGGATCCGGCAAGGTGTTCCGCTATACCTCGAACTCGGAGACCGCGACCGGGGATGGCGTTGCGATGGCATACCGAGCTGGGGCGCGCGTCGCCAACCTCGAGTTCTTCCAATTCCACCCGACACTTCTCTATCACCCGCAGGTGAACAATTTTCTCATCACCGAGGCGCTTCGCGGCGAAGGCGCGCACCTCCTCCTCCCGACGACAGGGGAGCGGTTTCTCCGCCGCATCGACCCGGAGAGAGGGGAACTCGCGACCCGCGATGTCGTCGCGAGAGCGATCTTCTCCGAGATGGAGCGCCACGGCCTCGAGTACGTCCACCTCGACCTGCGCCCGATCGACCCAGAGGTGCTCTCCCGCAAGTTCCCCGCGATTCTGGCGAAACTCGAGGAGCTCGGCCTCGATCCGCGGAGCGAACCGATTCCTGTCGTCCCCGCCGCCCACTACCAATGCGGGGGAGTGATGGCGGGAATCGACGGGAGGACCGACCTCGACCGGCTGTTCGCGATCGGAGAAGCCGCCTGCACCGGCCTCCACGGCGCGAATCGACTCGCCAGCAATTCGCTGATGGAGGGTATGGTGATGGGATGCGCCGGCGCGGAAGCGGCGGGGCAGTGGCTCGAGGTTCCGGTCGATCCCGATCGAGCGCCGCTCGACTGGGATTCGAAGTCGGTGACCGATCTTCGTCGGGCGAGTCAGCTGAGCGCTCACTGGCGCGGACTGCGGGGGGAGATGTCGAGCTACGCGGGAATCGTCCGGACCGAGGATGGGCTGCAGGATCTGCTCCGCCTCGTACAGCTGCGCCGCGCGATGATCGAGGAATACTACTGGCGACACAGGGTGACCACCGATCTTCTCGAGCTGCGCAACATCGCGCTCCTCGCGGACCTCCTCACCGAGTCCGCTCTGCACCGTCGCGAGTCTCTCGGCGGCCACTTCCGCGGTGATTTCCAGGGTCGGGAACCTCAGAGTTCGGACACCGTTCTTGGCCGCCAACGGATCTATCCATCTTCCTCGAGCCGCTTCGAGAGGCCGCACGCATGACCCACCCGACCCCCGGCGCCATTCCGAGCGGAATTCAGATCGAGCCCGGGATGCCGATCTGCCAGTCGGACTATCCCCTCGATCGCTACCAGGTCGAGTTCGCTCCCTACGCCGAGGAGTACCTCGCACTGCCCGACCGCACCCCCGAGGTGGTGCTCCCGTGGATGGAGAGCTATCTCGAACCGGCGCTCCGCGATCTCGGAGACTCCCTCCTCCTCTTGGCGCACTACTACATGGGAGGCGAGATCGTGCAGCTCGTCGAACGCTTCGGCGGGCGAGTTGCGGACAGCTATCAATTGGCCATCGCCGCCCGTGACGCCCCGGAGAAGAAGCTCATCGTCGAGTCCGCGGTGCACTTCATGGCGGAGTCGATCGCGATTCTCGCCCACGACGACCAGCGCGTCTTCATCACCAACCCGAGAGCGGGATGCACGATGGAGATGCACGCGAAGGAATCGATGGTCGAGGCCGCGCTCACCGCCCTCAATGCGCGGTACGGGCCGGAGGAGATCCTCCCGGTCTGCTACATGAACACCTCTGGCCGGGTGAAGGCGCTCACCGGGGCCCAAGGGGGAGCGGTCTGCACCAGCTCGAACGCAGGGACGATCTTTCGCTGGGCGATCGCACAGGACCGGAAGATCTTCTTCATCCCCGATCGACACCTCGGCGAGAACGTCGCGGCCGAGGTCGGCGTGGATCCCTCCGAGATCGTGCACTGGCCGGGAGGTGCGGAGAGTCTCTCGTTCGAACTCGATGGAGCCCCGGAGCCGGTGCGCGATGGTTTCGACCGATCGCGGCTGGTGCTCTTCGACAGCTTCTGCGGGGTGCACACCTTCTTCCGCCCCTACATGGTCGAGCATTGGCGACGGGAGGGATACTCGGTGCAAGTGCATCCCGAGTGCCCGCGCGATGTCGCCGCGATCGCCGACGGCAGCGGCTCGACCGCGATTCTCTGGCGACGGGTGCTCGACGACGAGGAGGGGACCGGCAAGTACGCGATCGGTACCGAAGGGCACTTCGTCCGCAATCTCCGCCGCACCGCTAGAGCCCGAGGGATCGAGGTCGTAAATCTCGGAGAGGCCCCCGATCCCGCCGGTGGCCAAAAAGGACTTGGCTGCGGCTGTGCGACGATGTCGCGAAACGATCCCCCCCACCTCGTCGCGCTGATCGATCTCCTCCGGAAGGGCTCCCCGCCTGACATCAACGAGATCGAGCCGGGAGACGTCGTGGACGAGTTTACGGGGAGAAGGGACCGGCTCTCCGTCCCCGAGCGGGAGCAGCTCAGGCGGCACGCCCGACGCGCGCTCGAGCGGATGATCGAGCTGACAGCCCTCAGGAAGCTCTGATCCCACCCCCGCCTACGTACCCGCCCCCCTCGGCGGATTGGTCGCCCTCGGAACCGTGTCCTATACTTCGGGGAGATGGACGCCCTTCCCGCTGCGGGGGGGGGGAACGGGGTGTTCCCGACCCTTCCGGGGGTCGGGTCAGTGTGGGTCGAGGGCGATGAGCTTCTACGGAGACTTGGCCAGTATCGGGCTGGGGGACTTGCTCCAGAACCTCGAGCAGGGTCAGCGCAGCGGCGTTCTCACGATCTCCGCCGGCGGCGAGGAGACCTTGATCTGTCTCCGCGACGGCAAGCTCGCGATGCTCGCCTCGTCGAGCCGACCTTTCCTCGTCGATGCCCTGGTCCGGCACTCCATGATCACCCAGAAGCAGCTCGATTCGGCGAAGTCCCGCCGCAAGGGGTCGCGTCGCAGCCTGGGAGAGACCCTGCAGACGACCGGCGCGATCAGCGCCGAGAAGCTGCTCTCTTCCGCGAAGGCGATCCTCACCGAAGACATCTGTTCGCTGTTGGTGCGGGCCGAGGGAAGCTTCCGCTTCCGTGAAGGCGAACCTCCGGCTCGGATCTTCGACCCGGAGGAGAGACGCCTCGAGATCCGCCTCGCGATGAACCCCGTGCTGCTCGAGGCCGCGCGCCGAAAGGACCACTGGGAGCTCGTCCGAAAGTCGATCCCGACCGACACCATGCACTTCGTCGCGGTCGACAAGGAACGCCTTCCCGACGGGATCGACCACCCGGAGATCGCGAAGCAGCTGCTCAACCGTCTCGACGGGACGAGAAGTGTCGCGGAGATCGTCGCGACCTTCGGGGTGCACTCGTTCCTCGCCCACTGCGTCCTCGCGGCGCTCGTCCGCGAGCGTGCGGTGCGATCGGTCGACACCGATGACCTCGTCCGTGCGGCGGAGGATCTCAAGGGGTCCGATCCGAAGCGGGCGCTGACGATCGTCCGGCGCGCCCGCGAGAACGAGCCGCGCCACCTCGAGTTGCTCTCCCTGGAGGCGGAGATCTGCGAGGAGCTCGGCGATCGGTCGGGCGCGGCCGCCGCCACCAAGGTTTTGGCCCACATCCACCTGGAGCGGGGCGAGAAGGAGTTCGGCCGCAGCTTGCTCGAGCGAGCGGTAGTACTCGACCCGGACGACACCGCGTTGTGGGAGAAGTCCCTCGGTCTCGCGATCGAGGAAGGGCGCATCGAGGACGCGATCCGCGAGGGAATGTCACTGGTACAGCTCTATCGGGCCCCCGGACTTCACTCGCGCGCAGCGGAGGTGATCGAGAAACTGCTCGAACTCGACAAGGAGTCGCTCGAGCTGCAGCTCGAATGGGCGCACTCGCGGACCGCGGCGGGCGATTCGAAGGCCGCGGTGGCGGAGCTCCTCAAGTGGGGGCGCGGGCTGGTGGCCAAGGAACGCTACGCCGATGCGGGGCGACTCTTCGAGGGTGCGCTCGACATCGAGCCGGGGAACGAAGTGGCGAAGAAGTGCCGCGACGCGATCGCTACTCAGCGCTTCAAATTGAAGAAAGACCGTAGCCGGCGGTTCCGTCGCCGCTTGCGCTCCGCGGTGGGGACCGCGATCCTCATCACGCTCGTCGTCTCCGAGATGTGGGCACGCTATGACTTCGCGGAGGCGACGACCGAGATCAGCGAGCAGCGGCTCATCGAGGAGCTGCGCTACGAGGTGGCCCGAGACAAGCTCCAAGTGGTCGCGGATCGCTACTGGTTCACCCCGGTGCGGTTTCTCGAACTCCGGACTCAAATCGAGAGCCTCGAGTCCCGTATCGCGGAGCGCGATGCCAACGGAGCCAAGAAGAAGGACTGATCGCTTCCCCGGCCGGTCCTTTTCGCCCCTCTCCGTTCCCCACACCACTCTCCCACGGTAGCATCTCCGACCGAAGCAGTACTCTGCGGATAGCGAGACTGCGATCCCATGCTGCTTGGTCCCATGCTGAATAGTCCCATGCCAGAGGGTGCGCCGTGCCGCTCGACTCCTTCGACCGCGAGATCGACTACCTTCGCATCTCGGTGATGGACCGTTGCAACTTCCGCTGCACGTACTGCATGCCTCTCGAGGGGCTGCGATTCCTCCCCACCGAGGACCTTCTGACCGCGGAAGAGATCGGCACTGTGGTGCGGGCCGCGGTCGACGTCGGGTTCCGGAAGTTCCGTCTGACGGGCGGGGAGCCGACCCTGCGTCGGGACCTCGTCGAGATCGTCGAGCGGATCAGGGCCGTCGATGGCGTCGGAGAGCTCGCGATGACCACGAACGCCGTGCTCCTCCCGAAGCTCGCGGGTCCGCTCGTCCGCGCCGGCCTCGACCGGGTCAACATCCACCTCGACACCCTCGACGAGCAGCGTCTCCGCCAGGTGATGCGCCTCGGTGAGCTTGCCAAGATCCGAGCGGGGATCGCCGCCGCCGAGGAGCACGGGCTGACCCCGATCAAGTTGAACACGGTCGTCGTCCGTGGAGAGAATGACTTGGACGTGGTGGAACTCGCCCGCCAGACCATCGACCGCGGCTGGCACGTTCGATTCATCGAACTGATGCCGCTCGGAGCGGGGGAGAGCGCCAAATACGCGCGTGAGCGGTACGTCTCCAACGACGAAACTCGAGCGCGGATCGAGGCCGCCCTCGGTTCGCTCGAAGAGCTCTCCCTGAAGCACCGCTCCGACGAGTCGCGCAACTTCCGGCTCGAGGGGGGGGAGGGGGTCATCGGGTTCATCAGCCCGGTGAGCGCACCGTTCTGCGGAACCTGCAACCGGATGCGCCTCAGCGCGGATGGACGCTTCCTGCTCTGTCTACTCCGCGAGGAGGAGCGGGATGTCCGCGGGGCGCTGCGGGGCGGCGGCGGGATCGATCAGGTGCGAGACACTCTGCGCAGGGCGGTGGGTGACAAGCCGGTCGGCCACGAGCTGGCTCTCGGAAAGACGACGAGACAGCGACGGATGCACCAAATAGGAGGGTAGGCTTCCGCGGGGCTGCCTCTACTTCGGCACCGAGTCTGCCACCGGCCTCAGCGGGAGTTCATCGGTGCGTCCCTTCCTCGGACGCTCCGTCAGCACCCGGGCGAGTTCCTCGACGCGCCGCTCTGCGATCGCGCGGTAGCCGGTCAATTTGCCCCCCGCCACGGTGAGCAGCACGGTCCCCTCCTCCACGATTCGATCGACGATCACCTCGCGACTGCGGCGGTTCGCGGTTCCCTCGGCGCGCTCGAGAACCCGCAGACCGGACCAGCAATCGAGCACCGTGCGGTCCCGGTCGGGAAACCGATGTGCCACTGCGGCGAGGAGGTAATCGACCTCCGCGTCGGTCGGTGCGCACTGATCGGGCGCCTCGCGGCTGGTCTCCGTCGTCCCGACGAGGGTTCGATCGCGCCAGGGGATGACGAACACCGGTCGGTGGTCGCCGGGGGCTTCTACATAGTAGATCCCGCGCTCGAGACGTCCCGGGAGCTCGAGGTGCGAGCCTTGGACCAGGTCGAGGGGGAGGGGGGGGGGAACCGGGTGACAACGCGCCCTCGCTTCGTTCGTCCACGGCCCCGTCGCCAGGACCAGGGCCGGAGCGGCGGCCCGCGCTTCCTGGTCGCCCCGCCGAAACGTGACGTGGTGCAGCCCGCCGGTGCACTCGGCTCGAACGAGCTCCCCCGGGCAGATGAATTCGGCGCCGAGGCTCTCCGCCGAAGCGACGACCGCGCGCGTGAGCGCCGCGTCATCGGTCTGGCCATCGAGGTACTGGTACACCGCCCTCAGGTCGTCGGTCCGCAGGCCATCGAGGCCCTTCCACTCCTCGCGGGGGACGGACCGGAAGCGATTCGCGGATCGTAGGTCTCCGAGAACTGCGTAGAGCGAGAGTCCCGCGCGGATCTTCCACGGCCCCCGTCGCGCGTCGTTCGGGATCGGGATATGAAAGGGGACGAGGGTGACGAGCTCGGGTGCGATCCGGCGGAGGATTCGACGCTCGCGGAGCGACTCGCGGACCAAGGAGAGCTGGCCGGTCTCCAGGTAGCGGAGCCCGCCGTGGATCAACTTGCTCGATCGCGACGAGGTCGCGGCGGCGATCCCGCGCGACTCGAGGCCGAGGACGGAGAAGCCGCGGGCGGCGGCGGCTTGGATGATCCCCGCACCGAGGATCCCGCCGCCGACGACGATCACGTCGTGGGTCCCGCTCACCGACGATCTCCTCCCGCGATCCTTGCCCGCTCTCGTCTTCGACCCCCGGCCCGGCATTCTTCACGGCGGCCGAGCGGAATCATCCGCGATTCGGGCGATACGAGGCCGATGAGGGGCCCATTCCGGGGCTCTTGGCGCCCTCGCTCACCCCACAGTATCCTTATCACGGGTCGGTGGGGGACGGTCCCGAACCGTGGAGGCAGGTCGATGGGCGGATGGTTGCGCATCAGTGGAGCTGTGATCGTGGTGGTCATCCTCATCACCCTGGTTCGATCCGCTCTGATGACCGACGAGGATCGGATCCTCGCGCTGGTCGCCGACGCCGAGGACGGTTGGAACGACGCGAGCGCCGGCCAGACCGTCTCGGTCCTCGCCGACGACTTCGTGCTCGTACCCTTCCACCAGGGCAAGTCGTGGTTGCGCACGATTCTCTGGAACATCTACCAGCACAACCGCGATCCGAAGTCGAAGAGGTTCCTCTTCCGCGCGACGGTCGACTGGGATTCGATCCAGCTCGTGTTCGTGAACTCCGAGCGCACCTACGCCCAGGTGCGCGGCAAGGTCAACGTCGATCGCACGGACGGCCGCGACGACTGGGACTACGACGGCGGGTTCGGCTTCGAAGCCCGAAAACGAGCAGGCAGGTGGTGCATCGTGTCGGCGGGCCTGCAGGGGCTCGGAGAGCATCGCTCCCGCCAGCGGCAAAAGCCCCCCCCCGGCGAGTAGCGGCGGCCCTCCCTGGCGGGGGAGGGGTAGCGAGGGCGAGCGGGTGCGAACCTCGCCGCAGCGCGTCAGGCGTGGACCGAGTCGACCGCCTGCCTTCGCAAACAACCGCGGTAGGAAGCTCCGATCAGGAGACGTCCCGCGAGTGGAACAACGCTGCGGCGACCGAGAGGAGCGCTCCGGTATAGGCGAGCGCCCACAAGGTCGCGAAGAGCAGCACCTCGCCGGTCACCGATCCTCCCCGCAATAGTCCGTCGCTCACCCAGAGGAGCTGGAGGTTCGGCAGGGCGAACCTCCATGCTGACTCGCCCGCTAACGTCCCCCCGACGATGCCGATCACGAACACGGTGCTGGTCGCGGCGAGCGTCGCCATCGTCCCGAGTCGGGTCGAGGCGGCGAGGGCGGCCGCTCCGAGGAGCAGCATCGCTTCGAGGAGGAGGAGCAACGCCCCGAGGACGTCTCCGTCCAGGTCGGCGAGCGGACTTTGCCACTCCCACCCCTTGTCGAGTGAGAGAACGAGCAGGGTGGCGATGGTCCCGAAGATGACCAAGTGGCGAGTCAGCCGGGCGGGGAAGGAGCGTCGGTGGCGCCAGTTCTCCCAGAACGCGAGCGCGAGCGCGAGCGCGAACGCGCCGAGTCCGAAGGTGAGGACCGGTCCGTCGGCGGGGTCGGTCGCGCGCATCTGCACTTCGTTGCGCAGGGCGAGGAGCAGCGCGAGTCCCCAGATCCACCACGCCGAGGCGAGCGCCCCGCAAATCCCGAGGAACTTGCCGAGCAGCAGGGTGGAGCGCGAGACCGGCTTCGACAGAACGGTCAGAACCGTGTGCCGCCGAATCTCGTCCCCCAGCGCGAGCGCAGAGGTGAACGCAGCCAGGAACATCCCCAGGAGGAAGATCGTGCTCAGCCCGAGTTCGAGGAGGAGACGGTTGTCATCCCCGAGCGTGAAGGCGCTGACGAGCGGATTCATCGCCTGGAGCCCGATCCCGAGGAGGAGCAGGATCGCGTGGATCGGTTGGCGGATCGCCTCGGTGCGGGTGTTCGCGGCGATGGCGAGGATCGGCGGTCGTCGATCGGAGATTTCGCGCATCTGCCCTTCCCCCTGGTCCCGTCTCCGCCGCTCCGCGTGCCGCAGGATGCCCTCGTAGGATGCCGTCGTCGGAGACGCACGTCCACGGGAGTCGTTTCCCGGAGCGGTCCGACCCGCGAGACCAAGGGACGGAGGAGCAAATTTGGGGATCCCTACTCGCGACCATCGCCGAAGCGCTAGACTTCCGCCGCCGTCGCCGCAGACCGGGAGAGGAATGTGATCGACCCCTCTGATCGTTCATCGTCGGTGCCCGTCGTCGAGTGCCGCGGGATCCGGAAGGTCTTTCGCGACTTCTGGCTTCGCCCCCGCGTCGTCGCCGTCGACGGCCTCGACCTGCGCATCGAGCGCGGTGAAGTCTTCGGGCTCCTCGGACCGAACGGCTCGGGGAAGTCGACGGCGATCAAGATGCTCCTCGGGCTCCTCTTCCCGACTTCCGGGAAGATCTCGATCCTCGGCGGTCAGCCGGGGGACCGATCGGTCCTCGCGCGCATCGGTTACCTCCCCGAGGACAGCTACCTGTATCCCTTCCTCGACGGCCGAGAGACCCTCGAGTTCACCGCTCGACTCTTCGGTCTCGCTCCGGCGGAACGCCAGCAGCGCGCCACCGAGCTCCTCGACATGGTCGGACTCCCCGAGGCGGGTCTCCGTCCGGTGCAGGAGTACTCGAAGGGGATGCAACGACGGATCGGACTCGCGCAGAGTCTGGTCAACGACCCCGAGCTCCTGATCCTCGACGAACCGACGAACGGGCTCGATCCGATCGGGACCCGCCAGGTCAAGGACGTGATCCTCGCGCTCCGCGAGCGGGGGAAGACGGTCCTGATCACGAGTCACCTGCTCGCCGACGTCGAGGAGGTGTGCGACCGGGTGGCGATCCTCTACGGCGGCCGCTGCCGGCTCGTGGGGACCGTCGATGAGCTGCTCGCCCGCGGGGAGCGCTCTCTCCTCGAGACCGACCGACTCTCGGGCGAGCTCGAGTCGGAGCTGCGCCGGCGACTCACCGAGGCGGGGGTGACCGTTCATCGGTCCGAAGCGCCCCGCCGAAACCTCGAGTCCTTGTTCCTCGAGATCGTCCGCTCCGCTCGCTCGGAGGGAGTGCACACCTCGGGAGCCCGTGATACCGGGGCGCTCGCGCCGTTCCTCGGCAGGGGTGCGGGCGGCGAGACGAACGAGGAGGCGCCGTGATCGCGACGACCCGCCGTCGACCGCGCACCGCCGCGCTGATTGTTTTCGTCGTCCTCTTCGCGGGATGGACGACTAGCCTCCTCGCCTCGGGACACGCTCCGTGGCGCGATCTCGCGTGGAGTGCTGTGGTGACCGCGGGCTTGGGAGGATGTCTCGCGCTGGTCGCCCTCGTTCTCCTCGCGAAGGGGCTCACCCGCGGCGGACCGGTCTTCGCGGTCGCGGGGGTCCTCGTCGCGGAGACGATTCGCCGTCGCGTCGCGCTCCTCTGCACCGGACTGCTGCTCGCCGGGCTGGCGCTGCTCCCCTTCATGCTGCGCGCGAACCCCGTGGTCGAATACCGCCTTCAGAGCTTCCTCGGCTACGCGCTCTTCCTGACATTCTTCCTGCTCTCAATCCTGACGATCTTCGGCGCGTGCGGCAGCCTGTGCGAGGAGATCGTCGATCGCCGCATCCAGACGGTCGCGGTGAAACCGATCGGAAGGACGCGGTTCCTCATCGGGAAGTGGCTCGGACTCTGCCTGCTCGACCTGATCCTGCTCGCGGTGGCGGGAGGCGTGATCTCGGGCTCTCTCGGCCTCGAACTCGCCCGGGCTCGTGCCGCGGGCGAGAACACCGCCGCGGCGGAAGAGCTGATCATCGTGCGGCGGGGCATCTCCCCCGAGCGGCCACCGGAGCTGATCGCCTCCCTCAGGGTACGAGCGGATGAGTGGCGGCGCTCGCAACCGGATCGGTGGATCCAGCTCGTCGAGGAGAGCGATGGGAACGAGGACCACGCGCTCGTCGACCTTCAGGCGAAGTTGTATGCGGACGGGATTCGAGCGTGGCGGAGCGTGCCCCCCGGGGAGGGGCGCGAATACCGGTTCGCGGTTCCGAGTTCGGGAACCGGCGCGACTTTGCGGCTTCGTCCCGAGCTCGGTCGGGTCCACTCGACCGAACGCATCCGTTTCAAGATCGGGATCGACGGGACGACGCAACCGTACTTCATCGGCATCGATGGGTCGGACCCGATCCCGATTCCCGTCGAGGCGACCGCGGATGGCTGGGTGGTGGTCACGGTCGAGAACCTCCCGGAACCGGACCGGACGCCGCGCACCGCGATCTTCCGCGGCAAGGACTCGGTGCTGGTCGAACTCCAGGTCGGAGGATTTGCTGGCAATCTGGCTCGAGGGCTCGCGATCCTCGCGATCCAACTCGGATTCATCGCAGCGCTCGGCCTCGCGGCCGCGACCTTCCTCGGGTTGCCGGTCGCGGTCCTCCTGGTGGTGGTGGTCATCGGGGCGGCGGCGGGGGGGGGGATGTTCCTCGGGACCGAGAGCCCCCTCGACGCCCCCGCACACCTCCACGGTCACGACCACGGGAGTGGCGATCCGAAGGAACAGGCGAGCGCGGTGCTGCGGTTCGCGGATCGGCTGGGACGCGCCTTCGTCGGCATCTTCGCGATCTGGGGCAAGAGCTCCGCGATCGGTCCCGTCTCTTCGGGCCAGGAAGTCCCCCTCTCCCACGTTGGGGCATGTCTCCTCTGGATCGGAGGGCTCTGGACCGGCCTCGTCGCATTCGGGGGCGGGCTGGTCTTCGCCCGCCGAGAACTCGCCCGAGTGCAAGTATGACCGCCGGACTCGCGCGCCCCCTCCTCATCGCCGCCGTGCTGCTGATGGTCGCCGGGGGGTGGCTCGCGCCGCGCGTCGAACAATTGCGAACCGAGGCCGGTCTCGCCTACGAGCCGGAGCCCGGGCTCGGAGTTCCCGCGGACATCCGACTGCTCGAGACCGCGCTCGGGAGTTTTCGCGGATGGTTGATCGACATCCTGTGGCTCCGGGCGGGGCAGCTCGAGCAAGAGGGTCGAGTGCACGAGTCGATGCAACTCTCGAGGTGGATCACCCGTCTGCAGCCGAACTTCCCCCAGGTGTGGTCCTATCAGGCGTGGCAGCTCGCCTTCAACTTGTCGTTGTCGGCCAAGTCGCCGGAGGAGCGGTGGCTCTGGATCGAGGCGGGGATCTCGCTCCTTCGCGACGAGGGGATCCCGATCAATCGCGAGGCGTGGAAGCTCTACAACGATCTCGCGTACATCTATTGGTTCAAGCTCGGGAACGACAGCGTCGATGAACACCGCGAGTACTTCTGGCGGCGGGTGGCGGCGGAGTGGGATCAGGTGCTCGGTCCGCCGGTGGGGGATGAGATCGCCGAGCGGGTGGCGTGGCTGGAGCCGATAGCCGCGGCCCCGCGAGAGCGTGACGCATTCTTCGCCTCGCGACCGGAGCTCGCCGAGGAGCGCGCGCAGATCGAGAAATTTCTCGATGACGAGCCTCTCGCGTTCCTCGCCCAGGCCTCCCGCGCCGAGCGCGGCGATGCGGAGCTCGCCGGCTGGCTCGAGGACCCCGAACTCGGAGGGGCTCGTCGAGCGCTCCTCGCCTTCGCCCGCGCGGAAGTGCTCCGGGAGCACTACCGGATGGATCCACAGTTGATGGTGGACTTGACCCGGGAATTCGGGCCGATCGACTGGCGCCACCCCGGCGCTCACGCGATGTACTGGGGGGCAGAGGGTGCGCTGAGGATCGAGACCGGCGAGCCCTTCCCGAAGTTGTCGAGCGAACACCGCCCGCTCCTCTATCGAAACCACGCGGTGACCCTGGGTCTGCAACAACTCGTCCTGGGGGGCAACCTCGGGGGTGACCTGGTGAATGGAGAATTGCGTCGAGCCCCGGAGTGGCGCTTCATCGATGCGTACGAGCGCTCGATCTTCGAGGGGGACCCGAGCAAGGCGACCGAGGTCCCCGAGGTTTTCCAGGGTGGCTACTGGCGGATACTGCGAACGGTGGTGCGGGCAGCCTGGTTGCGTGGGGAGGAGCAGTTCGCCGTACGGTGCCTGGGTCGTCTGCGCGTTCTCTACGAGGAGGCGGCCGCGACCCCGCTCGACTTCCTCATCGCTGAACTCGAGGGAGAGCTCCAGGAGGAACCGGAGGGTCGGGACGAGGCGATCGAGGATCTGGTCCGCGAGCAGTACTTCGAGATGTTTCGGGAAGGGTGGGGAGCCCGCGACCCGGTCATCGCAGCGAAGCGACGGGAGCTCGCCGAGTCATTGCGGACCCGAGGAGAACTCGCCGGCGCGCAACTCGCTCCCGCCGAGGAGCTCGAGTCCGGCGGTCTCGATCTGTTTCTCAGGGCCCATGCGTGGGTCGTGAGCTCCAGCGCCAAGGCTCAGGTCTGGCGTCGCCTCTCCCCCGAGCGGCGAGCCGGTGTGCCACAGCCGCTCTTCGAGCGACTCTGCGACGATGCCCGCCGCTCGGGCCTCGATCCGGCGGAGAGTTTTCCGAGGTGAGGAGTACAGGCTGGAGGGCTACCCCGCGCATCCACCGCCCGCTATGGTGTCCGAAGCGATGAGAGGAGGGCACCTTGCCCCAACGGGAACCCACTCCCGAGGAACTCGAGCGGATTCGGCGTCTCCCCAAGGTCCATCTGCACGACCACCTCGACGGCGGACTCCGTCCGGAGACGATCGTCGAGCTCGCCGCCGAGCAGGGGGTCGACCTTCCGACCCGTGATCCGGTCGAGCTGAAAGAGTGGTTCCACCGCGGGGCGAACCGGGGAAGCCTTCCGCTCTACCTCGAGGGGTTCGCGGTGACGACGGGGGTGATGCAGACCGAGGAGTCGCTCCGGCAGGTCGCTCGAGAACGCGTCGAGGATCTGGCCGCCGATGGAGTGATCTACGGCGAGGTCCGGTTCGCGCCGATCCTTCACGTCGACGGGGGCTTGAACCTCGAACAAGTGGTCCAGGCGGTCCTCGACGGGACCCGAGAAGGGTGCGACCAGACCGGGATCGACGTGCGGTATCTCGTCTGCGGCATGCGGCACCTGGAGCCTGAAGCGAACCTGGAGATGGCGGAGCTGGCGGTCGACTTCCGCGACCGCGGCATCGTCGGATTCGACCTGGCGGGGGACGAATCGGGGCACCCACCGAAGCGTCACATCGAGGCGTTCCACTACCTGCAGCGCGAGAACTTCAATATCACGATCCACGCCGGCGAGGCGTTCGGACTCGCGTCGATCTGGCAGGCGATCCAGTACTGCGGAGCCCATCGGATCGGCCACGCGACCCGCCTCTTCGAGGATCTCGAGGAGCCCGAGAGCGGGAATCGATCCCGCGGAACCCTCTCGTCGTACATCGACGACCACCGCATCTGCCTCGAGATGTGTCTCTCCTCGAACGTGCACACCGGTGCGGTCGAGCGTCTCGAGGACCACCCGTTCCCCTTGTACCTCCGCCGCCAGTTCCGAGTCTGCCTGAACACAGACAACACCCTGATGTCGGCGACCACGCTGAGCCGCGAGTGGTGGCTCGCAACCCAGCTCTTCGATCTCACGATCGACGACCTCGAGCTCCTGGCGATCAACGCCGCCAAGGGAGCGTTCTGCCATCACCCCGAGCGCGTGGCTCTGATCGAAGGAAAGATCCGCCCCGGTTTCCAGGCGGCGCGCGCCGAGGAATAGGCCTCGATCGGCGAGAACTGAGTCGCGCACCACACCAGGGGACGAGTTCCTCCTGATTTGGCAGCCGCTCAGAGAGCCCACTCGATCCCTCGTACAAGAGGCACTTTTCTTCACAGCCGACTGGGGTCTCGTTGCGGGGGACTGCTCCGGAGATGATAATCCCCGGTCCGTCCGTTCGGGCCCGTCGAGCCGGTCGGCACTTCTCCGGCGGGGACCAGAGCCGAGTCCGCGTTTTTCCAATCGAGAGCGAGCCCCGATGTCCGATCTGATCCAGCGACTCAAGCGCCGCGACGTTTCGAAGAGGGAACCTCACGTCGTGATCGGCGGGCGGATCCTGTTCCTCGTCGACGACGCAGCTGCGATCCGCCGTCAGCTCGACGGCGAGGATCTTCCCCTCGACCACGGGCTCGCCTACCGCGATGACATCTCGACCGACGAGATCACGCCGGCGTGGGTCTGCTACTACTTCGACGAGATCCTCGGCGAGTTTCCCTACGTCGGGTTCCGCGCGGGAGGAGAGTTCCCGATCGAGCGAAACTCGGTGAAAGATGGGGGGTACGCGGTCGCCGTCAGCGGCAAGCGGCGCGGGAAGGGTTCGAGTCGCGAGGCCTCTCCCTACGCCGAGAAGTGCGCAGGGATCAAGCTCGTCGTCGCCGAGAACATCGAGCGGATCTATCAGCAGAACTGCCACAACCTCGGGCTGCTGACCACGACCGACTTCTCGGTCCTCGAGCGGGTCCAGGCCGGAGAAGAGATCCCGCTCGAGTTCTTCCTCGCCGGGAAGGACCCGGTGACCCGCGCGATCATCGAGTGGGGAGGGCTGTTCGAGTTCAACCTCGCGCGGCTGCAGGGCAAGGTCAACTCCGACCCGCCGGCGCCCGCGACCGGAGGGATGACGATCACCCAGAAGATCTTCGCACTCCATCGAGTCGTCGACCTCTCGCAGGACAAGGTCGGGTGCGAATCGATCGCCACCGGTGACGCGGGGTTCTTCCGCACCGACCTCCGGTTCAGCCACGAGTACGTCACGCCGATGGCGGCGGCGTTCTTCGAAGAGAAGGTCGGGAAGGGTCAGCCGATCAACGACCCGCGCTCGATCGTCTTCTTCCGCGACCACCTGACCTTCCTCGCCATGGCGATGACGCCCGAGCGAAAAGCGCAGGGGCTCCTCGAGGTGGCGGACCAGCTCCGCATCAAGCAGGAGGAGTTCTCGATGGAGCAGGGAGTCAAGCTGCACGGCGAGACGGGACATGGTGGCTCCGAAGCGATCTGCCACTCGAAGATCCTCGAGAGCTACGCCCTTCCGGGTCAGCTGATCATCGGCTCCGACTCCCACACTCCGCATTCGGGGGCGATCGGCTGCGTCGCGTTCGGGGTGGGGACCACCGCGATCTTCAACGCGTGGATCACGAAGGACGTCTATAGCTACGTCCCCGAGACGGTGCGGGTCGTCTGCAAGGGGCGCAAGTCGCCGGCGATCACCGCGAAGGACATGATGCTCGCGATTCTTGCTACCGACTACGTCCGAGGCGGCCAAGCGATCGGCCAAATGGTCGAGTACTGCGGCGACGCGGTCGAGGCACTGAGCCTCGATGAGCGTGCGACGATGACGAACATGGCCGCCGAGGTCGGCGCCTTCAGCGGAATCGTCGCGCCGGACGGCAAGACCGCCGAATTCCTCGTGCGCGAGCGAGGTCTCGACCCGAAGGACGCTCGCAAGCTCTGCGAGGGGCTCGAGTCCGACCTCGACGCGAAGTACGTGCACACGATCGAGATCGACGTGAGCGCCCTCGAGCCTCTCGTCGCGACCCCGGGGGACCCGGGGAACGGCGTCGCGATCCGCGAGCTCGGTGAGATCGAGATCGAGATCGCGTACGGAGGCTCCTGTACCGCCGGCAAGAAGGAGGACATGGACATGTACGCCCAGGTTCTCAGCCACGCGCTCGAGCACGGGCACAAGGTCGCCGATGGCGTCGAGTTCTGGATCCAGTTCGGTTCGATGGACGTAAAGCAGTACTGCGAGGAGAAGGGCTATCTCGAAATCTTCGAGAAGGTGGGAGCCCAGATCATCGAGCCATCGTGCGGAGCGTGCATCAACGCCGGACCCGGCGTGAGCCGCCGCCCAGACCAGGTGACGGTGAGCGCGATCAACCGCAACTTCCCGGGCCGCTCCGGTCCCGGACTGATGTACCTCGCGAGTCCGCTGACCGTCGCCGCGAGCGCGATCGCCGGCAAGATCGTCGCGTGGGACCCGGAATCTGTTCAGGTCGCCGGCCGACGCTCGTGAGCGAGGTCCACTTCGAGCCAGCGACGGAGCTCGGCGACTTTTTCGGAGATGTATGTCTCGACCACCCGGAGTCGTTCGGGGGCGCGCAAGCGTTCGCGCGGGTCGCTCACCCCGCGTCCTTCACCGG
This sequence comes from Planctomycetota bacterium, assembly GCA_032128395.1. Lineage (GTDB taxonomy): Bacteria > Planctomycetota > UBA8108 > UBA1146 > UBA1146 > JAQBGV01. The sequence goes on along the minus strand of JAQBGV010000126.1, from coordinate 9,295 downwards.
TCCTGCTGGATTCCGACCGGTGATCCACTCGCGCAGGCTCTTCTTCAGCTTGAGCCGCAGTTCGACCCCGCCGTCTCCGAGCTCGATCTTGGCGCCGTTGCCGATCGGTGCGTCTTCGATGCGTGTCCCGTCGATCAGCGTGCCGTTGGTCGATCCGAGGTCGCGTAGGCAGAGGCCACGTTTCGGGTCGAGGTAGAGTTCTGCGTGCCTTGAGCTGACCTCGAGGTCTCGTTGCAGATTGAGGCGCACGTCGCAGCTCTCGTCCCGCCCGATCTGGATCGGCCCGAGCGGGAAGGAGTCGCTGCGACCGGCGTCGCTGCCGGTCAGATGTTGGATGACGATCCGCACGTCGTACCCTCCGGCTCTTCCCCGACGCGGCAGGGGGGCATCATCGTCTGGAGGCGTCGCGGGGGTCAAGGGATCGAGGGAAGGGAGTAGTATCCTCGTCGAGCTTTCCGGGAGGAGCAGCGTTTGTTTGCTGGGGACGACGGACTCCGGATCGGGACCTCCTCCTGGTCGGAGAAGGACTGGGTTGGGGTGTTCTACCCCCCGGGGACCCCGCCTCCCCTGTACATCCAGCACTACTCGACCGTCTTCGACACCGTCGAGGTCGACGCGACCTTCTACCGGATGCCGACGGAACGGATGGTCGATGCCTGGGTGGGCCGAACCCCCGAGAACTTCCGTTTCGCCGCGAAAGTCCCTCGGATCGTCACCCACGAAAAAGTGCTCGTCGATGCGGAAGGGGACATGGCGCTCTTCGTCGAGACGATGCAGCGCCTCGGGGATCGGCTCGGTCCGCTCCTCCTGCAGTTCCCCTACTTCAACAAGAAGGCGTTCCCCGGGCCGGAGCCCTTCTTCGAGCGCCTCGATGCGTTCCTGTCCGCGCTCCCCCTCGGTCCGCGCTACACGGTGGAATTGCGAAATCCCCGCTGGGTCGGGAGGACCGCGAACGAGATCTGTGCCCGCCACGGAGTCGCTCTCGCCTGGGTCGAGCAGTCGTGGATGCCGAAGGCGGAGCAGTGGCTTCCGCTCACCGGGGGGCCGAGCGCCGACTTCGCCTACATCCGATTCCTCGGCGACCACAAGGCGATCGAGATGATCACCGATCGCTGGGACCAGGTCGTCGTGGATCAGTCGGCAGTGATCGAGCGATGGGTCCCGATCGTGAAGGATCTCCGAGCGCAGGGCATCGACGTCTACGGCTTCTTCAACAACCACTTCGCCGGGCACGCGCCTGCGACGATCGAGTTGTTCTCGGAGATCTGGCGACGGGCCGATCAGTCCCCGCCTTCGAGGGAGGCCCACGAGCCCACTCGGTAGACGAGCATCAGGTTCGTCAGCCCCATCCGGTGGGTGGGCGCTCCCATCAGAAGCACGAGCGTGTCCCCTCGTCGGGCGAGAAGATCGGCCTGGATCGTCGCGTCGAGCTCGGCGATCAGCCCATCGGTGTTCTGGACAGGGGCGATCCGGTACGGGCGGACCCCCCAAACCAGCGTCAGCCGGTCTCGGATCTCGCGACTCGTCGTGAAGGCGAGAATCGGCTGTCTCGGACGACGACGCGACGCGAGCAGGGCGGTGTGCCCACTCTGCGTGAAGGCCACGATCCACTGGGCCTGCAGATGGTGGGCGACCTGACAGCCGGCGTCGGCGACCGCCTCGCTCATGCTGTCGACCGAGCGCTCCCGGCGACGGCGGGTCGGGTTCCGCCTCACGTTGCCCTCTGTGAACTCGATGATCCGGCGCATCATCCGGACCGAATCGACCGGGAACTTCCCTGTCGCGGTCTCTTCCGAGAGCATCACCGCGTCGGTTCCGTCGAGGACCGCGTTCGCTACGTCGCTCGCCTCCGCGCGGGTGGGGCGGGGGTTCCGCGTCATGCTCTCCAGCATCTGGGTCGCGGTGATCACCCGACGACCGGCCTCGAGCGCATCACCGATGATCCGCTTCTGGGCGACCGGGACCTGTTCCGGAGGGAGTTCGACCCCGAGGTCGCCGCGAGCCACCATCACCCCCCAGCTCGCCCGTAGGATCTCCGCGAGCTCGATCAGCGCCTGCGGCTTCTCGATCTTCGAAATGATCGGGATCTCGGAGCCCGCGGAGTCGAGGATCTTGCCGAGCTCGAGGACGTCGCGGGCGCGGCGGACGAAGCTGAGGGCGATGAAGTCGACCTCGTGCTCCACCGCGAACAGTGCGTCCTCGCGATCCTTCTCGGTCACCGCAGGCGCGGAGACTCGGCTCTGAGGCAAGTTGATGCCCTTGCGAGGTTCGACCCGACCGCCGTGGAGGACCCGGCAGCGGACCATGCCGGTGGAGACCGCGATCACTTCGCAGCTCACCTGTCCGTCGCAGATCAGCAGCGGGTCACCCGGCGCGACGTCTTGATCGAGGAGCTCGTAGTCGCTCGAGAGCTCCCCCCGCTCGGGAGGACGCCCGACCGCGATCGAGAATTCCTCCCCTGCGGTAAGGGTGCGCGGGGCGCCCTCGAAGGGGCCGAGACGGATCTTGGGCCCCTGGAGGTCGTACAGGATCCCGATCGGGCGCCCCACCTCCTCCGCGAGGCTGCGCACCAGCTCGATCGCGGCTCTATGCTCGGCGTGGTTGCCGTGGGAAGCGTTGATCCGGGCGACGTCCATCCCCGCCTCGACGAGCGCGTGCACCGTCTCACGGGAGCGCGAGGCCGGCCCCAGGGTCGCGATGATCTTCGTCGCCCGAAGGCTGGTGAGATTGTTCTCTTCCATGGTGGAAAGGATGGCACGCCCCGCGGTGAAGTCAAACTAGCGGGTCATCTTCCGGGCCGATCTCACTCCGAGTAGACTGCAGGGTCCCCGAGGAGAGAAAGCAGTCCCCGCAGATGCCTGAGCCTTCGCAAACACAAGGAACGATGCGCACCCTGGCCAAGCTCGCGCCCGAGCCAGGGCTCCGCCTGGTCGAGAAACCGGTTCCGACCCCACGGGCCGATGAGGTCCTCATCCGGGTCCTCGCCACCTCGATCTGCGGGACCGACCTCCACATCTATAACTGGGACCACTGGGCGGAGGCGAACGTCCGAGCCCCGCTCACCGTCGGGCATGAGCTCTGCGGAGAAGTGGTCGCGATCGGGAAGGACGTGCGCGAGCTCAGTGTCGGTGAATACGTCGCCGCGGAGAGCCACGTCTTCTGCGGACGCTGTACTCAATGCCGGATCGGCCACCGCCACATCTGCGAGAACGAGGAGATCATCGGGATCCATCGCGATGGGGCCTTCGCAGAGTTCATCGCGATCCCCGAACGGTGCGCCTGGAAGACCGACCGCAGCATCCCCCCGCACATCGCGACCTTGCAGGAGCCGCTCGGAAATTCCGTACACGCGACGATGGTCGCCGATGTCTCTCGCCGACGGGTGGTGGTGTTCGGGTGCGGGCCGACCGGACTCTTCTCGATCGCCATCGCGAAGATCTGCGGCGCGGCCCAGGTCATCGCAGTCGACGTCCGGGAGTACCGGCTCGCACTCGCGGACCGGATCGGTGCCGATGTGGTCCTCGATCCGACCCAGGTCGATCTGGTGCCGAAGATCCGCGAACTGACCCAGGGACACGGAGCGGATGTCGTGCTGGAAATGTCGGGGAGCCCTCGGGCGGTCGAGGACGGCCTGCGCTCCTTGGCGCGAGGGGGAGACTTCCGCTTCTTCGGGGTCCCGAGCGACCGCATCTCGATCGACGTCGCCCGCGACATCATTTTCAAGGGGGCGCAGCTGCGGGGGATCATCGGCCGGCGCATCTACGAGACCTGGGTCGACACCACCGGTCTCCTCCAGGCGGGTCTCGACCTCGAGCCGCTGGTGACCCACCGGCTCCCCTTGGAGGAGTACGAGCAGGCGTTCGAGCTGATCCGGGAGGGGAATTGCGGAAAGATCATCCTGTTCCCGAACGGGGAACCAGCTTCGGCGACGGGGTAGTGAAGGGTCGAGCGGTGGACACGAATCGCGCATGGTCGAGAGGCGAGTTGGCGTCGATCCGCGAAGCGGGTCTCCACAAGCGGGAGCGGGTGATCACCGGTCCGCAAGGGCCTGTGATCGACACCGAGGACGGCGAGGCGCTCAACTTCTGCGCGAACAACTACCTCGGCCTTTCGAGCCACCCCGCGATTCTGGAGGCGGCCCACCGCGCCCTCGACGAATTCGGCTACGGGGTCTCCTCGGTCCGTTTCATCTGCGGAACCCAGTCGATCCACAAGCAGCTCGAGCGGAAGGTCGCAGAGTTTCTCGGTTTCGAGGACGCGATCCTCTACAGCAGCTGCTTCGACGCGAACGGCGGTCTCTTCGAGGTACTCCTCGGACCCGAGGACGCGGTGATCTCGGACGAGCTGAACCACGCGAGCATCATCGACGGGGTGCGGCTGTGCAAGGCGACGCGGCTCCGCTACAAACACGCCGACATCATGGATCTCGAACGCTGTCTCGAAGAGAGCGCCTCCGCGAGATTCCGCATGGTGATCACGGATGGAGTGTTCTCGATGCACGGGGACCTCGCTCCTCTCCCCGAGATCTGTGACCTCTGCGAAAAGCACAGCGCGATGCTCGCGGTCGATGACTCTCACGCGACGGGATTCATCGGCGACACCGGACGCGGGACCCATGAGCACTTCGGGGTCGAGGGGCGAGTCGACATCATCACGAGCACCCTCGGGAAGGCGCTGGGTGGCGCGAGCGGTGGCTTCACCGCCGCGAGCCGCGAGACGGTCGACTTGCTCCGGCAGCGCTCCCGCCCGTACCTCTTCTCGAATTCGCTCCCACCGCCGATCGTCGCCGCCGGGATTCGCGTGCTCGACCTGATCACGTCGGAGCCGGAACGGGTCGCCCGCTCCCGCTCGAACACCGCACGCTTTCGCGAGTCGATGTCCGCGGCGGGGTTCTCGATCACGCCCGGGGTGCACCCGATCGTCCCGATCCTGCTCGGAGACGAGAAGAAGACGATGGAGATGGCGGATGCGATGAACCGGCGCGGGATCTTCGTCGTCGGGTTCTCGTTCCCGGTGGTCCCGCGGGGGCAGGCCCGGATCCGGGTGCAGATCTCCGCGGCGCACACCGAAGAGCAGATCGATCGGGCGGTTTCCATGTTCACAGAGGTCGGCCACGAGCTGGGTCTCATCTAGGAGGCTGGCTGAGACGTTGGTTTCGTTCTAGCTCTCGTCGACCACGTCGAATCCGGCCTTCCAGAGCGCCGCGACCAGGTCAGCGACGCGGGCTCCGCGCACTCGGAGCGTCGTCATCGTCGCCGAGTCCTCGAGGACCGAGTGGGTGAGGACCGCGAGGAGCTGCGTCTCGTACCTGCGGCAGAGGTCGACGACTTCGTAGGTGCGCTCCGGGGCGGAGCTCTTCGGCACCTTGATCGTGATGCGGCTCGCTCCGCTGTCGTGCCAGGCCAGCTCGCCGAGGGCGCGCAGGAAGTCGGTCTCGGAGATGATCCCGACCAGGTGTCCGCGGTGGAGCACCGGGAACGCGCCGACCTTGATCGCTCGCATCCTCTCGCTCACCGCCTCGAGGGGTTCGTTCGCGCTACAGGTCGCGGGTTCTCGGGTCATCGCAGTGGCGACCGGGATCTTCTCCAGCGTCGCGCGCACTCCCTCCTCGGGCCCCGCCATTTGTTCGCTGGAGATGTAGCGGTAGAGATCGGCGCGTCCGATCAGACCGACCAGCTCGTCCTCCCCGCGCACCACGGGCAGCCGCCGAATCTCCCGGGTGCGGAGTGCTCGCCATACGTCGAGGAGGGAGTCGTTCTCCGAGACGGTGATCGGATCGGGGGTCATCCAGTAGAGGACGATCATCGCGGCACGATGGGGTGCACGGGCTCAGGCGATGTCTACTTGCTCGAGGAGCCGTCGCGTGAACTTGAGGAAGTCCGCCTCGGTGATGATCCCCTTGAGGCGCTTCTGCTCGTCGCAGACTGGCAGACACCCGTACTTGTGGTCGATCATCGTCTCGATCGCCGTCCGCACGTCGGCGTCGGGGTGCACGGAGTTGACGTCCGGTCGCATGATCTCGGCGACCGGGACGGTGAGCTTGCGCTCGTGCACGTCGCGGGGCTGTACCCCTTGCAAGAGACGGAGTGAGGCTTGGAGGAGATCTCGGTGGGTGACGAGGCCGATCAGTCGCTCGCCGTCCACGACCGGAAGGTGACGGATGTGCGCGAATTCCATGAACTTCTCAGCGAGGTCGAAGCTGTCGTCCACCATCAGCGTGATCGGGTCAGGGGTCATCAGCTCGTGAACACGCATGGTTCCTCCGTCCGCTTCCCCGAACCCCGCTCATCCCCGACACCCAGCCCACGTCCTCAGGCGTGGCGGCGGCCCCGAGGATGGCGCTCCGCAATCAGCTTGCCAACCCTTTCTACCCGGACCGCTTGCCATCCTTTCGAAGGAGCTGATGATCGCCGTGCCCCCCCGGAGGAGCGATGAAGCCCCAGGCCCTCAAAGGATTTCGCGACTACCTGCCAGAGGAGATGCTCGCCAAGGACCGCATGCTCGATGCGGTACGACGGGTGTTCGAATCGCACGGGTATCCGCCTGTCCAGACCCCTGCCCTCGAGTACGCCGAGCTCCTGCTCGGGAAGTACGGCGAGGAGGGGGAAATGCTTCTCTACCGCTTTCTCGACCACGGGAAGCGGGAAATCGCTCTGCGGTACGACCTCACCGTCCCCTTGGCTCGGCTCGTCGCGACCCACGGATCGATCCTGATGCCTTTTCGCCGCTACCAGATCGCTCCGGTCTGGCGGGCGGAGAAGCCGGCAAAGGGACGGTTTCGCGAGTTCCTCCAGTGCGATGTCGATCTGGTCGGGGTCGATGATCCGGGAGCCGATGCGGAGATGTTGCTCGTCGGGCAAGACGTCATGGCGGCCCTCGGCGTCGGCGGATACCACCTGAGGGTGAACCACCGGGGGATCCTGCGCGCGATCACGCGGGGGCTCGGAATCGCGGATGGGGCGCCAGAGGGGGTATTTCTGCGTCTCCTCGACAAGTTGGAGAAGATCGGGGAGTCGCGATTCCGGGACGAAGTCACTTCCGCATTCTCGGTCACGGGAGAAGCGCTCGAGCGTCTGATGCAGATCGTCGGATCGGGCGGGAAGCCAGTGGAGGCCATCGATCGACTCGCAGGAGCGATCGGCGAGGACTCGGATGGGCTCGCCGCCGTCGCACGCTTGCGCGGGGTCGTCGAACGGGTCGCCGCGGGCGGGACCCTCGACACCCTCGTCTTCGATCCACGGATCGCTCGGGGTCTCAGCTACTACACCGGCATCATCTACGAGACGTTTCTCGACTCCCTCCCCGAGTTCGGGAGCGTGATGTCGGGGGGGCGGTACGATGGCCTGGTCGGGATGTTCGCAGGACGGGAACTTCCCGCGGTGGGGATCAGCCTCGGCATCGATCGGCTCTTCAGCGCACTCGAACAGCTCGGTCTCCTCGATCGGCGATCGAGCCCGGCGGAGGTTCTGGTCGTGCAGTTCTCCGAGTCGAGCGCGCCGGACTCGTATCGTCTTGCTCGGGACCTGCGTGCCGCGGGGATCGCCTCGGTCGTCCATCCGAGTCCGGTGAAGTTGAAGAAGCAGTTTCAGTGCGCCCACCAGCTCGGCATCCCGTTCACTGCGGTGATCGGGGAGGCCGAGGCGGCAGCCGGCACCCTCCAGCTAAAGGAGATGAGTTCGGGAGAGCAGGTCGAGGTCGATCTCGCGAGGGCGGTGACCCGGATCCTTGCGGCGCGAGAAGGAGTGTCTCGGTGAGTTCGACCAGGTCGCAGATCTTCGAGCTACCGATCATCGATGACCGCATCGTGCGAGGAACCGCCGAGTTCCCCTCCGAAGGGGTGCAGGATGCCCCGCTCCTCCTGTTCGTCCCAGGTTTCAAGGGGTTTCGCGACTGGGGTGGTTGGCCGTGGCTGACCCGATCGCTCGCGGATACGGGATTCGTCACGGTGCGTATCGATCTCTCGATGAACGGGACCACCGGCGCCAGCGACCGCCACGACGAGCCGGAGAAGTTCGCGCGGAACACCTTTTCCCATGATCTCGAGGATCTCGCCGCGGTCCTCGATGCTCTCCCGGACGCGCACGAGCGCCTCGGATTTCCCGCAGAATTCTCCCGGGGACCGATCGGAGTGATCGGCCATTCGCGGGGCGGCGTCGTCTCGCTCCTCCTCGGCTCGGAGCGCGACGAGATCGACGCCGTCGCCACCCTGGGATCACCATCACAGGGCTACAAGATCTTCCTCGAGGAGTATCGACAACAGTGGCGCGCCGATGGATTCCTCGAGATCCCGAACGTTCGAACGGGTCAGGTGCTGCGCCTCGAGATCTCCATCCTCGACGACTTCGAAGAGAACGCAGAGCGCTACGACGTCGAGCGCGCAGTAGGGGTGAGCCCGGTACCGACCCTCCTCGTCCATGGGACTCGCGACGAGACCGTACCGTTCTCGGCCTCGGATGAAATTCGTGGGTGGCTGCCGCATCCGCGGTCTCGTCGCGAGGGGCTCCCCACCGGCCACACCTTCGGATTCGTCCATCCGTTCGCAGGCGCGGACGAGAACGGAGTGGCGGTGAGTCGCCTGCTCGCCGAATTCTTCCGGGCGGAGCTCACCCGGTGAAAAGGTATCCTCCCTACGATCCCCCCGAGTACCTGGAATGGACCCCCGACCCCGCAGTGATCGCGGAGTACCGTGAGCGGATCGAGGAGGATCCGGGGATCGGTCGCTCGATCGAGCGGCTCGGCCCTCTGGGGCTCGAACGCCTCTACCGCGGTCTCGTGCGCAATCGTTTGCACGACATCGCGCTCAAGCGCTGGGTGCGGACCGGGGTGTTGACCAAGGCGTGGCTCGGTTGCGGCGAGGAGGCGGTGACGGTGGGCGCCGCCCACGCTCTCGCGGACGGAGACGTCGTCGGACCGATGATCCGGAACGCCGCGGCAACTTTCGAGCGCGGAATGCCGCTGGAAGCGTCGTTCCGGGCCTATCTCGCGACCAGCGACAGCGTCACGAAAGGGCGCGATCTCCACTTCGGCGACCTCTCGTGCGGCGTGGTCGCCCCGATCAGTCACGTCGGCGACCTGGTGCCGGTGCTCGCCGGATTCGCGCTCGCCTTCCAGCTGCGCGGCGAGGATCGAGTCGCGCTGACCTGGACCGGTGAGGGGGCGACCCGCACCGGCGCGGTCCACGAGGGGCTCTCCCTCGCGGCGGCCCGAGCGCTTCCTCTCGTGGTCATCGTGCAGGACAACCTCGTCGCCCTGGGAACGCCACGCTCGGATCGCTTCAGGTCCGCGCTCGATGGAC
>JAQBGV010000125.1:0-50269 GCA_032128395.1 Planctomycetota bacterium | reverse complement strand
TGGAGTGGCAATACCCCCCTCCCCCAAGGGGGGAGGGACGGGGTGGGGGTATCCAGCACACCTAGTGGTATGACTCGGAAGTGCGAGCACCTCCGAGTCATACCACTAGAACTCCTCGCCCTCGAGTGACGCCTGCCCCTCGTCTCCCTTGACCACCCACACCTTGATCTGAGCCGACACTTCGGCGTGCAGCTGGACCCGGACAGGGTAGATCCCGAGTTCCTTGATCGGAGTCTCGAGTTGAATCGTCCGACTATCGACCTCGATCCCCTCCTGGGCGAGATGATCGGCGATGACCTTCGGGGTGACCGAGCCGAAGAGGTGCCCCTCTTCCGTCGCGCGGACGATGATCGTGCACGAAGTTCCCTCGAGCACCTGCGCCAGGACCCGAAGCTTGTCCTTCGAGTCCTCCTCCTGTCGGATCAGCCGGCGCTTCTGCGCCTCGAACCACTGGAGATTCGCATTGTTTACCTCGATCGCGAGGCCCTGAGGGACGAGGTAATTGCGCGCATACCCCGCCCGGACGTCGACGACCTGGCCGAGGGTCCCGAGGTCGGGAATGTTCTTCTTGAGAAGCAACTTCATCGGTGAGATCCCGTCAATTTCACGGACCGTAGGGCATCAGGCCGATGTACCGGGCGCGATGGATCGCGCGCTTGATCCTGTGCTGCATCCGAGCGTCGCATCCGATCTGGCGTCGCGACAGGAGTTTCCCCTGAGCCGTGACCAGCTTCTGCAGCAGCTCGACATCCTTGTAATCGATGTAGTCACGCCCCAGCACGAGCGAAGGGCGCTTCTTTCGTCCGAAGAACATGTCCATCTCCTAGAAGGGAACCTCGGAGTTGAAGTCCTCCTGAGAGGACCCCTCCGAGTCTGAATGCTCTGAGTCTTGATGACTCCGACCATAGCTCTGCGACTCGCCGCTCGGCGCTCCCCCGCCACTTCGCGGAAAGAAGTGGACCCGGTCGGCGACGACCGAATGCTTGCTCCGTTTTTGGCCATCCTGAGCTTGCCACTCGTCGAGCTTCAACCGGCCCTCGACGAGGACCGGGTTGCCTTTGCTCAAGTACTGATTGCAGTTCTCTCCGCTGCGCCCCCAGACGACGACGTCGACGAAGCAGGTCTCCTCGACCATTTCACCGGTATCCCCGCCCTTGCGGTACTTGCGGCTCGCCGCGAGGCGCAGGTCGCAGACCGCGGTCCCGCTGCCGGTGTACCGGAGTTCCGGGTCCCGCGTCAGGTTCCCGATAAGGTAGATCTTGTTCAGTTCCATGTCGCACTCCACTCGCCCGAAACACCCCTGGTACGGGGGTCTCCCGGGAATTGATCGCGAAGGGACGATCGCCAGCCCGATCGGATCCCGCAGTTCGGACCGAGGAGACTATCCAGCAGCCAGGGCCGCCTCAAGCGTCATCTCGGATCGCCGCCTACGTGGGCTTCCCCGACTCCTCGGACGCAGCTTCTTCCGCATCCGCGTTCAGGGCTTCGAAATCATCGGCTGCCCCGTCATCCACGGCTGCCCCGTCATCCACGGCTTCACCGTCATCCACGGCTTCCCCGTCATCCACGGCTTCCCCGTCGGCCATCTCCGTACCCGCAGGATCTGCCGTCGCCGAAGACTTGGACGAGGACTCTGGATCCGCCACTTCCTGCACCGGTTCCGAGCCGGCGTCCCCGCCCTCGGTGGACCTCTCGGTCGAAGCCGCAGCCACTGGGGCTGGGGCGGGGGCTGGGGGTGGGGGAGGGGTTGCCGGACGTTCTGCACGTCGTCGCGCCTGCTCGCGCCGGCGCTCCATCTCGGCGGCGAGGAAGTCCTCTTGGATCACTAGAAATCGCAGAATCTTGTCGGAGAGCTCGACGTCTCGCCGCAGATCCGCGATGCGATCGGTGGGGGCCGTGAAGTAGGTCAGGAAGTAAGTCCCCTTCTTGACCCCCTTGATCTCGGTTCCGAGTCGTTGGTCGGGCCAACGCTCCGAATATTCCACCCTGGCGTCGTGCTTCCCGAAAAGGCCGGTGATCTGCCCTTCGAGTTCGCTCCAACCCTGGGCGGCTTCATTCGAGTCGAGGAGAAACAGCCCCTCGTACAGTCGCTCGGTCAACGCGTCCGCTCCTTCCGGGACGACGACTTGCTCGGCGTCGATGCCTTACTCATGCTCCATCTCATCCCTCCGACTCGGCCGGAAAGCTGTTCTCCGCTGCTTCGCCGAGGGACGGCGCATTGTAGCGATTCATGGCGCTCTGGATACCCTCGATGAGCCAGCATCGGGCGGCATTCGCAGCGCATTCGATCATTTCGACCGCGGTTGGGCGCTCCTCGGCCGTGAACGGCTCGAGGACGAAGTCCTCGGCGCCGCCGTGGGGGGGGCGACCGATCCCGAGACGGAGCCGGTGGAATCCATCCGACCCGAGCTTCTCGATCACGTCCGCGACCCCGTTGTGCCCACCACTGCTCCCCCCCCGCCGAATCCGGACCCGCCCCAGATCGAGGTCGAGGTCATCGGAGATGACGAGGAGTCGGGCAGGGGACAGCCGGTGGACCACGTCCGCGGTCGGTCCTCCGCTTCGATTCATGTAACGCAGCGGCTTCAGGAGGAGGACCCGTCGCCCCTTGAGGCGTCCACTCTCGAGCAATCCTCCCGCGGCGGGAAGTTCCTCCCGCCCCCGGAGGGCAGCCGACAACCGCTCGATCGCTTCGAAACCGACGTTGTGCCGAGAGTGCAGGTACTCGTCGCCCGGGTTCCCGAGACCGACGATGAGGGCCGATTCGTCCTTGCTCGGTGGTCTCGCCATGAGAGGTCCTCGAGAGGTACGCCCCGCGGTTCGCCAGCGAGATGCGCTGGTTCATCCTACGGTCGGCTCCTACTCCGACTTCCCCTCGCCGGCCTTGGGCTCTTCAACTTCGTCCGCCGGCAGATCCTCATCCTCGATCGTCTGCTCATGGACGAAGATGATCGCATCCTCCGGATTGAGGAGGAGCTCCACCCCGTCGGGGAGCGAGATGTCCTTCGCTCGGATCGCGTCGCCGATCTCCAGTGCATCGACTGCGAGATCGACGTGCTTGGGGAGCAGTCTCGCCTTCCCGCGCAGTGGCAGCTCGTGTCGGACGACGTCGAGGGTTCCCCCCGAGGCCACTCCCTTGGCGCTGCCGATCGCCCGGACCTCCACGCTGGTCTCGATCACCTCGTCGAGGGAGACCCGCGCGAAGTCGACGTGGGTGATCCGATCGCCGAAGGTGTCGAACTGCAACTCCTTCATGATCCCGACGTCCTTCACCCCGCCGAAGTCGAGGTTGAGCAAGTGGTGGCCATCGTGCACCAGCCGGTGGAGGTCGAAGTGCGGGACGAGGAAGGAGACGTTCGCCTCACCGTGCCCGTACAAGTTGCCGGTCACCAAGCCTTCGAGCCGGGCGCGCCGAGCATCCGAGCTTCCGGTTCCCGTTCTGATTTGTCCTTTGAGGACGATCTCTTCCATGGTCGCTCCTTGCTCCACTCTCAGCAGGCGCGTGCTCGGGAGGCCGCGATGCGGTCCCTCGAGCGTTTCTCAACGAGCGCCGCCGACGATGTTCGCCGATTTGTGAATCTGTAGGATCGCGTCCGCGAAGGTCGCGGCGGACGACAGCACCGTAACGCGGTCCCCCTCGTACTTCCCGTCGATCGGGATCGTGTCGGTGACGATGATACGCCCGGCCGGGCTCGCTTCGAGCTTTTCGATCGCCGGGCCGCAGAGCACAGGGTGCGTGCAGACGATCGTCACCGACGAGGCGCCCTTTTCCTTGAGCAGGCTGGCGGCTTGTGCGATCGATCCTCCGGTCGCGATCACGTCGTCGGCGATGATCGCGTCCATCCCCTCGACCTCCCCGATCACGAATCCGATCTGGGTCTTGTCGCCACTCACCCGTCGCTTGTCGACCGTCGCGAGTCGCGCCCCGATCTCCCGCGCGTAGGCGCGGGCCATCTTGATCGCACCGACATCCGGGCTGACGACCACGGGCACAGGGATCTCCCGGGCGATTTCGCGGAGATGCGCGACGACGATCCCCCCCCGCGTAGACGTGGTCGACCGGAATGTCGAAGAACCCTTGGATCTGTTCGCAGTGCAGGTCCATCGTCACGACGCGGTCGGTGCCGGCAGAGGTGATCAGATTCGCGACCAGCTTCGCGGTGATCGGGACCCGTGCTCCGTGCTCCCGTCGATCTTGGCGCGCGTACCCGAAGTACGGGATCACTGCGGTCACCCGAGCCGCAGAGGCGCGTTTGATGCAGTCGATCAGGACGAGGAGCTCCATCAAGTTCTCGTTGACCGGTGGGCACGTCGACTGAATGACGAAGACATCCTTGCCGCGCACATCCTCCTGAAGCTCGACCGCGATCTCCCCGTCGGGGAACCGACTGACGCGCACCCGCCCCGGGCTGGTCCCGAGTCGCTCACAGATGTCCGCCGCCAGCTTCGGGTTGGCGTTGCCGTGTAGGACGACCAGACGGTCGCTGATGTCGTTCACCACGGAAGTCGACTCCATCTCACCACGATTGCTGGGTCGGTCCGGCCGTCGAGCAGACACGCAAGGTCGGCCGAGTGGGCTCCGAGCCCCTCGCCGTCCAAACTCCCCAGCCGGAAATGACCCGAGAACACCGGATCTCGAGAACACCGGGTCTCGAGGACACCGGGTCTCGAGGACACCGGGGTCTCAAGGACACCGCACCCAGGCGATGCCATCGGCCCATCCCTGCCGGGCCCAAGAGATTACCGAACTCCTCGCCGCATGAGCAGTCATTCCACCCAAGGAATCGAGCCCCCCGCGACCCGGACCCTATCCCCGAAGTCCACCCCCCGGGGGTGGGATCGCAAGCGGAGGGGTCAGCTGCCGCCAGGAGGGGACTCCGGGGGGGCCGGCGGCTTCTTTCGCAAGGGTCGAGCGGGGACCCCGATGACCGTTTCGCCGGCGGGCACGCTCTGCCCGCGGGTCACCACCGCCCCGGCGCCGGTGCGCGCCCCGGGACCGATCTCGGCGGGGGCGACGATGATCGTTCCGGAGCCGATGAACGCCCCGTCGCCGATTCGGGTCATCGACTTCTGTCGGCCATCGTAGTTCGCCAGGACGGTCCCCGCCCCGATGTTCACGTCCTGGCCGATCTCACCGTTGCCGAGGTACGTCAGGTGCTTCGCACGGGTCCCGCGCCCCACCCGGGTCTTCTTCACTTCGACGAAGTTCCCGATGTGGACATCGTCACCGAGGATCGTCCCCTCTCGCAGGTGGGCGAACGGTCCGACCTCGCACTCGGCGCCGATCCGGACCCCCCGGCGGATCACGCACCCCGGGTGGATCGTGGTATCCGCGCCGATCTCGACATCGCACTCGATCCAAGTCTGACCCGGGTCCACGACGGTGACCCCGGCCCGCTGGTGGTCTGCGATGACTCGATGCCGAAGCCGGTCGCAGGCGATCGAGAGCTCGACGCGATCGTTCACCTGCTGGAGCTCCTCATCCTTCTCGGCGGGGAGAACCCAGTCGACGACCTTGCCGCCGACGGCGGCGATCGGCGCGATGACCGGTGGGAAGTAGATCTCGGCGGGCCCTGCCCCTCCAGCTGCGATCCGCTGCTCCTCGGAGTAGCAGAAAGCGGCGAGAGCGGGACGGACCGCGGCGAGATCGACCGCGTAGATCCCGCCGTTGACCTCGCGGATCCCCCGCTCCGGAGGAGTCGCATCGCGCTCCTCGATCACGCGGAGAATCGCGCCGTCTCGGCCGCGCAGGAGACGGCCATAACCGGTCGGGTTATCGCGCACGATGGAGAGGATGGTCATCGCTGCGCGCTCGTTCTCGTGGTGCGAAAGAAGCGCACCGAGTGTCTCTGGAGAGAGGAGCGGCAGGTCCCCGTTGACGATCAGCAGTGTGCCAGTCTGGCCGGTGAGAGGCTCCAGGGCCAAACGGACCGCATCGCCGGTCCCCCGCGGAGGCTCCTGACGAACGATGGAGAGTTCGACCCCATCCCCCGCCTCGACGCGACAGGTGGCCTCGACCTCTTCGGCGCCGTGACCGGTGACGACGACGATGTGACGGACCCCTGCATCCTTGAGGCTTCGTAGGAGATGTCCGACGAGCGGCACCCCTCCCACCGGATGAAGCACCTTGGGGAGTCGAGATCGCATCCGCGTTCCGTGGCCAGCGGCGAGCACGATCCCGATTGCGGATGAACCGTGAGACGAGGCCATCGAAGCTCCCGTGCACGGGACGAGGGGGTCAGAGAATGGCTACCCGGCGAGGACTCGAACCTCGAACGACAGGACCAAAACCTGTTGTGTTGCCAATTACACCACCGGGTAGCAGGTGATCCGGCATGAACTCGGGTGCGGATTCTATCCACACGCCTCTCCGGCGGTCAATCGATCGGGAGCGCTCCCGCGTTGCCACGCACGCCGAGTTCCGTCTCTCGGGCAACGACATCCCGCACCACCGGCCACAGAATCTGCGACCAACCCTCCATCCGCTCCTCGTGGACTCCGAGCTCTTCCGCCGAGATCCAGCGACCGAGCATGCGATCCCGCTCCCGGACCTCGACCGGTGCGGGGATCTCGAGGCGGCATGCGATCCCGAAATGGACGCGTCCGACATCGTTCGAGTCATCGCGGATGAATCCGAGGAGTTCCGGGAGCTCTCCCGGTCGGCGAGAGGAGCGCAGATCGATCTCCATCTCCTCCTCGACCTCGCGGCGAAGGCCACGGACCACCAGCGGATCGGGGCCCTCGGGCTCCGGATTGATGTGCCCACCCACCCCGATCGAAAGGAGATGATGGAGGCGCCGCTCTGCCTGCGTGGCGAGTCGCTCGAGGAGGAGGACGCGTCCCCGGCAGGTCAGGGCGACGTAGGGGATCAGCTGTTGCCAGCATCGATCCTCCTCGACATCACTCCGCAGACGGAACTCGCCCGAACCTTCGAGCCTCTGCACGACATCCAGAAGTACCCCTGCTGCCGGCAGAAACCCCTGGAACACCCCGAATTCGGACTCGAGGACCGATCGCGGGACTCCGAAGACCTGCTCCATCCTCGCCTCCTCACCGGGCGGGGAGAGTAGCACGGATCAGGGGGGGGCTACCGAGGCGCGTCTGGGGACTCGATCCCGGGGGTGATCGCCCTGACGGGGAGGCCGCGCTCGAGGAAGGGAACGGGGCGAGGAAGGAGCCGACCGGAATCCACCGTGATCACGAAGGGGCGGCTGGCGGGAGGAAACCGGCGGAGAGAGATCTCGATATCGCCGATGAAGTCCTCCCCACCGAGGCGCACCAGATTCTCGACCGCGAAGAGATAGACCTCTTCATCGGTTTGCTCGAGGAGGGGAAGGAGTCGATAGGGGACCGTCTGCCGCTCCTCCTCCTCGAGTCGCCGCAAGGCTCGAACCCTGAGGTCCCAGTGCACGGATGAGAGCAGCCCCGAGATCGCCTCGGAATGAAATCGGACCTGTGCGGCGCCGAGGGCGTCGAGGGCAAGACTCGCATGGCGATACTCGGGGGAGCGGAGGAGCCAATCGACCGCGTCGGCATCCTCGGGGCGACCGAACGCGGCGAGCGCGATCACGACGTCCGGATGGGTCGCGGAGCTCTCGCGGAACCGCTTCCGCAGCGCCGGGAGAAGACGCGGATCTCCGAGACGTTTCGCCCCCTCGGCAACCGCCGAGACGAGAACATTCGATTCATCGCGGGAGAGCGCCTCGACGAGGAGGCCGAGAGCCCACTCCCGGTCGTGTCGGCGTGCGATCTCGTAGAGACACTCGCGAACTCGCGGCGAGGGATCGTCCCCGAGCGAGAGATCTTCGAGCCGCACTCGGCCCGCGAGGGTCTCACCGAGAAGATCGAGCGCTTGACTCCGGACCCGTGACTCGGGGTTCTGAAGACACCGCTCTAGGGCGTCGAGGAAGGCGCTCCCGGTCTCCTCGCGGAGCTGGGCCAGCCGTCCCTTTCCGCGCAGATCGGCGCGTGAGTTCAGGGTAGAGGGGAGGGCCTCGAGCTGGGAGACCAGACCGCGTACCCGCTCCCACCGCCATCGTGCCTCGGCGCTCCGCGGGGCCCAATCGTTCGGGACCCGCCGCGCCCAGCGATCGGCGTGCTGGACGAGCCAGACGGTGACCGCTTCCCGCTGCCGCCAGTCGGGGTGGTCGAGATCGGCGAACGCGGACGCGGTCTCTCCATCGACCCCCGGGGGCGGATCCGCGGGGGGCATCGGAAAGGTACCGAGAGCGATGATCAGGAGAAGGCACCAGGTCACGAGATCGGCTTCCACAGGGTGCGCTGGAGCTGAGAGGGTCCCCATCGTACCACTCGAGGGCAAAACCCCCCGGTCCGCGATTTGCCGGACTGCGGTGGAGCGGGCTACTCTTGGGGGTACCTCGAAAGGATGCCGACGATGTCCACGACCGACTCCCCTGCCGCGACCGGAGCTCTCGTCGAGGCTCTGCGAGCTCTCGTGCGCCAGGAAGTCAGCGTCGCCGTCGACGACGCGGTCGCCGGAGCGGTGGCCGAGGTCCGGGCGACCATGGAGGAGCGGCTCGCATCTCTCCCAACTGGCGGCGGCGGAGCAGCGCCGGTCGATCCCCAGCAGATCCTGGCGATCGCCCCGCAGATCTGCTCCCTGCCGGCATTTCAGAGCGAGATCCGCAAGCAGCTCGAGGACGCGTTCCAGGGGGTCCTGCCGGGGCTCGTCAAACGCCTCCGCGGCGAGATCGAGAAGCGGATTCAGACCGGAGAGACCGGCAGCGGTGTCTCGGTCGCGGCGGTCATCGGATCGAGCGAGCTGAAGGAGGTACTCGAGGAGCGCTTCCGCACCATGCTCGCCTACCTCAAGCAAGAGGTGATCCCCCTGGCGATCCGCCAAGGTCCCTGATCCCCTCGAGCCCCGCCGGCAGTTCTCCTCCCGCCCTTCCGATCGCCCGCCGTCCCGCGAGACCTCTCGGTTCCAGGATCCCTTCCGTTACCCTGTGGAGCCCCCAGTGAGAGGACACCGTTCGATGCGTCACGCAGCGCACCCACTCCCAGTTCTCATCACCGCCATTCTTCTGGCTACGATCCCCGCCGCGCGCGCAGATGCAGCGGAGCCGACGATCGAGCCGACGATGGTTCAGATCGGGACCGTCGGGCATCGGGAACAGAAACGCGTCGTCTTCCGCGTCCACAATCCGGGCCCGGAGCCCCTCGTCATCACGAACGTGCACCCGAGCTGCTCCTGTATCTCCGTCCAGTTCGATCGTTCACCGATCGCCGCCGGAGCGGGCAGGGATGGTTTTGCGGACGTCTCCTTCGGTCGAGGGTTCGGGAACTTTCACAAGCAGATCGATGTGGTGATCCAGGGGCGGCGCGATCCACTCACCGTTCACCTCCTCGCGAACTTCCATCCCGGGATCCGGACCGACCAGCTCGAGATCGTTCTCGATGGCGTGGTCGGCGGCGGTGGAGCGATCCCGACGGTGGTCTACGAGATTCGCTCCGTCACTCCCAAGGGACCACCCCCCGAGGTGACGCAGGTCGCGATCGGGAACTCGGAGCATGTGACCGCAAAGATCCTCGAGCCGGGTCGCGAGCGCGTCCGGATCGAGGTCGGGATCGCACCCGAACACCCCGAGGGTCGGATCCAGGCGGAACTGACCGCGCAGGTGAACGGTCGGCTGGTCGTCGTCCCGATCCGCGGCACCGTCTATCGAGGGATCCGGCTCGATCCCCCCCAGGTGAACTTCAACGTCGTGAAGACTCCGGAAGATCACGTCGAGCGGATCGACCTGATCCCCGTCGACGACCTCCCGTTCCAGATCGAGGCGATCCGGTACATCCCGCGAACCGCCTCCCTCGCGATCTCCCCGAGGGTCGAGAAGGTGGCCCGCGAAGGGGGGGGATGGACTCTGATCCTGACCCTCGATCCGGAACAAGGGGCGCAAGGAGGCTTCGGAGGGACTCTGGTCGTCGACACCGATCACCCGGACAAACTGAAGCTCGAGATCACCGTCTTCGGACATCTCCAGTAGTCCTGGGTTGACGCCGTCCCGCTCGCCCCGTTACCTACCTGGCCGGGCCGTTCGCTCGGGAGCAGAGAACTTCGCACCCCAGGGAGGAACGCCAGTGATCACCGCGGGAGAACTCGCCGATCGACTCGGAGCCGAAGTCGAGGGAGACCCAGAGCGAGCGATCGGGGCGATCCAACCCCCCGAACTCGCCGGGCCGGATGATCTCGCCTATCTCGCGGATGAACGCCACCCGCCGAAATCGCTCCGGGCCGGAGTGTTGCTCATCGGCCGGAAGCGCGCTCGGGACGGGCTCCCCGCAGAGGCAACCCTGCTCCGTCATCCCCATCCCCACCTCGGGTTCGCCCTCGCGATCGGAATTCTCCACCCCGCTCCTCCCGCGCCCTGGCAAGGGATCGACGCGAGTGCGAGCATCGACCCGAGCGCTCGGATCGGGGAGGGCTCCGTCGTCGGTCCGCGTGCGGTGATCGGTCCGGAGGTCGAGATCGGTCGCGGGGTCCGCATCGATGCGGGAGTCGTCGTCGTCGCGCGGTGTCAGATCGCAGATGGCGTGCACCTGCATCCGAACATCACGATCTATCCCGAGACTCGCATCGGGGAGGGGACCACGATCCACGCGGGCGCGGTCATCGGGAGCGACGGGTTCGGCTTCGTTCCCACCGCGGACGGTGCAGAGAAGATTCCGCACGTCGGTGGCGTCGAGATCGGAGCACAGGTCGAGATCGGCGCGAATACGACGATCGACAGAGGAGTCCTCGGCGACACCGTCATCCACGACGGAGCGAAGATCGACAATCTCGTGCAGATCGCCCACAACTGCGAGATCGGACCAGGCGTGATCATCGCGGCGCAGGTCGGGATCGCCGGTTCGACGCGGGTGGGCGCTCAGGCGATGCTCGGCGGTCAGACCGGCGTCGCCGGTCATCTGACGATCGGCGCGCGGGCGCGTACCGCGGGCCAGGCCGGGGTGTGCAGCGACATCGCCGAGGGGCTCGAAGTGATGGGGTTCCCCGCGACCGACGTACGAATCGCGCGGCGCGCCTATGTCCTTATCTTTCAACTCCCGGAGTTCCGACGTCGGCTCGAAGAGCTCGCGCGCCGGATCGAAGCGGCACTCCCCCGCGACGAGTCCGAGGACGAGCCCAAGGAAAAACAGGTGCGATAGCCTCAGCGCCTCCCGCCAACCTCGGCCGCGACCTCGTCGAACAGCGCGTCGTAACGGGGCGCGATCCTCTCCCACGAAAACCGATCGCTGGAACGAACGATGGTCCGGCGCAGCTCTTGCTCGGCTCCCGACCGCACCGTGGACAGTGCTTCTGCGAGGGCGGGGGCGAGTCCTTCGGCGCGCGGGTAGAGGAACGGCCGGATGTGCGCCTCGTCGGGGAGAAGCTCGGGGTAGGAGAGGTCATCGGGAAGCACCGGCAGGAGCCCCGACCGAATCGCCTCGAGCATCGACAGCCCGAAGAACTCGTGGCGCGAGGTCGAGACGACGATATCCGCCGACCGCACTGCATCGAGATACGCAGAGCGGGATGGGATGTACTCGTCCCCGATCAGGTCATCCCCGAGGAGTTCTCGAAGCGCGACGAGTTCCGGAGGTACCTCTCGGAATCGCTGCCCGAGCAACCGAACCCGGAACCGCTCCCCCTCCGACCGAAGTCTTTCGATCGCATCGAGGAATCGATCGGGCGCCTTGTCGAACTCCCACCGATGGCTCCACAGAATCGTCGGGACGTCGATCGGCTCCGCGCCCGGCATGGAGGCGGCCACTTCGGTTCCGAGCGGAAGTACGACCGAGCGTGAAGCGATCCGGTCGGGCAGCTCGCGAAGATCGACATCGGGGACCGGCCGGATCAAACCTGGCAATGCACCGAGAAACTGACTGCGATGGAACTCCGAGTGGAAGACGACCCGCCGAGCGACGACACCCGCGTGCAGATGACTGAAGGCGAAATGTAGGTCACGCGTCTCCCCATCGCGAAGCGGATAGGTGAGTTGGTTCTCGTGGAAGTCGACGACGACCGGAACGTCGCGCCACCGCGGTGGAAGGAGCGGGAGGAACTCCGCGACCGAGAGGTACTCCGAGCAGACGAAGAGATCCGGAGGGCTCTCCCCCTGGGCTGCGCGTTCGGAGAGCACCCGGGCGAAGTGAAAACTCGCCGTGCGCATCCGAAACTTCCAGAGACGAGGTGCGAGTGATGCGATCGAGACCGCGTGTCGCCCATGTTCCGCGAGCCCGTCCCACAGCAGCTGGTGCGAGACCGCGGCGTACGGCTCGAGGACCTGGATCCGGAGTGGGGACACGGCTCTCTCCACAGTCTCTCGCAGGGGGCCCGAGCGCACCGGGGATTCTGTTGCCGGAGCGGGGTGGAGCGACTATAAGCATCGCCTGGTCTCAGTGCACCGTAAGTCCCAAGCCCGCTACCCGCCAAGAGATCGGCAGGCGTCCGAAACCGCACAAGAAGAAAAACCTGGGCCTGTAGCTCAGCTGGGAGAGCGCCGCGTTCGCAATGCGGAGGTCAGGGGTTCGAGCCCCCTCAGGTCCACCAAGATCAACCCCCGTGAGTCAGCCGACTTGCGGGGGTCTTTGCATCGGGGAGCAGTGATTGCCCAGGGATTGCCCAGGTCGCGGAGTCGCCAACCGTCACTGGAGATCGAGCGTGATGCCTCTTCAGGACGAACGGTCGGCAGATTCGGGACCGCCGGAACCTAGCTCGGCCAGCGTAAGGAACTCAAGGGTCGAGAAACTGGGTCAGGGGGCTGACCTACCGCGGGGATCGGCTCAATTCAGCATGCTACTGGTGCAAGGAAAGATCGACCCGAAATTCAGCGTCGAAGCCCTCCTTGCGCACACGAACCACTGCATATCCATCTTGGGCGAGTGAGATCTCGAAGTAGTAGGGCGCATCGCTCTTGGGGAGCCACGCACGCACGATCTCGTGAATTCGAAGGTCAACTTCGGCGTACTCTGGACTGGTGCGGATGGGCGACAGAGTCATGGGATCGACTCGGGTCACCGTGGCGTCAGGGGGGACGGCCGCTGCTACAGTCACTGCGCCCCGTTCGATGGCAGAAGCTGAAAACCCGTGCCTGCGCGCGTGAGACAACGCCGTAGGAATCGGTCGCTCGTCGTCGTACCGCGAGGCTCTCGCCGGTTGGCCAAGAAAGTAATCGGGTTCCGGCTTCTTTGCGTAGTGAAGGTACTGCTCGAACATGACAGGCCAGGCGAAGTAGACCCCGGGCAACAGTAGCAGAGTCACAATCGAGAACAGCGTCAGGCGTAGTCGCACCGTGCTCATGCCTCCCCTTGGCTCTTCACGCTGGCGTTCCCCTGGCTTCTCAGATTGATCCACGTGTAGCTCGCCGCGGCGGCGCCCAATCCCACCAGGCCGATCGTGATGATGAAGGGTACCTGCGCGACCAGCTCGAGATCGATGAGCAGGTAGCTTCCGGCTGCCAAACCGACCAATCCGCTCAGGAAGAAACGACGTCGGGACCGGATCGGACTCAGCACGAGCAAGAGTGCGACGGCGACCCAGTACATCGTGACATCCCAGCCGAGAAAATTTGCCACTGGGAGCTCATCTTCATCGATACGGTGATTCTGGGCACTGATGAAGAGAGCGCTGAGGATGTGCAGCGGTACGAGCGCTTCGAGCCAAGCACTGCCGCGGCGGAGGTCGAGGCTTCGCGCGGTCTCTGAGGCGAACATCAGAGCGGCGAAGACCAATCCGTTGAGCACTAGCGACAGCGTGAGCAGTCGATCTTCGTCGAAGAACGGGGTCTCCGGTACTCCGATCATGTCGAGGGTGGGCCCGCGCATCGCCATCACATCGAGCCCGAGGATGAGAGCCACGAATGCCACGGCCTCGAAGGGAAGGGCCCAACGGATGAAGCGTCGTCGCTCGAACTCGAGCCCCAGGAAGATGAGCGCGACCAGGGGCAGCGCCATCACCGCCTGGATTTCCGGGTCCTTCCCGAGCCAGTCGAAGAGCGTGAGGAGAGACAGGTAGCTTCCGGTCGCCAAGAAGGCGGTGGTCCAGGCGAACCCGGTCAGACGTAAACGGGCGAGCGCAAAGATGGAAATGCCGAGGGCGAGAGCGCATGAGGTCAAAACCTGCGCGTTGGAGTAGGGCTCGATCATGAGCTGGGTGATGTCATCCGGCCGTGATGAGAACAAACCCATCTCACTCAGCAGAGAAAGGGCGCTGGGAACTGTAGCGAGGACAGCCGCAGAGAGGAACGCGCCAGCGGCGAGTGCATCGTTTCGCCGGTGCGCCGCGATGCCGATGGCGAGGAGCGCGAGACTCTCTCCGGCGGGGATCGACCAGCGCCAGAGGGAGTCGAGATCCTCGCGGATGAACCACACGAGGAGGCTCGATGCGACGAAGACGAGCCACGTGGATGAATAGAGGAGGAGCTGCAGCACCGAGAGTCGGCGGGCATCGAACACCCAGTGATCCTCATCGCTGAGGAGCCGACGGTAGACACCGCACAGCTGATCGCGGTCGGTGCGCGCGATGATCCCGTGATCGTGCCACTCGTCGATGAGCTCCGAATGTTTACTCAAGTGTCGCTGCAGCGCGTCACTGTAGATCTGAGGTCGAATTCGCAGTGGCTCGCCGCTGAGGTAGCGGCCGAGCTCATCGCAGACTTCCGCCGCGCTCGGGCGAAGAGAGCGCTCTTTCGCGAGGCAGGCGAGGACGATCGTCTGGAGCTCTTCGGGAACCGAACGGTCTACGCTGCGCGGAAATGGCGGGTCCTCCTCGAGGATTCGGCTGAACACCTCGCTCACCGCGTCCGCCTCGAACGGCACTCGTCCGCACAGGAGCTGGTAAGCGAGGCAACCGAACGAGAAAACATCGGAACGAGGCCCGATCGCCTCTCCTCGAATCTGCTCGGGCGAGGCGTAGAGAGGCGTGCCCTCGAATCGCCCGCGTGCCAGGGACTCCCCCTGCGATCTCCCGAAGGCGAGCCCGAAGTCGAGCACCTTCGGCACGAGCTCCGGGGTCACCAGAATGTTCTTCGGCTTCAGGTCGCGGTGGATGATCCCTGAAGCGTGAGCGGCCGCGAGGGCCGATGCGATCCCCTGCAGCAGTCGCGCTCTCTGGCGATGGGTGAGGGCGAGCCCCGTGCGGTCGAGAGGGTAGCCATCGACCAACTCCATCACGATGGCCGGCACCGGTGAGTCGATGACGGAGTAGACCGTGACGATGTTTGGGTGCGCGATCGCAGCGAGCTTGCGCGCCTCTTCCAGAATTGCTGGACGGGTGGACTCGCTGCCGCCGGAGAGCACCTTGATGGCGACGTTCCGCCTGAGGGTCAGATCCTCAGCAGCGTAAACGGTGCCGACGGCGCCCCGACCGAGCTCGTGGTCGATGCGAAACCCCTCGATCGCGGACGGGTGGCGCGCCGCGCCGCTCCCCTTCAGCTCGCCGAACGCCTCCTTTACCTTCAGCACTGCGGTGAGCTCGCGACGGAGGTCATCCCGAAGCGGCGATGGCGCGCTCACGAGGAACGTCTCGAGATCAACCTCCTCACCGGACTCGCTCCTCTGCAGGTACTTGTCGAGATAGCTCTCCAGGGAGGGGTCAGTCATGGTCGGGACCTTCGCACTCGAGTATCTGCGGAAGTTCGCCCTTCTCCAGGCGGCGCATCAAAATTCCAAGGTTGAGCAATGCCCGGCGGTGGCGCATTCGAGCCGCGTCTTCGGTGGTCTCGGAGCGCTCGCCGATGGTACGGAACGACAGATCCTCCCATTCTCGCCAGAGGATGAGCTGTCGCTCCCCCGCCGGCAGAAGGTGTACGGCGAGCTCGAGAAGATCTCGCCGCTCCTGCTCCCCGAGACGCTGACTCGCCGACGGCACGTCGAGGGTCGGGAGCTCAGTCTCCGAGAGCGCCTGCTCGCGGCGGCGGTCGCGACAAGCTGCGGTGAATCGATCGTGCTGGCCGCGGATCACGTTCTCCACGATCCGGCCGAGCAAGGCGCGAAAGTGCACCGGATCCGTGATGGTGAAGCGAGGGCCATATCGAAGGAACTCGATCACGGCCTCCTGAACGATGTCGTGGGTCTCCGCCTGGGCGCGCAGTTGCGGACCGAGGCGCTTTCGAACGCGCCCTTCGATCGCCGGCAGATCCCTCTGGATGAGTCGATTCAGAGCCTCGCGGTCACCGCCGTGAGCGCGTCTCAAGAGCTGAGCGGTCTCCGAAGGGTCTAGGGTCATGCTTTCGTCGGGCGTCCCATCCCATCCCGTGATCGGTGTCCCCCGCGTGGCGGCAACCACCCCGGGAGACGGCTCGCCGGCATGATCTGGCATCACACGAACCGGTACAACCGACCCGAGGCACACAAGCCGGGTCGGAGTCGGCCAGAAAACCTGGCGTTCCCGAAAAACTCCGTTCGGTCCAGCCCCTCCTCCCCCCTGTATCTCCTGGGGAGCGAGATCGCCCCGGAAAGGGAGTCGCCCATGAATCACCACAAGACGACGCTTGTCGCTCTGCTTCTTGCTCTGACTGCAATTCTTGTCGGCTGCGAGGTGGGGATCACTGGTCAGGACATCGAGATCCGGCACGACAGCCGATCCGACAGTCTCGAGCTCTTCATCGTCACCTACGGAATCCACGCCTCGGGTGACCTCGAGAAGGCGAGGCAACAGATCCAGCCCGCGGTCGATCAGGACCGTGTCATCTGGATCCCGCCGTGGGGTGCCCATTTCAACCTCGACAAGTTGTCGGGTGAAGAGCTCGACCCCCTGGCGCAACGCGTCGTCCATTCCTTCGAACTCCTCGAGTCCACCCTCTTCGAGGACGAGGAGGGTCAGCTCTGTGGATTGCAGCGCTTTACCATCCACGAGATCGGGCTCGCCGTCGAGCTGATCAACCGCGAGCTGTCGAAGCAGGTTCTCGAGGAGTTCGCCGAGGAGGAGTCCGATGGTGAGGGCGAGGTGGGAACGCAGGGGAGCCCGGAGGACCAGGCAGAAGACCCGGATTTCGATAGAGAGAGCAAGGCTCTCTGCATTTCCGCGGCGCAGCGGGGTCACCGATGGATCGAGCTCTGTGATGGCCGGTTGATCCTGCGGGTGCCGGTGACGTCAGCGACCGCCACACGAATCCGCGACCAGCTCATCGAAGACATCATGGAAAATTCGCAGTCACTGGCCTGGCTCGGCCAACACCTTCTGTACCTGCAAGACTTGGAAATCGGCGACCACGAGACCCGACTCGAGTTCGCCGCGCCGACTCATGGGGTCGTCCGGTTCGAGTCCCGCGACCGGGATCGCGAATACGGGGGAAACCTCCACGATGTACTCCGCCGCGAGGGTGTCGTCATTCAGGAAGCACTCGATCCCGACGCACTCAGGCTCCCCCGAGGCGAAAGCCAATGAGGGGAGACCCGGAAACCGGCTGTCGATCAAGGGCAGAGCGAGAACTCCACGCAGGAGACCCCCGCTGGAGTCGGGTCGAGTCCGCAGGAATTCGGTTCCGGAATCGGCCCTGAACCGGGGGCGGAAAAGAGGTAGCTGAGAAGGTTCAGATCCACGGGTCGTCCCCAGCGTCGACGAGGTGGTTCTCCCCGTAGGGAGAGGGTAACCCTGCGAGAGACCCTGCGGACGGGAGAGAGTCGGCGCCGCCGGCCGCCGGCGCGCGAGGTCGGAGCCACACTTGTCGTCCCGGACTTCGATCTTGGGTTGCAGAGACTCATTCCCAGCTCACCGTCAGATTGTGGCGATGCCCGGCTGAATCGCCGTTGAACTCGTCGAGGAACCTGCGATTGCGACTGGAACTTGGCTGCAACTTGGTTCGGGAGGAATGCGTGAACGGTCGCCATCTTGGGCCCCTGTTCGGGTCGCCGACGACGTCTCTCCCGCCCCCGACCGGAGCCTGGCACCGACCCCACCACGGCCGGACTGGATTGCCCCGATTCGAGCAATCCCTAGCAGCCCGGTGAAGAAGTCATCCCGCCCGAGAGATCGATCTCTCGGCGCCCAACAGCCGCGATAGGTTGCGCTCTGGCTCGGGATGATCTGTCTACGAGGCTTGGCGACCAGCCTCAAGAACTGCTCCAGGACCGACGATAGGAGGGAAAGGCGGATCACCGGAGGTCCACTTGGACACACTGCACCATCAGGAACGCCCGCCCCACATCCCGGCGCTGGACGGGGTGCGGGGTTTCGCCGCCCTACTCGTCCTCTGGTGTCATTTCCCCTACATCCGAGATGTCGCTCCCTCGCGGTTCCTGTGCGATCTCGCATCTTTCGGGCAGGTCGGTTACTTCGGCGTCGATCTGTTCTTCGTCCTGAGCGGGTTCCTGATCACTCGAATCCTGCTCACCGAGAAACGATCGGGCAGGATCCGTATCGGGCGATTCTTCCTGCGCCGTACCTTGCGGATCTTCCCGATCTACTATTTGACCATCGGATTCTGCGCCATCTGGTTCGGTTCTCGCTGTCACGACCTCATCGCTGCGGCCTTCTACTCGACGAATATCTACCACCTGTTCGCCACCGATCGAACGGTGACCGCGGTGGGGCACACCTGGAGTCTGGCCGTCGAAGAGCAGTTCTATCTCGTCTGGCCGTTCCTGCTCGCGAGCGTCGCACTGCCTCGAGTCCGGGTCACCCTGTGTCGAGTCCTTCCCGTGGTCGCCGTGGCGACCTTCTTCCTACTCGAGTATGGCTTCGGCAAGTATTCGCTGGGGCAGATGCCGGTTCGCATGCTCTCCCTCGCGCTCGGCGCGAGCCTCGCGGTGCGAGAGAAGGAGGTCCGAAGCTGGAACGGCAATTGGATCGCCGGGGGCCTTGTTGCGACGATCCTCGTACTCTTCGTGAATCAGCGCCTTTCCAAGTATGGCGTGCTCGCCGGACGCGAGCTGCGCTTCGTGCAGTTCCTCGGCTACTCTGTGGCGTCCTACTTCGTCATGGCACTCGTGATCGGGGCGAAGGGGAGAGTGGCGGGTCGGGTCCGATCGGCGTTTGCGTGGCGCCCGCTGCGCGCCGTCGGGAGCTTCTCCTACGGCCTGTACCTCTATCACGTGGTGATCCTGAACGTTCTCGGCCTCGAGTACTTGGCCTGGATCGAGGAGGGCACGAGCGCGGCTCGCTGGTTCCTCGCGCTCGGGCTCTGCTTCCTCGTACCGATCCTGAGCTACCGGTACATCGAAACGCCCATCCTCGCTTTTCGTCAGCAGCTCGAGCATCCGAGAATCGCGAAGGCGGTGCCGCTCTCGTCACAGGGCCCGAAGGAAGCTCTCCGCCTCCACTAGCAGCCTTTGAAAAGGGCATTCCGTCCGAAAAATCGATCGAACTGCGATGGGGATTCCCCGCTCCTCTTCACTCACTTCGGTAGGGGATGTGAGGAGCGCTTTCGCGCGGCGCTTCGAGCATCGACCGCGCTCCCACTCAGACGTACTCTTGACGTGATCGTTCTGGCTCCGGAGACTCTCCGACTTCTTCGACCTCTGCGGCCCGCCCCCCGGGTCTCGATCGGGTCGATCCCATCAGATCGGGTGACCCCGATGGAGTTGCGCGCCGCCGGCCTCGCCGATCTCGACGCCATCCTCGCCTTGGAGGAGGCGGGCTTCGAGACCGATCGATTCACCCGCCGCAGCCTTCGACACCTGCTGACCCGCGCTCACGCGGTGAACCTCGTCGCCGAGGAGGAGAGGGTCGTCGTCGGCTACGCGACCGTTCTCCTCCGCCGCAGCACCGCCCTCGCCCGGTTGTACTCCATCGCCGTCAGTCCGAGCTATCGCGGCCGAGGGATCGGGGACCGACTCCTGACGATGGCCGAGGAGATCGCGCTCCGACAGGGTTGCGTCGTTCTCCGCCTCGAAGTCCAAGCGGAGAACGAGTCCGCCCTGAGGCTCTACCGCCGGCATGACTACCGTGAGTTCGGACTGCACCTCGACTACTACGACGACCATTCGAACGCGATCCGTATGGAGAAGGTCCTGACGCCGAAGCGGCCGCCGGTACTCCCGGTGCCCTTCTACCGCCAGACCCTCGAATTCACCTGCGGAGCCGCGGCGCTCCTGATGGCACTGCGAACCTTCGATCCGAGCTACGAATCGAGTCGTGTCAGCGAACTTCGGCTCTGGCGCGAATCCACATCGATCTTCATGACCTCTGGGCACGGGGGGTGCGGGCCGCACGGTCTCGCCCTCGCCGCCCAGCGCCGCGGATTCGGATCCTCGGTTCACGGGGTCTCGGATCGGGAGGCGATGTTCGTCGAGTCGGTGCGGAGTGAGGAGAAGAGAAAGGTGATCCGTCTCGTCGAGCAGGACTTCAAGGAGCAGCTCGCGGAATTGGGAGTTCTGGTCGACTCGACCGCGGCCACCGCAGAGGATCTCCGTCGTGCCCTCGCGTCAGGCGCGATCCCGATCGTCCTCATCAGCCTCTACCGGCTCGCGAAGGAGAGGGCTCCTCACTGGGTGACGGTGACCGGGGTCGACGATCAGTTCGTCTATGTGCACGACCCTTGGGTCGATCACGCGGGAGAGCGGACCCTCGGAGAGAGCGCCAATCTTCCGATCGCCCGGGACGAGTTCGAGGGGATGGCTCGGTACGGCCGTCGTGCGCAGCAGGCGACTGTATTGATCTGGCAGCGACAGGTAGGAGAACAGGCCCGATGAGTCCCAAGTGCATCATCGTCGAACGACCCGAGGAGTGGGCCGGGCTCTTTCCCGACGAGTTCCTGGTCATCTCGCCGACAACCTACCTCCTGGGGGAGGTCAATGCCCAACGACGAGGGCTGCGCGTCGTCAACCTCAGCCGCAGCTATGGCTACTTGACGACCGGTTACTACTGCTCGCTACTCGCAGATGCGCGGAAGCAGCGGGTCATCCCCTCTCCGCGGACGGTGCTCGAATTGCGGCGGCAGGTTCTGCCGTTGCTCGACACCGCATGGATCGACGAGAGAGCCGAGCGGGCCCTCCGTCGTCGCAGCGAGGACCTCGTCGAGCTCGATCTGTGTTTCGGCGAAACCGACGACCCAGAGCTCAGGACACTCTGTTCACGGATCTACCTCGAATTTCCGTGCCCACTCTTGCGTGTGGTCTTCCGTCGCACCGATTGCTGGCATCTTCGCGAGATTCGGGCGGGAGACGTGGGCAAGCTGGACGCCGCGGGGCGCGAAGCGCTCGCCGGGGCTCTCTCCCGACGGGTGGGGCGCGCTTCCCGGGGGGGGCCGACCCGCTCCCCGGCGCGGTTCGACATCGCCATCCTCTGGGATCCGGAGGAAGCGATGCCTCCCTCTGGAGTCAAGGCGCTCAAGGCGTTCGAACGGGAAGGAAGGCTGCTAGGACTCGAGGTCGAGAGGATCCGGAAAACTGACCTCACCCGTCTCGGCGAGTTCGATGCACTCTTCATCCGGGCGACCACGGAGATCGAGCACTACACCTTCCGGTTCGCCAGGAAGGGAATCGCCGAGGGATTGATCGTGATCGATGACCCGGACTCGATCATCCGCTGCGCGAACAAGGTCTTCCTTGCGGAGACTCTCCGTGCGGCCAAGATCCCGAGCCCGAACGCTCGGATTCTCGCGAAAGGTCGAATGAACGGGATCGCCGAGGAGCTCGGCTATCCGGTCGTGCTCAAGATCCCGGACGGCTCCTTTTCGCGAGGAGTCGTCCGTGCCGACGACCCCCAGGGGCTTGCCGAGAAGGCGGCCGTCCTCTTCAAGGAATCTGACCTGATCCTCGCGCAGGAGTACCTCTTCACCGACTTCGACTGGCGCATCGGAGTCCTCGACCGTCAACCGCTCTACGCTTGCCGCTACTTCATGGTCCCGGGGCACTGGCAGATCGTCGACCACTCGCGAGGCGGCCCGGCCCGTGAGGGGGGCTCCGATTGCGTCCCCCTCGAAGAAGTCCCGAAGACGGTGCTCGACTCCGCCCTCGCGGCCGCAAATCTGATCGGCGACGGTCTCTATGGGATCGATCTGAAACAGTTCGGAGACCGCGTCGTCGTGATCGAGGTGAACGACAATCCGAGCATCGATGCCGGGGTCGAGGATGAACTGCTCGGTCCTGAGCTGTACCGAAAGATCATGGAGTGCTTCCTGCGGCGATTGGAGCGCCGCAGCACGGGAGAGCGGGAGCAGGCCCCCACTCGCTGATCGCGCGCCGAGTCAGGGCGGTCCCCGTGGGCTCGTGGCTCCGCCCGCCAGCCTCGGCGTGGAGTCTCGTCCACTCACGCGACCCCTCGTTCGAAATCACTCTGTGAGGCAGACCCCGCGCCGATCCGGATCGCGATCGGTGAGTCGCGAGATCGATGAGGAAGGCATAGCGGAACGCGATGTCTTCGTACCGCTTGTAGCGCCCCGAGACTCCTCCGTGTCCAGCTTGCATTTTGGTCTGTAGCAACAGCCGATTCGTGTCGGTCTTCATCGCACGTAACTTCGCCACCCACTTCGCCGGCTCGAAATACTGGACCTGAGAATCGTGAAGGCTGGTGGTCACGAGGAGGTGCGGGTAGTCCTTGCTCTCGACGTTGTCGTACGGGGAGTAGGAGAGGATGTAATCGTAGAATTCCCTCACGTTCGGATTGCCCCACTCATCGTACTCGCCGGTCGTCAGCGGAATGCTGTCGTCGAGCATCGTCGTCACCACGTCTACGAACGGCACGGATGCGATCGCTCCCTTGAAGAGATCGGGGCGCATGTTGATCACAGCGCCGATCAGTAGCCCGCCGGCACTGCCTCCCTGACAGAAGAGCTGATCCGGATTTGTGTACTGCTTCTCCACCAAGTACAACCCGCAGTCGATGAAGTCTGTGAACGTGTTCTTCTTCTGGAGCAGCTTTCCGTCCTCGTACCACCCCCGGCCGAGCTCCTCCCCCCCCCGGACATGAGCGATGGCGTACACGAATCCGCGGTCGAGAAGGCTCACTCGGTACGGGTCGAACGTGGCATCCATACTCGCCCCGTAGGATCCGTATCCGTAGAGGAGAAGTGGATTCCGTCCGTTCTTCTCGAGACCCTTGCGGTAGACGACGGAGATCGGCACCTGGGTTCCATCGCGTGCCGTGGCGTGGAGACGCAACGTCACGTATTCCTTCGAAGAGAAACCGCCGAGCACTTCTTCCTGCTTGAGCAGGGTCTTCTCGTGGGTCTCCATGTTGTAGTCATAAACAGATCCCGGCGTCGTCATCGAGGTGTAGGTGTATCGGAGCAGGGGAGTATCGAACTCGAAGTTGCTGTTAGGGAAGGCGAGATATGCGGGCTCATCGAAACTCAAATACCGCTCTTCCGCTCCCGACCAGGGCATGATGCGCAGTTGCACCAGTCCCTTCTCCCGTTCCTCCACGACCAGATAGTCCTTGAAGATCTCGAACCCCTCTAGGAGCACGTCGCCCCTGTGCGGGATGACCTCCACCCAACTCTCGATGTCGGTGGACGTGACCGGAGTCTTCATCAGGCGGAAATTCTTCGCCTGGTGATTCGTCTTGATATAGAAGTGATCGTTGTAGTGATCGACCGAGTACTCATGATTCCGCATCCGCGGCGACAACACCTGAAAGCTGTCCCCCGGACGATTCGCATCGAGAAACCGGTACTCGCTGCTCAGGGTCTGGTAGGACCCGATCATGATGTAGCGTTTCGATTTGGTCCTGGAAACATCGCAGCTGAACGTGTCGTCCTTCTCTTCGTACACGAGCTCGTCCCGCGTCACGTCGGTGCCGATGACGTGCCGGTAGATCTGGAACGCCCGGAGCGTCACCGGGTCCTGCTTGCCGTAGAAGATCGTCTTGTTGTCGTTCGCCCAGGCGAGATTGTCGGTGGCCCCAGGGATCCGGTCACTCAAGAACTCGCCGGTGGAGAGATCCTTGAAGCGGATGTTGTAGATGCGACGTCCGACTTGATCTTCAGCGAAGGCCAGCAATTGCTGGTTCGAGCTCACATCCAGGGACTGAGCGGAATAGAACGTGTGCCCGGCCGCTTGCTGGTTGACATCGAGCATGATCTCTTCGATCGCACGCACGGATCCCCGCTTGCGACAGAAGATGGGGTACTGTTTTCCTTCCTCAGTGCGGCTGTAGTAGTAGTAGTCGTCCCGCTGGTAGGGCACCGAGATGTCCGTCTGTTTGATGCGCGCGTGAAACTCGTTGTAGAGTTCCTTCTGCAGGCTCTTCGTGTGCGCCATCGATCGATCAGTATGGTTGTTCTCTTCCACCAGGTAGGCGATGACATTCGGGTCTTCGCGTTCCTTCAGCCAGTAGTAGTTGTCGGTGCGAACCTGCCCGTGCATCTCCAATTGGGTAGGGACCACCTTGGCGCGTGGAGCGGACGAGTAAGAGCCAGAGTCACCGAGTCCCATCGACTGGCAACCGGCGAGCCAGAGGGTGCTGACGAGCGCAAGGATCAGAGTCCGGCGAGGTCTCATTCGGCTCTCCATTCTGAGGGGGCGTCATGGTAGCACGGACGAGGCAATTGCCCCACTCTCGCCGGGGTTGATCGGGATCGACTCTTGGTCGAGACTATCGGCGGATCATCCCCGGTTTCACTCCACTCGGGAGTCGCAGGAGTCCCCATGCGCTCGCCCCTACCGCTTCTATGTATTGCTCTCTCGGCCGCAGCGCTCGTGCTCTCCATCGTCGCCCTCGGAGTCTCTCCCGAGGGTGTGCGAGATCGTAATCCGGAGCCGAGCACAGTTTCAGAGGGCGAAGTTGCGGGTCTCGCGGTGGAGATCGCCCGCCTCGAAGAAGAGCTCGCGGGCCTGCGCCAGCGCCTCCACAGCCTCGAACTCGACCAGGTGTCCTCGAAGGGCGCAACCGATCCAGTCACCCATCAGGGGCTCGAACCACGCGTCGCGGCGCTCGAGGCGACTCTCGAGAAGAGCGTGGCCCGGCGCGGTGCCCTACCCATCGATGAACGAGACCTGGAGCGCACTCGCCTCGCCCTGGAGAAGATCGAGAACGAGAACACCGACGCCGAGCTCGCGCGCTGGGTCGAGGGTGCACGAGATCGGATGGAACGGGTACTTCTCAAGACTTCGAAGGAGCTCTCCCTCGATAGCCAGAGGGAAGAGGAGCTCCGACGCGTCGTACAAGAATCCAATGGCGCGCAGATCGCACTCCTCGATGAGTTGCACGGAGATCCACCCCCCACCCAGGAGGATCGACGCGTCATCATCGACGAGATCAAGCAGATTCAGGGAGAGAGAAACCGAATCCTCGGCGAGTTTCTCACCGCGGACGAGCTGCGCACCTTCCAGGGGATCGAGAAGGTGGATGCGGGGATTCCCATCGACGGATGAGCGCGCGCCATGGACGAAACTAACCTGCGCCCCCCTCGGTGAGCCGGCCGAGCACGACGAATGCCTCGCACGACTCCTCTCGGCCGCGCAGCTCGATGTGTCCGAGCTCGCTGAAATCGAATCGATCCCGCAGCCGTTCCCTCGTCGCGCCGCCGATGACGAGTTCCCCCGAACTTGCGCACTGCACCTGGAGCCGCTTGGCAGTGTTTACCGTGTCGCCGACGACGGTGTAGTCGCGGTAGCGCACCGATCCGATGTCGCCGACCACCACCGCGCCGGACTGAATCCCGATCCGCAACGAGAGCGGAGGATCGGACGAATTCCCCGTGCTGACCTCTCCGATCGCCGCCTGGAGCGCGATCCCTGCTCGCACCGCTCGGTCGGCGTGGTCCGATTGCGGCACCGGCGCTCCGAAGAACGCGACCAGCTCGTCCCCGACGTACTTGTCGAGAGTCCCATCTTCGCGCCAGATCTCTTCGGAGAGACGGTCGAACACCCGGTTGATCAACCGCCCCGCCTCCACCGGCCCGAGGCGCTCGAACAGCTCTGTGGAACCGACAAGGTCGGCGAAGAGTACCGAGACTTCCGCTTCCCGGAGTTCCATCTCGTCGCTGAGGACGATCACCCCCCTTTCGACCAGATCGATGAAGGTCGGGGGGAGGTAACTGCTGAATCGATCGAAGGCTCTCCGTTGTCGGTCCATCTCATCTCGGAGTCGCATCTGCCGGATGCCTGCACTGGAGAGGACGGCGACCGCGGCGAGCCGTTCGAGGTGCTTCGGCCTGAGCTCGACCTGCCCGGTGGTGTCGAGATAGATGATTCCGTGCACATCTTCATCGGTGATCAGTGGTGCGCAGAGCGCAGTGTTCACTCCTTGGTCGATGACGCTGTCGGTCGGGAGGGTACGCAAAGCATCCGGAATGAGCACCGCCCGTCGCTCGTCGATCGCGATCTCCA
This sequence comes from Planctomycetota bacterium, assembly GCA_032128395.1. Lineage (GTDB taxonomy): Bacteria > Planctomycetota > UBA8108 > UBA1146 > UBA1146 > JAQBGV01. Next base: position 24,058 of record JAQBGV010000125.1, on the reverse strand, counting down.
TGATCGTCGAGGGCGGAAGCAGCACCTCCGCACTCGAACTCTGCTTCACGCGAGTCCGGCTGAGGCGCTGCACCAACCCGCCACCCGGTTCCGTGAGCGCAACGATCCCGCGGTCCGCCGGCAGACTCTCGAAGAGCAACCCGAGGACTCCATCGAGCATCTCCGTGAGATCACGGGCGCTCTGGATCACTTCGTTCACCTCGAAGAACAGCTCGCAGGAGACGGTCGTGCTGAGCTTCTTCCTGAAGTTCGGGACGTGAACGGTGTGAAACTGGGACGAGTCGAGCTTCGGCCTCGGCTCGGAGGGGGGGCGGGCCAGGATCGTCGTACGACTCTCGTCGGAGCTAGTGATGCACACGTAGAGAGTCTGGCTACCGAGGCTCAATTCATCTCCGTCTCGGAGCTCCTCCGCTCGGATCTTCTCCCCATTCACCTTCAAGCCGTTGTGGCTCTTGTCCTCGATGTGCCAGGTGGATCCCACGCGCCGGATCAAGGCGTGGTGTCGCGAGACCGTGGTGTCTCGCAACAGCAGAGTGCAATCGTGATCCCTCCCGAGCAACGAGATCGCTTCCCTGAGCACTACTCGGCGGACCTCTCCCAATTCTGTCCACCGCAATTCGCACTTGGTGTTCATCGTGCCGCGCCTCCCATCGACCCGGTCTCGCTCGAGAAGAAATCATCCACTCGTTCGATCAGCCGGCGGGCCGTCGTTTCGTCGTGCTCTCGCTCGACCCTGCCGACGGGGACGACTTCTTCGGCCCCGTGCCGGTACCGCGGGTCGTAGTGTTCTCGGAGGAGAATCTTCACCGCCGAATCGATCTCCCCACCCCGAAGGAGCTGGCGGATCTGCGCGACGCCGTCAGGGCCGATCCGTGGGAACGACGCGAATGCGCCGAGCCTCTCGATGATCTCCTCGACGTCGACCGCCCCGAGGTACTCGTCCCGGAGGTGCGCGACCCGCTGCGCTTCGGTGGCGACCAATTCGATGCGGGGCGCCGCCCGCATCTGCAGAAAGAGTCGAGGTGGGGTCTCGCGGTCACCGATCCGCCGCGACTCCGCCTCGATCAGGGTCCAGCGACCGGAGAGCGCGTCGACGGAGGCGACGAGGTCGCTCTCGAATCTCTTTTGCGAGACCGGCTCGAGCCCGAGGTCGCCGAGGAGGGACGAGCGGTGCCCGGCGAGCCCCTCCAGGTCGAGGACAGATCCGGGGCGGAGGGCTTCGACTGCGCGAAGCACCGCGGTTTTTCCGCTTCCGGTCAGACCATCGAGAAGAACCGGATTCGGTGCCTCGAGAGTCGACACGCGTGCTCGGACCCGTTCCCGGTAGCTTCGGTAGCCACCGCGGAGCCTCCGAACCGGGTGGCCCAGTTCGCGGAGAAGCTCGGTCACGGCCGCCGATCGCTCGCCTCCGCGCGCGCAGCAGATGACGCGGACGCGCCCGCGTGCTCCCGGGGGACCTTCCCCCTCCGCTGTGATTTCGAGCGCTGTCTGCAGAGCGCCGATGAAAGGCTCGAGGCGGGAATGTACCCGCTCTCTTCCCCACGCCCGGGCGTCTCCAGCGCCCAGATGTCGATAGAGCGTCCCGACGACACTGCGCTCCCGATCTCCGAAGAGAGGAACGTTACGCGCTCCGGGGATGCGATCCTCGTCGAATTCCGCGGGGGCGCGGACGTCGACGATCAGGGCGTTCTCGGCGATCGCCTCGTCGAGACCGATCTCCGAGTCCGGATCGAGTGGAACTCCTCCCTCGGATTCTCGGACCATCCTTGTTCTCCGCCCCGCCACCCCGCCCCGCCGCCTCCTCTGGCCTCCCGGCTGCGCAGGGGGGGAAGCGTGGAGTATAACCGCGCGCTGGACCGGGTGTTCCGGCACTGGGCCTGCGACGGGAATCCACCCCGGCGGGCGGAACCGATCGCTCTACGCGGGGTTTCCCCGGAAGGAGGACTCTCTTGGAGGCGGATCAGAGGTCGGAGGACGACCTAGAGCTGATGCGTCGATTCCAGGAGGGGGACACCGAGGCCTACGAGGCCCTGGTACGCCGTCACCTCGATCTGGTCGTTCGTCACGCACGCCGCTACGTCGGAGACGAGGCGGGTGCCGAGGACGTCGCCCAGGAGGTGTTCCTGCGTCTCTTCCGCTCCCGAGACCGGTTCCGGGAGCCGAACAACTTTGTCGGCTGGTTGGTGACGATCACCACTCGGATCGCCCTGAACGAGATCCGGACTCGCCGACGCAAACGCTGGGTGCCCCGCTCGAGCCTCGAAGCCGAGGATCCGGGGCAGGACTGGCGGGCGTCCGGGGACACGGAAGAGCCTCCTGAAGAGGGGGTCCTGCGCGATGAGCGGATCGCAGCGGTGCACCGAGCTCTCGCTCGGTTGCCGGATCACCAACGTCTGGCGATCCTGCTCCAGCGGTTCGAGGGGTGGGACCTGGCCCAGATCGGTGAAGTGATGGAGCTCTCGATCCCGGCGGTGAAGTCGCTGTTGCACCGCGCGCGGGGAGCGCTCGAAGGGATTTTGGCTCCCATGTTGGGAGAGGAGGCGAGGCGCTCATGATTCTCGACCCAGATCGCGATCTGAGAGCCGATCGTGTCGAGCTACTGCTCGATGAGGCGGCGACCGCCGAGCGCGCGCGCCCCCCCGTCGATTCCGAACGGTTCCTCGCCCGACTCCGGTCGCGCATCATCCCGTTCGCACCTCGCCGGCAGCTCTCTCCCGCGCTCGCCATCGCGGCGTTGGTCCCCATCATCCTCGTCCTCTGGCTCGTCTTCGGGGGATTCGGACCGCCAAGGAATGGTCTTCGCGGCGACGAGTCCGAACTCATCGCCGAACTCGATGTGCTCGAGCTCCTCGCAAAGCTCACTCCCGAAGAGATCGAGAAGATCGACCCCGCTCTCTTCGAGCTGTACCTGAACTGGGAGCTCATCGACGAACTCCCGGTCGAGATCCTGGGGAACTCCTGATGGTCTCCCCCCGCGCGCTATTCCTCCTCGCGCTGCTGCTCGGCGCGACCGGTCTCTGCGTCGCACAGTCCTCCCCCGAACAAGTTCGCCCCGAAAGGGGGGAGCGAGTGCGGGGAGAGCGGGTCGAGCGCCAGGAGCGGATCGAGCGCAACCGCGAGCGGTGGCGTCATCTTTCGACCGATGAGCGGAACGAACTTCGGAAAGTTCACCGGGCTCTCCGACAGCTTCCCGAAGAGAAGCGCGCCATGCTCGAAGAACGCCTGCGTCAGCTCGATCCGAAGCGGGCCGAGCGCCTGATGCGGCATCACCGCAGTTTCGTCCGCTGCCAATCCCCCGAACGGGATGATCTGCGCTTCCGCCACGAATCCTTTCAGCGCTGGCGCCAGGGACTCTCCGAGGAGGAGCAGCAGCGTCTCGAGAATCTCTCACCCGAGGAGCTTCGCCTGGAGCTTCGCGAGCGGATGGAGACTCGGCTCGCGAAATATCGCGACACACTCTCCGGGACCGATCGAGCGCGGTTCGACGCCCTCGATCATGGAGAGCAGTTCGGAGAACTCCGCCGGGCGCACTTCGCAGTCCTTCGAGAGAAGCACCGAGAGAGCCTCAGCGACGAGGAGCGGGTGCGCTACGACGCGCTCACCGACCGGGAGAAGTCGCGTGAGGCGATGAAAGCGCTCCGGGCTCTGCCAGGTGGAGAACGCGAAGGGGGCGGCCCCTGGGGCGGAGGCCGCGCTCGGCGCCCGGTGAGAGACGAGCTCCAGCCGATTCACGAGGTTCTGCGGACGCTCCCACGAGACGCGGTTCGGGACTTCCTCAGGGGGGGAATCCTGCCCGAAGGCCTCGTGATCGAACCCGAGCTGCGGGAGCGGCTCGGGGCACTGACCGAAGCAGAGCGCCAAGAGCTGCTCCCCTCGTTCGGGCGGCCCGGACCGTCTCGAAGAGGAGGCGGGCGGCGCTGATTCCTTCTGCACAAGTCGGGCTCATCGGCCGATCATCCCTTCGGGTGCACCCCGCCCTTCCGCACCCACGAGGAGCCCGGATGGCAGTCGATCTCGCTCTGGCTCTGGTCGGCCTCTGGCTCCTCTTCCACGTCTGCCACACCGAGCTGCGCCGTCGTGAGTCGGAGATCGCCCTCGAGAACCACCGGGCCCAGGTGGATGTTGCGAGGGAACGGGCCCGGGGACTGCAGCAGCAGCTCGACGAGAGAGACTCCCGAGGAGTCGCCGCTCGGGAGGGTCGAGAGTCCGAATCCCTCCTCGCCGGGCTCTCCGATGACCCTAGCCCAGCTGAAATCGCCGCGGTCGTCTCCCCGTCTCCGTCACCGTTCGGGGGCCCACCCCAGGTACTCGAAGACGTGCGAAGCGTCGTCCGGCAGCGTCCCGAGCTCGCGACCCAGGCGATGCGTCGCTGGATGGCATCGGACCCTCCCGCCCAGTCCGCCTGAACGGCTCAGCAGGCTTCCCCCTCTCCCCGTCGCGTCTGTCACTGTTGACGGATTCCTCACTCGCGCTAGGATGAGTTCATCCGCGGACGGTCCCGTCCCGGTGACCATGGCGTGCGATACACGCCTCCTCCACGAGTTCCTAGGGAGATCTGATGGCAAAGGCACCCCGCAAGCGTGCTGTTGCACCCCGCCAGGGGAAGGCCGCTCCGAAGAGCCCCCCTCGCGCGAAGTCCAGCCCGAAGGCCCCGCGAACCGCGTCGGCGCCGAAGATTCGCGGCGGCTATGAGGTGATCTGCAGCGAGTGCTACAACGATTTCGACTTCAACCCCTCGACCACCACCTCCCAGGTCACGTGCCCGATCTGCATGCATGTCGGGAGCGTCGCCGAGCGCGAGGACCAAGCGCGGTTCCAGATCGCAAAGGGACGCGAACGGTCGAAGTTCCTCGGGGGCCTGATCCCCGGAGTGCTCTTCCTCGTCGTCGGTCTCGTGTGGCTCTTCCTGCTGAATCGGGAGGGGACTGCGGAGCAGCTCGGCGCAGGGCTGAACTACGGTCTCCTCGGCGCCGCGATGATCCTTCTGATCATCACGGTCTTCCAGTCGGTGAAGTACGAAGCGGCGCGTTACGAGGTCTACTTCTGATCCGAGCCTCGTCGAGAAACTGGACTCGGCCCCGGCCCGCGACGCGCGGATCGGGGCCGAGTCTCATCTCGGGTGTATCTCTTGCGCAGTCGCAGCTCTGCAGTCGCAGCCTCAGCGCTTCACGAAGCTCCCGTAGTTCTCCTCCGCGAGGCGGCGCATCAGCTCCTCTGCGACGGGTCGAGGTGGAAGCCGATGGTGTGGATCTTCACCTTGCGGATCTGGTTCGCTTCTCCGACCAGCTTCAGGATTTCATCCGGGTTGGTCACCTTGCCGTTCGTCGGCGCACCATCGCTCAGGAAGTAGATGGTGTTCACCTTCTCATCCTCGAGCGCGACGACCAGCGTGTCGTAGATGTTGGTCATCCCTCCTGGCTCGAGGCCTGCGACGTACTCGACCGCGCTCCCTCGGATCTCGTCCGACATCTCCATCAGCGCCGGCTGCCATCGCTCGAACTTGCTGTCGAAGGAGATCAGATTGAACTGGGTTCCGTTCTTGATGCTGTGCAAGGCGCGGGTGAGCTCCTCGCGGGCGACCTCGATCTTTCGCCGCTGCTGCTTCTGCTTCTCGCCCTTTTTCTTCTTCTTCCCTTCGACTGTGGTCCCTCCGCGCTCACCGCCGCTCTCGCCCGAACCCTGAACATCGGTGAAGTAGGGCTCCTCCATCGAGCCGGAAACATCGACCACGAAGGTGACGTACTGACTGATCACCCGCAGGCCGTAGTACGTTCCCGTCGCGGAGTTCGCGGAAGCCTCGCGCAGCCGGTCATACTCCTCGCGAGTGATCCCCTTCACTTCGGCCTTCTCGCCGTAGACCTTCCACCAGGTCTCCCAGGCGATCGCATCGGGACCGAGATCCTCACCGATGAGCCACATCAGGGTGTCCGAGATGTCGTCTTTCACCCGTCCCGGAGCCATTTTCAGGGCCGCGATCAGCGGCAGGACGACGTCCCTCCCGCCGATCTTTCGCAGAGCCTGCACCGCGGCGACCTGGACCTCGGTAAAGGCGTCCCCGAGGAGGGGGGTGATCGCATGCACCACCGCCGGGTCGTGGGTACCCCCGAAGATGTCCGCAGCGATCGCTCGAACCTCCCAGTGGCGGCTCTCGAGCCCCTCGTAGAAGACCTTGCTGTGGGACTCCGCATCGAGATCGCGCAGCGCCCGCAGAACCGCGACCTGCAGCCCCGCGTCGTCGTAGCGGAACATCTTCGCGATCTTCTTCTCCGAGCCCTCCACCTTGTGGAGCCGCAAGAGGTCGACCAAGCGCGCCTGGATCGCCGGACCGCACTTCCGATTGCCGAGGAGCCGCTCGGCCGCGACCCCCGCGCGCGCGTCACTGGCCGCGTAGAGGAGGTCCAGAATCACCCCTTGGGCCCCCGGCGGGACGGTGGGGAGCGTCGAGAACCCCTTCTCGGTCAGCCATGTGATCGCGGACGCGTCCAGGTGGCCTCGAAATGCCTCAGCGATGGCATACCACCGCCGGTCGGGGAGTACCGTGAACGCGTTCTGGATGACCACCTCGAGGGCGGCGGCATCCCCCCGGTCTCCGAGGACGACGAGGAGGACCTCCAGCATCGAGGTGTCATCCCTGCCCGCCCCTTTCTTGAAGAGATCGGCGAGGTACTTCCCGGCTCGAGGGTCCTCGCACTTCCCCAGAGCTTGGAGAGCGGGAAGCCGATCGACGGTCGACTTCCCCTCCGTCGCCTCCAATTCTCGGAGAAGCTGCTCGAAAGTTCCCGAGGAAGTCGCGACGAGAGGATCGGGGCGTACGAGCCCGACAAGGGCGACGAACAGGATCGCCGCCTGCCAGCCGGAGCCGAGTCTGAGGCGGGTCCTGGTCATCGAAAAGATTTCCTCTCAAGCCCGAGGGGCCCCTGGGCGATAGATAGGCAGTCAGTTCACCAAGGGCCTCCGCAGGTAACCCCTCTCCCTCGGAGGCCTGTTTTCATCCCCTCGACCCGCTGAGGTCGGGCGCCAGACACGGAAGCTCACGCCCGCCCGGCAACCTCACCCCCGCGAGTCCGCCGGGGTTCCCCTCGATTCTGACCACCGCAAAGCGAGCTGTCCATCCCCACTCTTCCGGGGTAGCGCCGTCACCGGTATCTTCCGGACATGGCCCACTCCCCGGCGGCTTTCACAGACCTTTCCCGAGCCGGTCCACCGGCTCCGGTGCTGTTCTGGGCTGCTCTGCCGGTGCTGCTCCTCTCCGCGGTCCTCGCCGGATCGATCGACGATCCCCACTGGCTCCGAGCCAGCCCCCTCGATGCTCCGCCGGTCCCCTACGATCCGACTCTCCTCGAGCCTCAGTGCCGGGATCAGGTGCTCCGCGACCCTCCTCGAGGGATCGCGCTCGGTCTCTATTCGATGGACCCAGCGTTCGACTACGGGCTCCAACTCGTGGAGATCGCTGCGACGGGCGCGCCCTGGGTCGAAATGATCGTCAATCACTTCCAGGAGCGTCACGATTCGAGTCTCGTCGGGGTCGCCGATCCACGCACCGCTCCCCTGGCCGAGGATCGAGCACACGATCGCACAGGCCCACGCCCTGGGTCTCCGAGTTCATCTGATGCCGATCCTCCTCCTTCGAACTCCACGCCCACAGGACTGGCGAGGCACCATCGAGCCGATCGAGGTGGCGCGGTGGCACCGCTCCTACCGCACGTGGATCGTCGAGATCGCACGTCGGGCAGCGTTGTCCGGGGTCGAGGCACTTTGCGTCGGCAGCGAGTTCAACTCCAGACAGGGAGATCTCGCGCCCTGGCTCGAGACGATCGCGAGGGTCCGAGAGGCGTACGGAGGCGCGATCACCTACTCCGCGAATTGGGACTCCTTCGACACGGTGTCCTTCCTCGACGCTCTCGATGCCGTCGGCTTGACCACCTACTACCCGCTCGCCCGGCACCCGGATCCCTCCGTCGAGGAGTTGATCCAGGCCTGGTTGCCGGTGCGCGCAGAGCTCCGCCGATGGCAGCGCGAGTCTGGAATCCCGATGCTGTTCACCGAGGTCGGCTACGCCTCCATCGATGGGGTCGCGATGCATCCGTGGGACTACACCGCTGAAGGAGCCGTGGACCTCGGGGAGCAGCGCGACTGCCTCGAGGCGTTCGCCGCGGTGTGGCGGGAGGTCCCCGAACTCACGGGGGTCTTCTTCTTTCTCTGGTGGGGCGACGGCGGAGACGGAGATCGCGGGTTCACCCCACGCAGAAAGCCCGCGCTGAGGGTGGTCGAGCGGTGGTTCGACCCGCATGATGTCCATCCGAACGAAGGGCACCGGTGATCTCGTGCGCACGCTGATTCTGCTGCTGACGATCGGTGCAGCGTTCGGTCTGTACCAGACCCGTCGCGCCGCATCGATCCGCGCGTCGATGACGACATCTGCGCTCTCGCCGCCCCCCCCACCCACCGGACCGGTGATCGAGCCGGCGGCGCAGGAGCCGCGGCAGACTCCCGACGCACTCGCGATCCCGACCGTGCCCCCACCGCACGCCGATGAAGAACCGTTGACCCCGATGGAGAAGGAAGTACTCCGCGAGGCGAGGAGCGAGTGGCAGCGCCCTCCGCACGATCTGATCGAGCGCGTTCTCCCCGAGGAAGAAGCGATCCTAGTCGCGACGATCTCGCTCCGGGCGGCGCTGCGGGAAATGTCCGCGCGTCGGTGGGGTCCGACTCCTGATCCCGATGCTCTTCAGATCACTCGCATCCACCTCCGCCCCCGCGGAGCCGTCACCCTTCGCGATCCCGCCTGGAAAAATAACCAGTTCGTCGGGATGACCTCGGATGGCTCTCCCCTCGCGATCCCGGCCTCGTCGATCGTCTCGCTCGAACCGCTCCCCCGCGACGAGGCGGAAGAGCGGTGGCGTCTGCAGGTCGAAGAGCGGATCGGCACGCTCACCGGGGGCGGTGCCGATACGCGGACCGCGGAGATCCTCTGGATCCTCTACCTCGGTGATCTGTCGCGGGCCGAGTCGCGATTGGGGAGTTGGATCGAGAACGACGGACCGATCGTGATCGCGGCCCAGGAAACGGATCCCGCCCGCCGGGCGTACCTCGAAGAGTGTGCGGCGAGACTGGCCGAGGCTCCCGCCGAGGAGATCGCCTCGAGCCTCCCCTTCCTCACCGACCCCGAGATCCGGAACCTCCCGAGTCTCACCGAGTTCCTGACCCGTGGAGGAAGAGTGCGCGAGCTCGACAACGAGGGGCGTCTCGCGCGAGCCGAACAGTGCCTCCTCTGGACCGCGTGGCTCGAGAAGCAGGAAAACGCCCTGCCGATTCCTCGAGACGAGATTTCCGCGCTGCGCGAGCGCCTGCGGCTCCTCCGGTACGATCTGCTCAAGGGGACTGGGTTCTAGAAGGTTGGGTTTTTGAGGATCGGGATTTGATTGCGTTCCAGGGGGGCGGGGGCTGTCCGCGGTTCCTGGAACTCACCCGCTCTTTCGGGTATACGATCCCGTCCGTACCACCGAAACACGGCCCTGTAGCTCAGCGGATAGAGCACCAGCCTCCGGAGCTGGGTGCCGCACGTTCGAATCGTGCCAGGGTCACCAAAATCCCGGGGGCCGACGTTGGCCTCCGGGTCTTTCCGGCGGGACTGCGATCCCGCAGGAGGAGGAGAGCGTGGAGCCGCTCTGGGCACCGTGGCGCATGGAATTCATCGCGAGGGATGGTTCCGAAGGCGACGGCTGTGTCTTCTGTACGCTCCCCCACGAACTCGACCGACTCCGAGAGAACCTCGTCCTCGCCCGTGGTCGAACCTCGTTCATCATCCTGAACAAGTACCCCTACAACAACGGTCACTTGCTGGTGATCCCCTACCGACACATCGCCGACTTCTCCGCGATCACTGCCGTGGAGCACGAGGAGATCAGCAGCTTGACCACCCACGCGGTCGAAGCGCTCCGCGCCGAGTACGCACCGGATGGGTTCAACCTCGGGATGAATCTCGGGAGGGCCGGGGGAGCGGGGATCGCCGATCATCTCCACCAGCACCTCGTCCCCCGCTGGACCGGGGACACGAACTTCCTGCCGATCCTGGGAGGGACGAAGAGCTTGCCGGAACACATTCTCGCCACATGGGACCGCCTCCGCCCTCACCTCGCGGGAGCAGACGCGACCCCTATGGAGTGAACGCAGCGGCGAAACCGCGCCCTACTGCGGGACCTCGACGCCTTCTTCGAGCAGGTCGTCGATCACGTAGGTGCCACTGCGTTGATCTCGGTGCACATTGATCAGCTTGTGCTTCGCCGCGTCCTCGAGCAGCGCGGAAAAGGTCGAGTACCCGTGGTACTCCTCCGAGAAGGTCGGCTGCTTGCGTTTCATCGTCTGCTTCACCATCGATCCCCAGATGATCTCCTTGTCCTGACGCAGGAGCGCGGCGATCGAATCGATGAGAAGCTGGAACGCGGAGAGCTTCTCTTTCGGGTAGCCCTCGAGGCCGACCTTCTTCTTGCGGGTACGACGCTTCTTCTGACGGACGAGATCGTCGTAGAAGACGAATTCGTCGCAGTTCTCGATCAGGAGGTCGCTCGAGGAGTTCTTCACGCCGATGCCGATGATGTACTTGTTGTTCTCGCGCAGCTTCGAGACGAGGGGCGAGAAGTCGGAATCTCCGGAGATCAGCGCGAAGGTGTCGATATGGGTCTTCGAATAGGAGAGCTCCATCGCATCGACCACCATCTTGATGTCGGCGCTGTTCTTTCCGCCCATCTTCTTGCGAGGGATGTCGATCAGCTCGATGCCACACTCGTGGAAGGCACGCTTGTAGCTGGTATAGCCCTCCCAGTCGGCGTAGGCCTTCTTCACGCTGATCTTGCCGCGTTCGACGATCCGATCGAGGATCTTGTCGACTTGGAGCGGGTGGAGTTTCACTTCTCGGACGCCGATCGCGACGTTCTCGAGATCGATGAAGACCGCGATATGGCGTTCTTCGCTTCCAGCTTGAGCCATGGATTTCCGTTCAGGGGGGCACGAGCCGGAGCTCGAGCGGAGGTTCGGATCCGGACACCAGCTCTCGGAGGAATTGCACCTCGGGGCAGGGTCGGGAGGCAGTCTCGGCAGGACGGGGGCGGGCAGGGCCCCACGTCGCGAGGCCCGGATGATGCCCTATGCCCCGTCCGGAATCGATCCCAATAGGCCGGCGGACCCATCTGGGGTGAGAACTGAGCTCAATCTGAGCAGGGATACCCCTCCATCGGGGCCGGATCGGGCCCCGGATCGGGGAACGGAGCGAGCGGCGCGGGGCCATCCGCGATGAGGTACCCGATCAGGTAGATCGGATCCGCGAGGTCCAGGATGCCGTCATCGTCGACGTCCAGGGCCTCTGGGCAATCCGCAGGTGCCCCGGCGAAGAGAAACCCCAGCGCCGCGATCGCATCCGACAGGTGGACCGCGCCATCGTGATCGGCATCGCCCCGAACGAAGGTGCTCGGCGAGCTGACCGGATCCAGCGGATCGAACCCGAGCTCCGCCTCCACAAGGTTCGCGACCCCATCCCCGTCGGCATCCCCCTCCGGGTCGACCGAGAGGGCGTGCGCTAGACCGGTCAGGTCGCCGATCCCCTCCGGATAGCCGGCGGGCACGGTCTCGAGCAGGACACCCTCCGGCGAGTAGCGCCGGAGTTCGCCCGCGAATCGACAGAGGACCCACACCGAGCCATCGCCCGCCCCCGCGACCCCGTGAGGCTTTTCTCCAGTGGGGATCGTCGCGATCGGGACCCCGATCGAGGAGAAAATGCTCAGGTCGTGCGAATTTTGGTTCGCGACCCAAACCTGGCCGGCCCGATCGATCGCGATGCCGAGCGAGAACACTCCAGCCTCGACTTCGACCAGAACGTTCCCGTCTGCGTCGAGGCGTTGCACCGCCTCTTTCTCGGCGACCCAGATCGTCCCATCCGCCGCAGCCGCGATCCCGCTCGGGAAGAAGCCGACCGCCACCGTCATCGTCGATCCGTCGATCGGATCGATCCGCGTGACGCTGTTCCCGAATGCGTTCGTGACCCACACTCGACCATCGCGATCGATCGCCACTCCGTACGGCACGTCGCCGACCGGCACCGCTCCGAGGTCAGTGCCGTCGGCCCCGACGTGCCAGACGTCGTCGAGCGTCGGACGCGCCGCCCAGAGCGAGCCATCGACGGCGACGGCGATCCCCTGGATCGGGGCTGCGGTGAGCAGGTCGACCAGCAGCTCGCCGCTGCCCGCGAATCGACGGAGCCGCGCCTCGTCGCGGGATGAGACCCACACCCCGCCGCCGGGTGTGGATGCGATCCCGACTCCGCCTCCGGGGAGGCTCCCGATCACGACCGGTCCGCTCAGATCGACACGCATCAGTTGGGCGCCATCGGCGAAGTAGGTTTCGGCGGCCGAGAGCGCGCCGGCCGCGCCGATCGCTCCCACGAACAAGAGTGCTGCTCCGAGGGAAGTGCGCCGTCGATTCGTGAGTAGCATCCGATCGCCTCCTTCTACGGGTTGCAGTCGTATGGGTCGGAAGACGGCGAGTCCCCCCCCGCGAGAGGGAAGGGAGCCGAAGGGGAAGTGCCCCCCTGGAACAGGTAAGCGAAGACCGCAACGGCATCCGCCACGTCGATCGCGCCACCGTCGTCTAGGTCGCCGGCGTCGGCACAGGCGAGCGCGCCCCCCGAGAACAAGTACTGGAGGATCGCGATCCCATCCGCCAGGTTCACGGTGCCATCGCGATTCGGGTCACCGCGCAGGAACGCCCCGGGGAGCGCGATCACGGCGATCCGTTCGAGCCCTTGCTCGGTGACGAAGAGCCTCCCGGCAACGGGGATCATCGAGTTCGGTAGTGCGAGGCCGAACAGCTCGGATTCGAGCGCGCCGGTGATTCGATCGATCGCCCGGACCCTCCCGCCGAAGAAGTCGGCGACGGCGAGGGTCGCCCCATCCGAGGTGAGGGCGACCGCGGTCTGGACGAAGTCGGCGCCACCGAGGATGAGCGGGGGCAGCAGTGTGGCACTGTCGACATCGACGACGATCACCTCCGCGGCCCCGCCGAAGATCGTCAGATACGCCCGACCGCTGTCGGCCGAGAGAACGATGTCGCTCGGAGCCGGAAAGTCTGCGGTGTCCACTGGGACAGGGAGAGTCGCGATGAGGGTCCAGTTCGAGCTGTCATAGATTCGGATCTCGGGCGCGGCGGTGAAGTCGTCCCCGGGAAAACCGACCGGTAGGACCACTCGCCCATCGGCGCGAACCGCGAACCGCGAGAGTCCCCCCGGGATGACCAGGCGGTCGGTGACGAGGCCACTTCCTCGATCCACGATGATGAAGTTCTCGCTCGAGCCGTCGAAACTCCCCCCGTTCGAGGCGACCCAGATCTCAGTGCCGTCGGGAGAAAACTCGACGCCCGAGAGAAACGCGATGGGATCTCCGATGGAACCGGTGATCGGGAGTGGTGTCACGACCCCGCTCGCGAGGTCGATGCGAAATAGGGTGCTCTCGGTCGACGTCGTCGCGTAGAGCTCCGCCCCATCGGGGGAGACCGCGAGCTCCGTGGGGAAGAATCCGACTTCGAAGGTCCGCACCACCGCGAGGGTATCGACCCCGAACTCGACGATGAACCGTCCGCTGTAGAGCGACGCCGGCTCCCCCGCGGGTGCGACCTCTCCCGCGAGTGCGACGTAGGCGAGCCCGGCCGCGGGGTCGGGGTGCAACGCGAGACCATACGGATTCGCGTGGACCGGGTCGTGCCCGACCAGTGGGAGATCGCCCACGATGGTCCAGTCGAACTGGGCCGATCCGGTGGAGGCGAAGAACACGGTGGAGATGAAAATCGCAGTGCCGATGAGCACCGCGGAAGAGTATTTAGCCATCACCCGCTCCTACCCCTGCTCGGGGGAGGGGATCCCAGGGATCTGACGAGACCCTGAGGATCCGAACGAGAACACGTGGGGCAGGCCGGTCTTCTGGCTCCCGGATCGTCCTCCCCCCGCGCCTTCCCGTCCCATCCTCGAGCGAGGAAAGGACAGTGGCTGCTCGGCCCTCACGGGCTGCGAGCGTGCGAGGTTCGTCACCGGTTACAGCGGCGGCACCGCGGTGGATTCTCACCACACTTCCCGCCCGGGAACACCCGGGCTTCCTGCCGCGGTCACGGTAGCGACTCTTCGGTTCCACTGTCAAGCACCTGCGGCATCGGGGATGATGGTCGCTGGAGGCGCAGACCAGTGAAGATCCCCGCGCGAGAACTCTCCGGTGCGCTCACCGAACGAGTTCCCCCACTCATCATCATCGCGGGTCCGGAGGAGTTTCTCCGCCGGGAAGCGGTCGAGACGGTGCGGAAACACCTCGGCGAACGGTCACAAGAACTCGATCGTCGCTCGATCAAGTCTCCTTCGGATGCCGATCTCGTCGCCCTCATCGACGACCTCAGAACGCCGAGCCTGTTCGCTGGCGCGCAAGCGATCGTCGTCGATCCCGCGGAGAAGTGGCTCGCCCTAGACCCCGATCTCTGGCTCCACGCCATTCAGAGTCCATGGGCGGCTGGACACCTCGTGCTCGTGTCCGATGGTCTCGATGGCCGCACGAAGTTGGCGAAGATGCTCGCGAAGCAGGCGCTCTGGGTCCAGGTGGAGCGCCCGTTCCACCGCCCCCCGCCCTGGAAACCGAAGGCCCGACCGTGGGAGAACGACCTGAACCAGTGGATCGTCGCTCGGGCTCGCGGGGTGGGGCTCCGCATCGATCCGTCGATCGCGCATCTTCTCCAGGGGCGGATCGGACCTCGACTCGCAGACCTCGCGAGTGCGATCGATCGATTCGAGACTGTACTCGCGGGGGACTCTTCAAGAACGATCACCGCCGAGAGGGTCGCCGAGCACACCCCGGACGGTGAGGAGTCAGGGCTGTTCGAAGTGGTGGATGCTCTCTTCCTCGGCGACCGCGCCGACGCACTCCGCCAGCTTCGAGAACTGCTGCGACGCGGCTCGGTCGACGCGAAGGGAAGCCGCACCACCGACCCGACCGCACTCCTCCTTCAGTGTCTCGGCGTGGCGCTGTCGCGCGCCCGGCAGTTGCGCACTTGGCACGAGTTCCGAGCCGGGGGGGCGAGCGAGGAAGAGACCGCGGCCGAAATCGGGGTCGGACGCCCCTTCATCCCTCGTCTCCTGCAACAGGCCGCTGCGACCCCTCCACCCGCCCTAGAGCGCACCATCGACCGCCTCATCCGCGCGGACTGTGATTTGAAGAGTGGCGCCGGCCCCACCGCGGAGGAGCTGTTCGAGCGCATTGCGGTGGGACGCTAGTGGTGTTCATTCACACCACCAGGGGAACTCAGCGGAGCAGCGCTCGCCTCGCGACGATCTGCTCGAACTCGAGGCTCTCCCTGCGACCGCGCGTCTCCCAGACGACCTGGATACGCAGGAGCGCTTCGTCCTCACCGGTCACCCCCGCAGCGGGGATGACCTTGACCTCGATCGTGTACCCCGGCCAGTCGCGGGCGATCGCCGCGGTCGGCGGATTCGCGCTGATCTGCTCCGGGGTCGCACCGAGGAGCAGGGCGCTCTCGATGTCGGCGAGTGCCCACTCTGCGAGGGCCGCGGCCTGACTGCGGTGGATCGCCTTGCGATGCGCCGCAGTCGCAGCAGCGAAGAGGGCGATCGACGACGTGAGACCGAGCGAGAGGATCGCGATCGCGACCACCACCTCGATCAACGAGAACCCTTCGCGAGCAGCCGTGCGGACCTCGGTCGGCAGAGTGCGCTCCTGTCGCATCACTCCCCCCACCGCGTGTCCCGCGCTCCTGGGATCCGGACGACGCGACTGAAGGTCGTGCCGTAGATGACCTGGATCCCGGCGTCGTGTTCGACCGCCTCGGTGCCGCGCACCCCGCGCTCGCAGCCGTTGATCCGCTGCCCTGAGATCGACTCGTAGCGAACCCACTCGTCTTCGATGCGGATGTAGGGGAATGCCTTCTCGGGGTAGTACCCGGCGAAGTCCAAGGTGATCTCATCGTCCTTCGCATCGATTCGGCGGCTGAGCCGACCGAATCGCGCCGCTCGTGCCGGCCGCAGCACCAGGATCACCTGCACTCGCGATGGAAACAGGTCATCGCGAGGTTCGTGTCGGCTCGCGGGGGAGAAGTTGCCATCATCCGCGGGCAGAATTCCGCGAGTCGAGTCCCACCTCGCGAGTGCTGCCCCCTCCTCGCCGAGCCAGGAGGTGGTGTGCCCTCCCCAGAAGTTGTACTCGAGGTAGAGCACTCCATCCGCGAACGGGCGGCAGTGACGGAGTCCCCCTTCTTCCGGGTAGATGTTCTCGTCGAGGAGGACGGAACGCTCGCCACCGACCGGGGAGCGGACACCACGCCAAAGAAGTTCGTTCTGGCGATCCGGGTCGAAGATGTACGCGATCTCCTGGAGTCCCCCCGGCGCTCGCATCAGACCGGCGCGGGACTCCTGCGCATCGTTCACGTAGTCGTAGTCCGCGAATCCCCCGGTCTTGGAACCCGCGAGTCGCGTGATCGGGTGGCGCGTCTCTCCCGCGAGGCTGCGGACGAACCGAAGGCGCTGCCGACCGTTCTGGTCGTAGTCGGAGAGCAGGAGGACGTCGACCTCCCCATGGTCACCGTGATACGCATCGGGGTGGAGGGAGCGCAGATCGTCCTCCATCTGATCCAGGATCCCCGCGCCACGCTCGTACGCCTCGCGTCGCATCTCCCCGACCCGCCAGGTGTCGATCCCCACCCGGAGGAAGAGCACCAAACTGCTCCCCAGGACGAGGAACACGGAGAGTGCCACGAGGAGCTCGATCAGGGTCATCCCGCGTTCGGTGCGCATCAGAAGGGGAGGTCCTCCCGGTGGACGACGCGCCACCCCTTGCGGTACTCGATCACGAATCGGTCGAGCACCGGCGCCCGCTTCCACTCATCGTTCCAGTCCCTTCCCCCCGAAGCCAAGCCCCACGAGCCGGGGCGGTAGCGGTGCGTGATGTGGAACTCGAGCTGGTCCGCGGTGCGGTCGATCCGGTTGTCGTCATCCCCCTCGTGGAACAGGTAGAGACTCCCGGGCTTGTTCCCGGGGCGACTGTCCCACTCCTGCTCGCCATCGAGTCGGGCGATCACCACGACTTCGGCCCCCCCGGCACCCGAGAGATCATCTTCGACGTCCCAGGTGATTCGGTCCCAGTGGGCACCAGGGATCGTCACCGAACGTCCGAGCCGCATCATCGCCGCGCTCTCCGCCTCCGGCTCGAAGCGGTCGTGGTAGCGCGCGAGGAGCTCGATCGCGACCGTGTCGACGGGGTACTTCCTCGGTGGGCTGCCGAATCTCTCGCGGAAGATCGGGCGACCGCTCCGATCGTCGCGTGCGAGGATCAGTGACGGCCCGGCGCGATCGACAAATGCGACGATCTCGTCAACGGTAGCGCGGTCGCCATCGTCGAATCGGATGTAGCCATCCCTGCGGGAGAACCCCTGCTCGGAGCTCAGAGGGATCTGGAAGTCGACCGGGCCCTTCAGCCTCGCCGCCGCGAACTGTGGGAGCGGAAGGACGTGCCCGACCGTGCCACCGCTCGGAGCCCTGTCGAGGAGGCCGCGCGCGTGCAGATCGACGTCATAGCTCCCCATGACGCGGAATCCGCGCCTGTCTTCCCAATCGTAGTGCCCGACCACCGTCCCGAACATCCCCCGCTGGACGTTGCGCAGGGACGTGCCCGATGCGAATTCGTAGTAGAGGACCTCGAGCCCGGCGGGGGAGAACACCTCGAGGAACCCGTGGCGGGGAGGAATTCCGTGCGTGGTGTTCACCTTGACCTCGGGGATCACCTCGCGACGCGGTTCACGCAGCGTCACGGTCACCACCGTTCCCGGAGGAACGGGAGGTGTACGCATCAGCCGAGGGAGATCGAAGAGGTCCTGGAGAAGAATCACTTGGCCAGCCGTGTTCGGCGGGGACTCCTCCCCGAGAAAGATCTCACCTCCCAAGGCGAGCAACCCCTCCGACCGCCCCTTCGCGAAGTCGCTCCCGACGGAGGCGTCGAATCCGATCCCGTTTTGCGTCTGCACCAGGCGGGTGACTGGGAAGATGCGCAGGCGGTCGAGTTCCTTCCTCGGGTCGACACTCGAGGCATCGCTGTAGTCGGTTCGGAGATCCCGGATCTGGCCCAAACCGTTCGAGCCTCGGGTCCACCGCGGCTGTCCATCTGGATCCACGGGGACCGCGAACCAATCGCCCTCCCCCCGGATCTGGGACGCGCGAACCTCGTCGATCGTCGCCGCCAGCACCTCTCCCCCACCGGTTTCCGCACTCTCGCCGAAGATCATCACCCCGCTGGTGCGGGCGGGGAGTTCGCCGGTCGGGAAGCGCCGCAGTCGCGGCAACTCATTCGTCAGGTAGGTGCCGGTGGGAGGGCGATCGATTCCGACGAAGACCCCGCTCGCTCCGTCGGCTACCTTTCGAACGGGGAGCACCGCCGGCTCCTGGTGCGGGTTCAGGGGATCGATCGTCGCGGCGAGGAGCACGCGGTCCCCTCGTTCCGGTCCGGGGCGCAGCAACCGGAGGACCGGGACCAAAGGGAGCTTCGCGGCGTGGGTATTGAACACCACATCCGCGGTCGCGATATCCCCCGCGAATCCTCGGAAGGACCGCCAGTGCCAGTTGGGATCGGCGACGAAGAATCGATCTTCCGCGATCCAATCGTACAGGACCCACTCCACGTCACCGATCAGAGGAGTGATTTGCACGACCCCACTCGGCGGATAGCGGCCGGAGAGGCTCTGGGAGTCGGACTCGACGGAGACACACCAGACTTCGACCTGCCGATTGCCTGCGCCGAGGAAGTTCGGGCCCGTGGAGTTGATCGGGGTCGAGTTGAAGCAACCACGGAGCAGGAGCGAGAACGAGTAGCTCTGAGGCACGCTGCCGGGGACGAATCCCTTGTAGCGGATGAATTCCTGCTCCACGTACCACGGGTCCGCTGGCTGCGCGGTGTTGGGTCGGAAGAGATACCGAACGAACAAGTAGCCATTCTCGGGGAAACCGAGCTGTGCGGGGTCGACCTGGGAGAGGGCGGTGAGAACGGTCTGGTTCGGCAACAGCGGAACGATGAACGCCGAGCCTCCGAATACTTCGATCCAACTCATCTTCGGATAAGGGTTGTCCGAAGGCGCATTGTTCCCCGGGATGTACCCTGGGATCCCCGAGATGGAGGTGACCGATTCCTTGGGTGGAAGCAGCTCCGCCTCGAGTCGCGCTCCCCCACCCCCGACCACGGCCATGTTCATCGTCCCCGCCGGGAATTTCGGGTCGGACGGGATCACGTCGATCGAGTACCCGAAAGGACGCACGGCGGTCCCGACGGGATGTGCCATGCGTGGCGTGCCTCGCCGCCCTCGCCCGCTCAGCGCCTCTCCGGTCTTACCGATCGCGCCGATCCGGAATCGACTCCCGTCCCGCTGGGTGTACTCGATGACTTCACCGCCGACCCACAAGGTCCCCACGCTCGGAAGCCTCGACGCAAAGTCCGGGTCCTTCACGACCACGAAGCTCTCCGCGTTCTCATCGATGAACGCCGCCAAACTCGAAACCCAGCTGTGCCGACCGACCGGGCGCTGATCGATCATCAAGACCTGGTCCCCCGGGGTCGTCGACCCCCAAGACGCAGAGAGATGAACCCAGGTGTTCGGGCGCCACTCGGTCGCAGCGAGCGGGTGGCGAATCTCCGCGGCAGGGTAGATCGTGCGACTCCACTGGGTGATCCGCGCGTCGTCGAACATCTCGAAGACGAGCTCTCGCGTGTCTGCCTCGACCCGGAGTCGGATCCGGCTCTCGAACGGCTGGCCCGGATCGGCGAGCGTATCGAAGATCACCCCGCCACCACCCGATAGGGGTCGCACCCACAGATCGATCGACAACGGTCGTCGGATCAGGTCCTGGACATCTCCTTGGAATGCCCCCTGGGCGAGGTCCAGCCCTTCGACGCTCTCGAAGAAGTGCTCGACCCACGCACTCACCCCACCGACTTCAGGCGTGTCGAGGGTGAGGCCGAGGAGCGCCCCCTTGTCGAGAGCCGGGGCTTCGAAGTCGCGTTGGTTGAGCGGCACCGGTCCCGTGGTGAAGAAATTCTGGGTACGGCCTGGGATCAGCGTGGTCTGCCGCGACCACTGACTTGCGCTCGTCGCGGGACGCCGAAAGAGCCAACTGGTCCACTCATCCTGCGTCGACAGCTCGTAGGTCAGGGGCTCGGGAGGGGCGATCTCGATCACCTCGCGAAACCGGTTCGACGCCAGCTCCACCCCGGCCGGATTCCGGACGACCCCGGACGCCTCGATCGTGTAGACGTCTCCCGACTTGAAGCAGAACCCCGTGGTCGAGATCGACAGCCGGGGGTGGTTGGGATTCACCGCGTTGAGGAGGATCGGTTCGACGTCGTCCGGGTCGATGATCTCGTCGGTCGCCGCTTGATGCACCAGCTCCCGGAATTCGTCCCACCCAGAGATCGGCAGATTCTCAAGGATCACATCGGCGAGATTCCGCGCCTCCGGGGCGGTGACGGAATCGAACTGGTTCCCGAATCGATCGGTCGAGATCCCGGTGAGGACCGCCGCGATCACGGCGGCGGGTGCGGTGTTGATGTTCACCGGGTGGCGGAGCATCGCCGAGACGACCGCTTCTCGTTCCACGTACTCGAACTTCAGGGCGTCCTTGAGGATCAACCCTCCCTGAATGATCGATCCTCGACCCATCCCCCTCTGGCCCATGTTCGTCGGGAAGGCCCCGGCTGCGAGATGGAATTCGAGCTTCTTCGGGTCCAGTAGACTCCGGATGCGCACCAGCGTGCCGGGATTGAAGTGGTCGTACCGGGGGAGCAGGATCGCCGGGACACCCAAGATCGGATCGGTGTTCATCTCGCCGATCACCATCTGCTCCTCGGACCAGAGTGCATCGATCGGCGAGGTGGTGGTCACCAGGTCCCGGATCCGCTCGAAGTCCGCGGCGGTGAAGGTCTCGAGACCGGCTTTGTTGTAGATCTCCATGTAGGATCGGATCGCCGCGGGGAAGTACCCGCGGGCGTGCTTCCGCACTCGATCGAGCTCGCTCTTGATCGTCGACTCGAAGATCCCCTTGAAGGCGTTCGCCTTCACCTCATTGAGATCGAAGTCCTTCGCCAGCTTGCCCGCGTGGATCAATCCTGCCTTGCCGCGGAACTGCTCGAGAAGGTCGAGTGCCTCCGCCGGGATGCCGACCTTGAGCAGCGTGCGTCGGGTCTCGCGATACTCCTCCTCGTCGACTTCCTGCTCGGGGCGATCGAGTTTGTCGAGGTAGTCCCCCAACCCGGCGCGCAGGAGCATCTCTGGGGTCAGCCCGAATTCCTGCATGTTCTTCAGGTCCAGACCGAAGATCGCGACCGTCTCGAGGAAGTACGGGATGACCGACCAGTCCGCGATCTCACGGATCGCTTGCGGAGTGCGGAAGGTATCGATCTTCCCCTCGCTCAGGTCGTAGTAGCGGTGCAAGAACACCTTGAGGCCGCGCAGATCGAAGACCGGCCATCCCTTCTGGTTCTCCCAGGTCCCCGAGAGATACTCTCCGCGGAAACACCCGGTGAGGTGCGTTTCGGTCTTGCCGCGGTAGCTTACCGCTTCGACGGTGAAGAAGATCGGGTTGAGGATCGCGACGACCCCATCGACGGTGTCCGGATCATCGTCCGCGGGAAACGCCGTCGTATCATCGAGAGGGAGCTCGGTCACGACTTGGTCGAAGTCGATCGCCTCCGAGAGATGGCTCCCGGCGAGCAGGTTGCCGATCAGATTCGGCATCGCGGTGTTCAGATTGATCTTCCCCAGCTCGTCCTCGACGGTCGCATCGAGGGTGCGCTTCGCGTTTCCCCCGCGCATCGCATAACCGGTCGACGGATCTGTCGCCGATACCGAGGGATCATCGAGAGCGAGCGAGGCCGAAAAGGTGGTCTGCAGCTCCTGCCAGTCGTCGTACTTGTCGGCGGGGATCCCATCCTCGTCGACGAGGCTGCGCTCCCGATTCGCGTGCGAACCGAACAGGTGAGCGACCGCGTGATTTCGTGCGGAGAGCGCGGCGAGGTGCGCCTCCTGTCGCGCGACGACGTGGACCGATCCGCGCTCCTGCAGTTTCATCGAGATCACGAACGGCGTCCCGATCGCCACGAGGGCGGTGAGGACCAGCACGACGAGGATCAGAGCCATCCCGTGGTCATGTCGATCTCGACGATCATTCGTCATCGTGCACTCCTCATCCACGGATCGTTCCGGTCAGATCGATGATGATGCGGTGGATCCGTTTCACCCCGCGTTCGCGGGAACCGGCATCCGGCTCTCCCTCCCCGGGCGTCGCACGATTCGGATCGAGCGAGGGGTCCCCATCGAGACCTCCCTCACCGCTCTTCGCCGCTCGGATTTGCTCATCGAGGTAACGGGCGAGCGCACCGACCGGATCCCCGAGGATGGCCTCCTCGGACTCAGACTCGTCTGCGAGTGCCTCTTCCTCAGCGGCCTCGACCGGCGCGACCGACGTCCCACCCGCCGGGGAGCCGACCTCTTCCACGAGATCTTCGCCGAGCTCACCGATCCGCACCAGCACCGCGTCTGCATGGTGAATCGGATCGAGGCTTCCTCGGGTGTCGAAACGGACCAGGCGAGAAGGATCGAGGAACCCGACCTCCACCGGCAATCGGTAGCTCTTCGGCTCGAGCGCAACCCGAACCTTCACCTCGTCGATGGCCCCGAAGAAGAAGCGATTCGGGTGGGAGATCATCAGCTCGTGGTCCCCCGCGGGAACGGTTTCCGGCAATGGGGGCCAGTCGCGGGGGTCGACCTTCTCGAAGTCCTCGGGGGCCCACTCCCGCGCGATCCCGTCGACCTCGAGAGTGAGCTCCAATCCGTCGAAGCTGACGCGCAGGTGTGTCCAGCGTGAACCGATGACCTCGCCACTCGCGGTGGCAGCGGCGTAGGTTCCGCTCGACTCCGGATGGTCCGCGTCACCGATGACCGCATACAGCGCACCATCGCCGAGGAGCCCCATCTCCCAGCTCCCCGGGCGCGAGACCACCGCGAACCGATCCTGCCGCCGCGGGTCGCTCCAGGCGCCGCGCCGGTCGCTCCCTTCCCCCTTCGCGAGTGGAGGGGGCCAGAACATCACCCATGCTTCGAGGCTGAATCCTCGAGGGGCATCGTAACGCGGACGGCGCTGCGCCACGAGCGAGGCACCTTCATCGAGTAGGACCACTCCACGTCCGATCCGTCCATCCCCGACCTCGATGACCCCCTGGACCTCTGCCAGTTCGCCGAACGCACCGACGATCTCGGTGCCCCGGGCGAGCCGATCCCCCTCCGCCCACGGCTCGAGGTCCTCGAAGCTCCAGGCGGCGACGAGTTCATAGCCGAACGCGGTGATCAGCCCTTGGTCGGCATCGATGTACACCCGACTCGGAAGCCCCGACGAGACCGAGAAGTTGTGCGCCGCGCGGATGATCGAGGAGACTTGCGAGGCCGCGATGGGGAGGGAGTTCTGGCCGATGACGGTGCGGTACACCCCGATCGACATCCCCGCAACGAGCGCGAGGATGGAGAGCACGATCGCCAGTTCGATCAGTGTGAAGCCGAGGGTTCGGTTCAGCATCGGACTCGGCTCACCAGGAGATCTCACCAAGAAACGATGTCATCCCCGCTACCGTTCTCGTTCTTCCGATTCGGGCCCGCCGACCAGAGCTGGAACTGGGTCGGCGATTGAAAGGTCGCCATCTTCTCCGACCGCGCAGCCTGCATCGACACCCGGGTGTGATCTTCGCCGTGGCTGACGAAGAAGGTCTTCTCGTAATCACGGTTGTGAATGTAGAAGTACGGCGTCCCCCACGGATCGATGACTTCGCGCAGTTCATCGTTCCCGAAGATCCAGTCGAGATCGAGTTTCAGCTCGGGGGAGTTCACGCTGTCCTGATCGAGGTTCTCCAGCGAGTCCTCGTCCCAGTCGATGAAGGGCCCGCCTCGCTTCTGCGTGCTCAGGTGCAGGACCAGGCTCTCGCACCCCTCGTCGAGG
>JAQBGV010000124.1:0-15391 GCA_032128395.1 Planctomycetota bacterium | reverse complement strand
GCGAGGGGCTCGAAACGGCGCTGAGAGAGATGCCAAACGCTACGGCGCCTCGACCGTGCTGCTCGTCCCTGCGGTGGTCTCGAAGGAAATCTCGTACGCCAGTGCCTACCGCCTGAGCCAGGAGGAGATCCGAAGGGTGCTGCCGCTCGCGAAGGAACTCGGCGTGAAGATCGCGCTCGAGAACGTCTGGAACCAGTTTCTGCTCAGCCCGATGGAAGCCGCGCGGTACGTCGATGAGTTCGAGAGCGACCAGATCGGCTGGCACTTCGATGTGGGCAACATCATCAACTACGGGTGGCCCGAGCAGTGGATCGAGATCCTCGGGAAGCGGATCCTCAAGCTCGACATCAAGGAGTACAGCCGCAAGCGCCGCGACGACGAGGGGCTCTGGAAGGGCTTCAGCGTCGAGCTCCTCGAAGGAGACTGCGACTGGCCCGCGGTGATGCGCGCGCTCGATGAGATCGGCTACGAGGGGTGGGGGACGGCGGAGATTCCTGGGGGGAACCGAGAGCGGCTGGCGGAGATCGCGAAGCGGATGGACCGCATTTTCGCTTCGTAAGGGGACGGCTGAGTAGGGGGGATGATGGCATCCCCCCCATCCGGGGCTGGCTCCTGGGTCAGAACCTACCCGCGATCCCTGTTCGGGCTGTCCCAAACCACTCCGCGTACGGGTATCATCGGGACCGGGGCCACCCCACCAGAATCGATCGAACCAACTCCGACGAGAGGAACGCACGCATGCGCGCGATCTCGCACGCTCTCATCCTGCTCGCCTGTCCCCTCGCGACGGTCTCCGCCCAGTCCACCTGGACCAACTGGGAGACCCCGCCCGTCCACCCCATCGAGATCACCCCCGACGGGAACACCCTGCTCGCCGTCAACCTCGCCGATGCGAGGCTCGAGGTGTACGACATCACCAGTGCAGTGCCGGTACCGACGATTTCGATCCCGGTCGGGATCGACCCGGTCTCGGTGCGCGCCCGCACGAATGACGAAGTGTGGGTCGTCAACTCGATCAGTGACTCGGTCAGCGTCGTCGACCTGACGACCGGGAACGTGCGCGCCACGATCACGGTAGGGGACGAGCCCGGGGACGTGGTGTTCGCGGGGACTCCGGAGCGTGCGTTCGTCTCGATGAGCCAGGAGAACGAGGTGTGGGTCTATGACCCGGCCGACCTCACCATCCCCCCCGTGGTGGTCGAGATTTTCGGCGAGGAGCCGCGCGCGCTCGCACGCAGCGCCGACGGGACGCAGGTCTACGCGGCGATCTTCGACTCGGGGAACGCCACGACGCTCCTCGGGGGCGGCGGGGCCGGGGGAACCCTCGGATTTCCGCCGAACGTCGTCAACTCTCCGCAAGGACCGTACTCCGGCCTGAACCCTCCCCCGAACGATGGTGCCGCGTTCTTGCCAGCGATCGCGATCGGGCTCCCCGCTCCTCCCGCGGTCGGACTGATCGTCCGCAAGGTCGCGCCCGGAACGTGGGTCGATGACAACGGGGGCGACTGGTCCGACCTGGTCTCCGGTCCCGACGCCGCACTCTCCGGCCGGCCGATCGGCTGGGACCTCCCCGACCACGACGTCGCGGTGATCGATGCCTCGACTCTGCTGGTCAGCTACGTCGATGGACTGATGACGACCGACATGG
The DNA here is from genome assembly GCA_032128395.1 of Planctomycetota bacterium. Lineage (GTDB taxonomy): Bacteria > Planctomycetota > UBA8108 > UBA1146 > UBA1146 > JAQBGV01. Next base: position 13,743 of record JAQBGV010000124.1, on the reverse strand, counting down.
CGATCGGCGTGCATCCGGTCACTGGACAGATCACCGTCGTCGGAACCGAGGCGATCAACGAGGTGCGCTTCGAGCCGAATCTGACCGGGATCTTCATCCGAGTGCACTTGGCGCTCGCGGCGCCGGACGGCAGCGCGAACACGATCGTCGATCTGAATCCCCATCTCGATTACCTCACCTCCTCGATCCCCATCGCCGATCGGGACCTCTCCATCGGGGATCCCCGCGCGATCGTCTGGAACGCGGCGGGGACTCGCGGTTGGATCGCGGGGAAAGGCTCTGCGAACGTGATCGAGATCGACACCGGGGGAACCCGAATCGCTCCCGGAACCCCGATCACGGTCGGGGAGGGGCCGAGCGGCCTCGCTCTCGACGAGCTCCGGTCACGCCTGTACGTCCATCAGCACTTCGACGGGTCGATCGTCGCGATCAACACGGACACCCTAGGAATTGCCGCTACGGTGCCGTTCCATGATCCGACCGTCGCCGCGGTGAAGATCGGCCGACCCCACCTGTACGACACGCAGCTCACCAGCGGGCTCGGTCAGCTCGCCTGCGCGAGCTGTCACATCGATGCGCGGATGGACCGACTCGCCTGGGACCTCGGCGATCCGTCCGGGGCGATGCGTGCGTTCACAGGGAACTGCAACAATGGGATTTTCTTGCTCGGTCCCCCCTGCCCGCCGTACCACCCGATGAAGGGGCCGATGACCACTCAGACGCTCCAGGACATCATCGGTAAGGAGCCGCACCACTGGCGTGGCGATCGCGATGGCCTCGAGGAATTCGCGGGGGCGTTCTTCGGTCTCCTCGGCGACGACGCGCCACTCGATGCGACCAGCATGCAGGAATTCGAGGACTTCCTCGCCACGATCACCTTCCCCCCGAACCCGTTCCGGAACCTCGACAACTCGCTCCCGACCAGCCTCCCTCTCGACGGGCACTACACCACCGGTCGATTCGCGCCGGCGGGACAACCGCTGCCGAACGGCAACGCGATCGGAGGGCTGGTCCGCTACCGCCTCGGCGGCCTCGACGGGGGACTCGATTGCGTGACCTGCCACACCCTGCCGACCGGCATGGGGGCGGATGTCGCACTCGTCGGTTTCAGTGCGCAATTCATCCCCCCCGGTCCGAACGGGGAGCGTCACCACTCGATCGTCAGCGTCGATGGTTCGACCAACGTCAGTATCAAGACTCCCCAGCTCCGGAACACCTACAAGAAGGTCGGGTTCGAATCCACTCAACTCGAGAACACCTCCGGGTTCGGAGTTCTTCACGACGGGTCGGTCGATTCGATCGCGCAGTTCGTCGCAGAGCCGGCCTTCAGCGTCGTCTCCGACCAGGACGTCGCAAACCTCGTCGCCCTGATCCTCTCGTTCTCCGGTTCCGAGCTCCCCCTCGGCAGCCTGAACGACATCACAGAGTTGCCGGGAAGCGCGAGTCAGGATTCGCACACTGCGGTCGGCGTACAACTCACGTTCGACGGGGTGAACAACGGCGACGCTGCGCTCATCGATCTCCTCGAGCTGCTCCAAGGAGAGGCGCTCGCCCAGCGGATCGACATCATCGCCCACGGGATTCGAAACGGCGAAGCGCGCGGATGGGTCTGGACGTCGCTGAACTTGTTCCAGTCCGACCGCAACGGCGAGACGATCTCGATCGACTCGCTCCGGATCGACGCGGCAGCAGGGGCGGAGATCACCTTCACCGCGGTACCCCTGGGGAACGGCGTGCGCGCTGGGGTGGATCGGGATGAGGACGGCTACTACGACCGGACCGAGCTCGATGCGGGCAGCGACCCTGCGGACCCGACGAGCCTGCCGGGGCCGCTCTTCGTCCGAGGAGACTGTAATTCGGGCGGCTCGATCGATATCAGCGACCCGGTGTATCTGCTCCTGTACATGTTCGCGGGGGGACAGACGCCGGATTGCCAGGCTGCATGTGACTCCGACGATGGAGGGGTTCTCGACATCGCGGATGCCGTCAATCTGCTCGACTACATCTTCGGCGGCGGTGCGAGTCTGCCGGCCCCGTTCCCGGGATGTGGACTGGACCCGTCGCCGGGTCCGCTCGTCTGCACGCAAGGCCCATTCTGCCCCTAACTACATGCCCGGCCGGCCGATGAGGTGCCGTCTGCTGCGTTGCGGGGTGGCGGTCGATCCTCGACGGGGCGCAGGCCCCGCCTGCGGTCGGCCCCCACCCCGCGCCTTGCATTCGACACCTCCTCGGCCGTCCTTTCGCTAGGAGACGTTGCTTTCTCCCTGACTTCCTTCCTCCTAGCCGGTACCTTTCGCAGCGAGGACGCCGGAGGAGGAGTAGCGACGATGCGGCGGTTTTTCCGAGTTCGATGCGCTGATCTCCTCATCCTGATCTTGATCTCTGCGATCTTTCCCCACGCAAGCGGTGCGCAGTCCGAGCCTGGGGCCATTCCCCCCTTCACCGCGACCGGCACCGACCTGATCGTCCGCACCGACGACGGGCCGCGGGCGATGCTCCAGGTCGAGATCGAGCGTCCCCTCGAGTTTCAGGAGACCCTGCTCGTCGTCGGTCTCGATGGGGCGGAGCTCGCCCGGGTCCGGGTGGGGCCGGGGGAGGGGGGACGCGTGTTGCGCTTTCCCGTCCCGATGCCGCCGGAAGGGGGAGTCCTCCCGCTCGACGTGCACTTCGGTACGGGAGAGTCCGCGTTCCATCAGCGCCTCGAGCTGGCCCCCCCCGACCCGGACTGGGTGCTGCACTTCATCCCCGGCTTCCACTTCGATCCGGTGTGGTGGAACACTCAAGCGAACTACATGGAGACCGGCAAGCTTCTCGATGCGCACGTCGGCCCCGGGATCGAACTCGTCGGCGAGTACCTCGACTGGCTGGCGAAAGACCCGGACACCCGCGTCGCATTCCATCAACTCCCCTATCTGAAGAACTTCCTCGAGGCTCGACCGTGGCGGCGCGAGGAGTTGCTCGCGCAGGTCGAGGCGGGACGGGCGGGGATCGTCGGAGGGACGTACAACGAACTCTCGACCACCCTCGTCGGGCTCGAAGCGGCGATCCGCAACGTCGCCTACGGCACCCTCTGGCAACGCGAAGTGCTCGGCGGCAGTGGCGATGTCTTCTGGCAGTGCGACGTCTTCGGACACGACCCGAGCTTCCCAGGTCTGATGCGTCGAGCCGGACACCGCGGCGGGGTCTTCGGACGTGGACCGTTCCACCAGTGGGGGACCGACCGCGATCGCGTGAACTTCCCCAGCGAGTTCATGTGGGTCTCCCCGGACGGAGCGGGGATCCTCACCCACTACCTGAGCGGGCACTACTTCTACGCCTACTCGAAATTTGCGAGTGGCTCGAACCGCGCCTCCGGTGACCGAGAGGTGACTCGCGCCATCGTCTCCGAGATGTTCGGGGATCTGAAGCGCCCCGCGCTGACTCACCACGTGCTCCTCCCGCTCCACGTCGACTTCATCCGCCCCCTCGAGAATCTCCCGGACGTCGTGCGGGACTGGAACGCAGCCTTCATCGCGCCGAAGGCGGTGATCGACACCTCCGATGGATTCTTCACCGCGGTCGAGGACGAGATTCGCGATCGGGGAATCGTTCCGCCGGTGATCACACGCGACATGAATCCGATCTACACCGGTTGTGGGGTCTCCTTCGCCGATCTGAAGCTCGCCGAACGCGAAGTCGAGAACACCCTCCGCGAGGCGGAGCTGTTCGCGACGATCGCGGCGATCGAAGGGGTCGCCTATCCGTACCGGGCTCTCGACCGGGCGTGGCGGCAGTTGCTCTTCAACGCGCACCACGACGCGGTCACCGGATCGATGTCGGACCAGGTGTACATCGACATTCTCTTCAGCTACCGCGACGCGCTCGAGATCGCCCGCGCGGTGAGATTTGCAGCGCTCTGCTCCCTGGCGCAGCACGTCGAGGGGGACGGACCTCTCGTCTGGAACCCGGTCGCCCATCCGCGCCAGGGGTGGTGGCTCGCCGAGGACGTCCAGGATGGTCGGGGCAAGCTGTACCGTGCGGACATCCCTCCGATCGGCGTCCGGCGCATCTCGCCGGAACCGCCCGTGGACCAGATCGCCTCGGTCGATTCTTCCCGACCCGTGCTGGTCAACGAGCACCTGCGCGTCGAGCTCGACCTCTCGCTCGGGGGTGCGATCGTGAGCATCATCGATCGAGCCACCGGGGATGAGCTCCTCGATGGTCCGGCGAACGATGTGGTGTTGGTCGAGGAGTACGCCGTCCTCCCCGGACACGGGGAGGGACCGTGGCACCTCGCGCCGACCGGTGCGCGTCGATCGGGAACCGGCGTCGAAGCGCGGCTCTTCCGCCCCGACGCCTCGCGCCCGTACCGTCTCGAGCTCGAAGCGAAGTACCCCGAGTTCACCAAGCGACAGTCGATCGAACTCCTCCCCGGAGCCCGGCGCATCGATTGCGAAACCTCGATCACCCGCTGGCAGGGTCGGAACCAGCTCCTCCGGGTCGAGTTCCCCTTCCGTCACCCCGGAGCTCGGCCGGTGTTCCAGACCGCGGCTGCGGTGATCGGCCGCCCCTACGCGCGGGACGTCGATGTCGCGGCGGACCCGTGGACCCTCGATCAGACCTGCGGGCACTGGGTCGGTCTCGGAAGGGTCGCCGCGATCGAGGTCGTGGTTCCGGACGGCCCCCTGATCCGTCGAGCGATCGGGGTGGGGGAGATCGTGGTCGGAGCTTCCGCCGGGCCAGAACGGATGCGTGAGGCGAACGAGATCGCGCGCGCCCTCGTCTCGCTCGGAGTGACGTCGACGATCACCCGAGAGGATGCTCGTCGTTACGGCGATCTCGACGTGGACTCCAACCTTCCGGACTTCCGGCTCTACCTCGGTGGGGTGGGGGAGCTGGACCTGGTCGCCGCCCTCGAATCGGACGGCCTTCCTCCCGCGGATCGCGGCGGTTGCCGCTATCTCGAGCCGGGCCCGGCTGGAGCCGGCGTCGACTTGCCGACGCTCTTCCTGGGATCGGACGCGGAATCGAGGCGGCTGTTCCTCGCATCGCTCGCGCGGGACGGCGCGGTCGTGCTTCCCGTCGAATCCTGCCGTCTCGCTCCCGGACCGTCGGTCGCCGACCGAGGGATCGCGATCGTGAACCGAGGAACGGTCTCCTGCCGCGTCGAGTCGAACGGGATGATCGCGCTGAACCTGCTCCGGAGCTGCACGAGCTGGCCGTCGGGGTTGTGGATCGATCCCCCGGAGCGCACGCACCCCGACGGTTCGCCCCTCGGGGTGATGCACGGGAGCCACCAGTTTCGCTACGCGATCGTCCCCCACGAGGGGGACCACCGGACCGCCGATCTCGCCGCCCGGGGGCAAGAGGTTCAACACCCGCCGATCGCTCAACTCTATCGCGCCGGGGACGGCACGATCGAGGACGGGCGGAGCTGGCTCGCGGTCGAACCCGCCTCGGTCCTCCTCACCGCGTTCAAGCCCGCCGGGTACGACCTCGCACAGTGGAACGAAGAGGAGACCGCCCCGCTCCGCGAGGTGGTCGCTCGGGTTTGGAACGGCACCGGGAGCGAGACCGACGCGATCATCCGGCCGGGCTTCCCGGTGACGAACGCGGCGGCGATCGACCTGCTCGAGTCGACCGGCCGGGAACTTCAGGCCGACGAGGTCGGCGCGTTTCATCTGACGATGGGGCCGCACGAGGTCGCGACCATCCGATTTCGCCTCGAGCGGAGCGAGACCCCTCCCGTCGCACTCGGACTCGAGCGCCGCGTCGTGAGTCCCAGCGCGTACTGGCTCGAGAACTTGGGGGAGGGGGTCGACGGGAACGGAGTGTTCGCGCTCGCCCCGCGCGACCGCGCGCTCGTCATCGGGCCTGAGGGGGTCGAAACTCGCCTTCACGTCGTGAATGGCCACCGCTCCCGGACGTGGGCCGTCCCCCTGACCAGTCGGGCTTCGGCCGGCCTCGAAGTCATCCTCGATCCTCCCCAGGTCGAAGTGGGCCCCGGAGAAGACGTCGAAGTGTTGGTGCGCGTCATCCCGCGGGATCCTTCGTGGCGCGGGCGGTCGGCGATCGAGATCACCACTCCGCAACCGGGCGGGGCGATCACCGCCGCGATCTGGGTCCGCGACCGTGGCACCGCGGAGGATTCGCCGTCGGTAGAGATTGTCCCGTTCGCCACCCTCGTCCCGCCACGGGGGGAGTTGCGGGCGACGGTGAGTAACCTCACCGATGGACCCCTGCGGGGGGTCGCCTCGTGGATCACCCCGATGGTGGCGTGGTCAGGGATCGCGAAGTGGCAACAGGAGATCGATCTGCCGCCGTTCGGAGAGGTCGATGTGGTCGCGCGACTCGCCACGCGGGTCGACAGCTACGCAATTCTGCGCTTCACGGCGGCTGGCGAGGTCACCTACGGGGAGAGCATCGCGCTCCTCGAGAATCCGGGCCAGGTGCTCCTCTCGTTCGATGTCGACCGCGTGCGGATCACCGAGTCGGGGATCGGCGTCGCCAATCTGGTCGCGCGGAGCCTTCGCGGCCTCGACGCCGCGAGCACGTTCGATATCCGCGCACCGGAGGGGTGGCAGGTGGAGGAGATCGCGCGCGCGTTCACGCCTTCGACCGACGAGAACCGCGAGCAGAGTCTCGAGGTGAGCCTCGCGATCTCGCTCGATCGACCATCGGGCGGTGGAGTTCTGCTGGCCGCGGGCCCCGGAGGCTCCCGGACCAGCGTGGAGACGACCGTCGCCCCCGTCCAACGCGCGAGGCGTGCCGCCGAGACGATCAGGATCGACGGCGATCTCTCCGAGTGGGACGACGGAGAGTTCACGCACTCCGAAGGGGAACTCGGGGAGGCGCGGGCCGCGGTGCGCTACGACTCGGGGGGACTCTTTCTCGCGTTCGAGGTCACCGACGATCTCCAGCGACAGAGCCACAGCGCGGCGACGATCTGGCAGGGGGACTCGGTGCAGTTCGCGCTGACTGCAGCTCCCGGGACCGACATCGGCTATTCGAGCTCGGATCTCGAGTTCGGGGTCGCGCTCACCCCGGTCGGGCCCCTCGTCTGGTGCTGGTACGCCGGCCCCGACGGACGCACCGGAGCCGTGGTAGAGGCGGACGTCGCCGCGGTGCCGTTCGCCGGAGGAATTCGCTACGAGCTGCGCATCCCACGTACGCGGCTCCCCGGAATCGGTCTCGAGCCCGGTGCGGTCCTCGGTTTCTCGTACATCGCCAACGATGACGATGGAGACGGCTATCGCGGTGCGATCGAGTGGACGCCTGGGATGACCGGCGGCAAGGACTCGTCGCTCTTCGGAGAGTTGCATCTCAGACCGTAGCGTCGATCCGGATCTCCTTGGAGCGCACCCCCGGAAGATGGGACAGAAGGCACTGCTGTGCGGGGTTGGTCCCCACCTCTACACTGTGTGGGTCAGACGAACTCCACCAAAGGAGGCCCCCATGACCGGTGGCGCGCCGATCCTCTTCCTGCTCGCCCCTCTCCTCGCGATGACGAATCTCGCCGCTCCAATTTCCGACACTCCGGACGCGATCACCGTCGCGATGGCGCACATCGATCGTGGTGCGCCCGAGCTCGCGATCGAGATCCTCGAGCCACTCCTCGCCCGCGAACCCGAGAACGCGGTTGCGAGCCGTCTCCTCGGCGAAGCGCTCCACGCCACGGGGCAGATCGAGGCGGCCGCCGCCGCGCACGAGAGGGCCGCGGAGTACCCCGAGAACCTCGCCGCCGCCTCCTTCGATGCCGCTCGTGCCCATGCGCTCCTCGGACACCCCCATGAGTCGATCCGATGGCTCGACAGAGCTTGGCAGGGTGGGTTTCGGGACCTCGACCGGCTGCGCGATGACGCGGATCTCGCTTCGCTCTCGGGCGACGCTCGCTATCAGCAACTGCTCTCTCGTTTTGAGTCTTCGCTCGTCCCCTTCTCGCACCGCGTGCGAGTGATTCACTCGTTCGAGGGGCGCGCGGAGGGCGAGATGTTCGGTTGGGTCGGCATCGATGCCGGCGACGTCGATGGCGATGGCGTTCATGATCTCGCGATCGCCGCCCCCTACGCGCGCGTGGAGGGCCAGCCGGCGGGGCGGGTCGAAGTGCGCTCCGGGGGGTCCGGCAAGCTCCTCTTCGAGGTATGGGGCGAAGCCGGAGACCAGTTCGGGACCGCGGTGGGTGCCGCGGGGGACATCGACGGCGACGGGTACGACGACATCATCATCGGAGCACCGGGGGATGAACACGCGATGGCGGGTCGCGTCGCGGTGTACTCCGGCCGGGGTGGGAAGCTGTTGCTGGAACGCACCGGAGATCGGCGAGGCGATCAGTTCGGCGCCGAAGCGCGGGGGATCGACGACTGGGACGGCGATGGGATCCCCGATCTCCTCGTCGGGGCGCCGGGGTTCGACGGCGGAGACGGCCAGGACGCCGGTCGAGTTCAGCTCCTGTCGGGGCGCGATCTCGAGCCGTTCCATGCCATCGTCGGAGAACGCGCGGGGGATCGACTCGGTGGCGCCGCGGCGGGAGCAGCTCGAGCGGGGGGACACTTCCTCGTGATCGGGGCGGGGAAGGCGGGGGTCGGTCGTCGCGGTCGTGCGTATCTGTTCCGGGGGGAAGCGGCGACCCTGCTCGCGACCATCGACGCCGATGAGACCGGAGGCAGCCTCGGTGAGATGTTCGTGTCGATCATCGGCGATGTCGATGCGGACGGCGTCCTCGATTTCTCGATCTCCGACTGGAGGAACCGGGCCCGCGGCAAGAACTCCGGACGCCTGATCGTGCACTCTGGAGCGGACGGCCTCCGCATACTCACCTTGACCGGCAGCTACGGCGAGGGGTTCGGAATTGGAGATGCGATCGCGGGAGACGTCGATGGAGACGGCCATGCCGACCTGGTGGTCGGCGCTTGGTTGACCTCGCGCAGTGCGAGTGGGGGGGGATCCGTGTTCCTCTACTCGGGGGCGACTTCTGAGATGCTCGTCAGTTGGAACGGCCGCACGGTCGGCGACCACCTCGGTTTCGACGCGACCGGGATCGGCGACGTCGACGGCGATGGCGGGCGCGACTTCCTGATCACCGCCGCGAGCTCGACCATACGCGGCTCGGACACCGGACGCGCCTTCGTGGTCGCGGGTCCCGTCTTCTTCATTCGGAACGACCGAGCGTCTCCATCAGGGAAGGAGGGGCCAGAAGATGGGGATCAGCGTCCCGCCGATGACCCAGACGACGAGGACGAGCGGTAGCCCGGCCCGGAAGAAGTCGCCGAAGCGATAGCCTCCGGCTCCGTAGACGAGCGTGTTCGTCTGGTAGCCGATCGGGGTGAGGAAGCTGCAACTCGCACCGTAGGCGACGGCGAAGATGAACGGGTAAGGGGAGACCGCAGCCCCATCGATCTCGAGGTTTCGGGCGATGCCGAGGGCGACCGGCAGCATCACGGCGGCCACCGCGGTATTCGAGATCGCCTCGGTCATCAGGGCAGACAGGATCAGGGTCACGACGACCAATCCACGAGGACCGACGAACTCGAATCCGTGGACGAGGTGGTGGGCCACCCAGTCTGCGGCGCCGGTTTCGGCCATCGCGAGTCCCAGAGCGAGCATCCCCGCGATCAACACCAGCACTCGCCAGTGCACCGCTTCGTAGACCTTTCCCGGCGGCAGACATCCCGAGAGGACCATCGCGATCGCGCCGATGAGAGCGACGGTCGCCATCGGGAATGCTCGAGTGGCCAGGAGCACGATCACTGCGACCAGGATCCCGAGGGCGATCGGCGCCTTCTCACGGCGGATCGCGACGTGCTCGATCCCGCTCAACAAGACCAGGCCATCCTCGGAACCGATCCGCCCGAGCCCCTCCGGAGACCCTTGGACGAGGAGGACGTCCCCGACCCGGAGCGGGTGTTCGGAGAGTTTTTGCCGCAGATGCATCCCGTGGCGGAGAATCGCCACCACCTGCACTCCGAATCGGCGGCGGAATTGTGCTTCCCCCAGTCGCTGCCCCGCGTAGTTCGAGTTCGACTGGACGAGAATCTCGGCGAGTTCGGTCTCGCGGCTCGAGAGCGCCCCTCCGCTCCCGGCGAGGATCTCCTCGAGGGAGTTGAGCCCGCGCTCCTGTTGGAGCGCCATCAAGTCTTCGACCGGACCCGCGATCACGAGCGCGTCCCCCTCCGAGAGGGTGGTTCCCTCGAAGGGTGGCCAGATGATCCCTTCGCCGCGGATCAACTGGAGTACCCGCACGCCGGACGCATCGGCGAGCGGCGTCTCCTCGAACCGGCAGCCGACGAGGCCCCCTTCCTTCCGCACTTCGAGTTCGGTCGCGTACTCGCGCATCGGTCGGCCGCCACTCTGCGCGGTGAGCGAAGTGATCGTCTGGCGATCCGGGATCAGGCGCCGTACGAAGAAGATCAGGTAGATCAGCCCCGCGCCGCTGAGGATCACTCCGAGCGCAGTGAACTCGAACATCCCGAGGGGGCGCAGTTGCGGGTCATCGGCGACCATCGAAGCGACGACGATGTTCGTCGACGTTCCGATCATCGTGCAGGTTCCGCCGAGGATTGCCGCGTAGGAGAGGGGGATCAGCATGTGGGAAGGATTGATCCCGATCTTCAACGAGATCCCGAGCACGATCGGGATGAACATGGCGACGATCGGAGTGTTGTTCAGGAACGCGGAGCTGACCACCACGATCCCGAGCATCAGGGCGAGGAAACGCCCCTCGTTCCCCCCCGACCATCGTTCGAGGCGGTTCGCGACGACGCCGAGTGCACCGGTACGGAGGAGCCCCTCGCTGACGATGAAGAGAGCTCCGACCCCGATCACTGCGGGGTGCCCGAACCCCAGCAGGGCCTGCTCAGCTCCGAGGATCCCCGACACGGTGAGGGCGAGCACGACCATCATCGCGACCATGTCGACCGAGAACCACTCGGTGGCGAACAGGACGAGAGCGGCGAGGAGGAGCAGCAGAACCCCGATGATCGGCCCGTCGAGGGTCGGGGAGGCGGCGGCGAGAAGGCCGTCCAGAAGACCGATCATCCTTCGTTCCCCCCGAGTTCCGTTTCCCCGACCTCCCGGATGGCTACACTCGCCGCGAGGATAGCCGGGGGGCGGGGGGTGGGCCACTCCTTCAGCACCTGTGGGGGGAGAGGGGCACAGATGAGCCGTATCGCGGCGAGGCCAGAGTCCCCCGACCCCTTCGCCGAACTCTCCGCACTCCTCGGACGCCAGATCGAGGTGCTCGCAGTGTTCGGGGAGAAACAGGTCCCCCTCGGCGACCTGACCGGCGCTGCGCTCGGAGTAGACCTTCTTCTGCTTCCCCGCGGCCAGCCAGTGCGCTTGGTCGCACTCTCGGTTGCGATCGGAGAGGGGACTGCGGTCGAAGTCGAGGGACGGATCGCGCTCCGCATCGATCACCTCCGTCCGGTCGCGGAGATCGCGGCCGAACTCGGTGGAGTTCTGCGCGGCGACGGATCAACGGAGCTCTGAGAGCTCCTGACGGAACTGTAACCGGCTGATTGCCTTGCAGTGCGTGACCGATTCGGCATGATCCCGCGGTTCCGTGAATCGACGGCGATGACGACGGCGATGAACAGTTCCGCATCCATGGAAAGGACGACGCGATGGCGCGGGGGAAAAAGGACCGCCCGAAGAAATCGAAGAAGGGTGGCAAGTCCGGCAAGAAGAAGTCGCGCATCCCCCTCGCGCGTCATGCCGATCGGCACGATCTCTACCAACAGAGTGTCCAAGAGCCCGTCGCGGACATCCGGTTCTTCAAGCGAGTGTTCAAGCAGGAGTTCGGTCGCCTCCCCCTGCTGATGCGCGAGGACTTCTGCGGGACCGGCTTTCTCTCGTGCGCCTGGGCGGCGGCTTCGAAGGAAATGACCGCCTTCGGGGTGGACATCGATCCCGATCCGCTCCGGTGGGGGGAGGAGCACAACCGTGCACCACTCGCCGCCAAGGCCCGCCAGCGGGTCGAGCTGATGGAGGGGAACGCCCTCGACGTGCTCGATCGCAAGGCGGATATCGTCAGCGCTCTGAACTTTTCCTGGTTCTGTTTTCTCACCCGCGAAGAGCTCCTTCGGTACTTCCGTGCGGCGTTCGAGAACGTGGCATCCGAGGGACTCTTCATCCTCGACATCGAGGGGGGACCCGAGGTCCAATCTCTCCTCGAGGAGGAGCGCGAGGTCGATGGCTTCACGTACGTCTGGGACCAGGATGTTTTCGATGGCATCGGGAACCGCGCGATCTGTCACATCCACTTCCGATTTCCCGACGGCAGCGAGATGAAGAAGGCTTTCTCCTACGACTGGCGCATCTGGGGACTCGCGGAGATGCGCGACGTCCTGAGCGAGGCGGGCTTCGCCAGGAGCGAAGTGTACTGGGAGGGCACCGACAAGGATGGCGATGGGAATGGCGTGTTCACCCGACGCGAACGGGCCGAGAACACCGACGCCTGGATCGCCTACGTGGTGGCGACCAAACGCTAGGAGGCTGTCGGAACTCGGACTCGACGCGCCGTCCCCTGTACGGAAATCGATCAGGGCGCGAAGGTCAGCACCGCTCCGATCACCTGTTTCGCTCCCGCGACTTCGAGTGCTTCCGCGCACGCGGTGAGGGTCGCGCCCGTGGTGATCACATCATCGACCAGGAGGATGGTGCGCCCCGCGATCCGTGCGCGGTGGGACGGCGGGACGAAGAAGACCCCGTGCGGGGCACGACGACGTGCTGCCGCTCCGAGTCCAGCCTGGGGAGGGCCGCCGTGCCGGCGGGGCGGAGGGAGGAGTGGGCGGCGCAGCTCCACCGCTAGTGTGCCGGCGAGGGACTCCGAAAGAGGCCGCCCGTGCCGCAGACGACGCCAGCGACTTCGGGGGACCGAAGTCACCGCTTCGATCGGGACCGGCGATCCCAATCCTCCGCGGCACGCTTCTGCGAGCCATCGCGCGAGAACTGGCACCCGATCTCCTCCTCCACCCCACTTCGCTGCGAGCAGCATCGTTCTGAGCGGTGGTTCGTGGGGCCCGAGCCGGATCAGAGGGACCCGGGGGGGAGAGACGCGGCAGAGCGCGCAGGGGTCGCCCTGGCGGCCGAGGCAGCGACCACAGGCCGGCGGGGGCCATGGAGCTTGGGGGAGACAGGCGGAGCAGAGTGGCTTCGAACTCGTCCCCAGGTACTCCCCGCAGGCGAGGCAACGCCCCGGGAGGACGAGCTCGAGGAGCGCGCGAACGAGGTCGGCCACTGCGGTCTTCACCGGGGCAGATCGCGCCGGGGGGAAGCGTCGGAAACCGAGGGGGACGCGTGAGATGCGGGTTGCCTTCCTGGCCGGTCTGACTACACTCTCGGGCTCGCTGGCGGCGTAGCTCAGTTGGTAGAGCAAAGGAATCATAATCCTTGGGTCCGGGGTTCGAGTCCCTGCGCCGCTACTTTCTTTTCGCATGAGCCGAGCCGCTCGGGTGTGAACGACCTGAATCGGACGGGAATCGAGGGATTTGATGGCACGCGTCTGCGAGATCTGCGGAAAGAAGACGCAGTTCGGGAACAAGGTCACCACCCGAGGGAAGGCGAAGTACCTCGGCGGAGTGGGGACGAAGATCACCGGCAAGGTGCGACGGGCGTTCAAGCCGAACCTTCAGAAGATCCGCGCTCAGGTCGGGGGCACCGTGAAGCGGATGCGAGTCTGCACCGGGTGCATCAGTGCGGGCAAGATCGCGAAGAGGGTGAAGCGGAATTTCTAGGGGGGGCTGTGTTTTTGAGGGAGCTTTCGCAAAG